>JAHIRQ010000178.1 GCA_018818645.1 Bacillota bacterium
TTCTTTGAATTTCTTTAAGAGTGTATTTCCCAGAAAATACCATTTTGTATAATGGCCCCATTGGCACTGAACCGCTTCGTTCAGGAGACATTGGTCCATCACCATCCAGTGCATTGTTGACATCGATCACTCTACCATTTTTATGGATTCCAACACTGATACCTCCACCTAAATGTGCAATGATCAAATTGAGTTCCTGATAAGGTTTTTTCAAGTCTTTGGCAGCCTTTAGGGCTACTGCTTTTTGATTCAATGCGTGGAACAAACTGTCTCTTTTGATTTCTGGCATCCCAGTAAATCTAGCAATATCTTCCATTTCATCAACTGCAACTGGATCAACAATAAAACTTGGTAAGTTATATTGATCAGCAATCGTTTTAGCAATCATACACCCTAAATTGGATGCGTGTTCTCCTCTTGGTGCTTGTTTAATATATTCAAGCATCGCATCATTGACTGCGTATGTTCCTCCTGGGATTGGTTTAAGCATTCCACCTCTTCCAACGACAGCATCTAATTGAGAAAGATCAATTTGATCCTTATTCAGTTCATCCATAATTGCATTCATTCTGAAATCATATTGATCAATAATATGATCAAATTTTAAAATTTCTTCAGAATCATGCTTGACACTTGCTTTAAATATACATTTCTCATCTTCATAGATAGCAAGCTTGGTTGATGTTGAGCCTGGATTAATTGTTAATATTTTATATGACATTTTGTCCTCCTTGATGTTTTTATAGTGGTTTGAATGTTGATGTAAAGTGTCTTAAGATTGGTGATTCGTATTGAAATTCGTATCCTTTGAGTTCCTTGCGGTGTTTATAGACGTGAATTACTGCTTCAGCAACTACATCTAAGTGATCATAAGTATAAAGTCTTCTTGGAATGGTTAGTCTCATCAATTCCATTCTACTTTCTATATTCTTTTTCGTATCTGGGTCTCTACCTAAAAGTAGAGATCCAATTTCCACTGCTCTAACACCTGCTTCTAAATAAATTGCATTGGTAACAGCGAGGGCTGGAAATTGGTCATATGGGATATGAGGAGCGAATGCTTTGCAGTCAACAAAAACGGCGTGACCACCAACAGGATATTGAATAGGAACTCCAGCATCTCTAAGTTTATCTCCTAAAAATCTAACTTGGTCAATTCGATGTCTTAAATAATTTTCATCAAGAGCTTCCATTAACCCGACTGCTAGTGCATCCATATCTCTACCATTCATACCGCCATAGGTAGGAAATCCTTCATAAGGAACAACATATGTTCTACATAGATTATAAAGATGCTCATTATTCTTGATTGCTATAATGCCACCCATATTCACCAAACCATCCTTTTTAGCACTCATTAAAAATGCATCTGCATAGCTAAAAGTTTCTCTAGCAATATCTATGATGTCCATATCTAGATATCCTTCTTCTCTTTCTTTTACGAAAAAAGCATTTTCAGCATATCTTGCACCATCTATTATGGTCATAATACCATTTTTATCAGCTATTTCTTTAACCTTACGCATGTTTGCCATGCTTACAGGTTGACCACCAGCTGAGTTATTGGTTATTGTCATAATGATACCAGCTATATTTTCTTTCCCTTTTTCTGCAATAGCCTTTTCAAGCTTATCAATACAAAAATTACCCTTAAAGGCGTGATAGTGCTCAATATCGTAACAATCTTCAACGACACAGTCAATTGCTCTTGCTCCAGCAAGCTCAACATGAGCTCTTGTTGTATCAAAATGAAGATTTGAAATATAATACATGCCTTGATGCGTTACCAGTTGCGGTAAAAAGACCTTTTCTGCTCCACGTCCTTGGTGTACTGGTATAAAATACTCGTAACCTGTAATATTTTTTACAACGCTTTCTAAACGATAAAAGCTTTTGCTTCCAGCATATGCTTCATCGCCTGTCATCATTGCTGCCCATTGATCCTGGCTCATAGCGCCAGTACCAGAATCAGTTAATAAATCAATATAAACATCCTCACTTCTCAAAGAAAAAGGGTTATACCCCGCATTTTTCAAGAGTTTGATGCGTTCCGCTTTCGTTGTGACACGAATTGGCTCAACCATTTTAATACGGTATGGCTCTGCAACATATTTTCTTTTCATGAAACGTCTCCTTATTGTCTGTTACCTCTATTATACATAATAGATGATAAAAAATAAACCCTTTATGAAAGCGCTTTTAATATTTCACATATATTTGTTAAAATCATTAGAATATAGTTGGTCATCTTACTAAAAATTAAAAATAAAAAAGCCTACGAATAGGCTTTCTTATTCAAATCAAAGATGTCTAAGGAGGTCATCATGACTTTAAAATGCCTAAGGACTAACAATATTTCCCATTGTTCCTTCGGTTTTTAAAACTAGGTACATCTCATATGTCAATGTCATCTATAGTTCTTTAGTTACCACCAAGACCTAGCCAATTTCTCTCGACTTCTAGTGCTATAATTTTAAGCTTTTAGATCACATTACTTTCAAGTTTCATTTTTCACATCTAATCTTTTCAATGCACGGTTTATCATCTTATCACCAAGACCTAGTTAAGTTTCTCATAACTTCCTAGTGCCACAAAACTTCACCGTGCATTCAAAGATTTTTTTGTTTGTTCATACTTTTTTAATTGAATCGACCACCAAGACCTAATCTATTTCTCTAGATTTCTTAGTGCTATCTTTGCCATCACTTTTTAAATACTTTTTAAATCTGAGCTGATGCAATCACTACCAAGACCTAGCCAATTTCTCTTGACTTCTTAGTACCATCATTACATTTCACCACTTAAACCTAATCGTTTTGTTTGAATCTTCAAGATCGAATCAATCACCAGAACCTAATCTATTTCTCTAGATTTCCTAGTGCCATCAATTGTGAATCTTTAGGATTAAAACATCTAATTCATTCAACCTTTTAAATCAAGAATCGTTATGTTAATTTTATTTAGATACAGGATAGAATGAAACACTAACTTGTGAACTAACATTTATTGAAATAGTTCCTGTTGCTTCTTCACCAACTACTTTAATTCTATATTGACCTTCAACACAACTGAGTGTAGTTGTTTGATGAAGTTCAATGACTTGATTAAATGGATCAACTAACACGACTTTGAATTTTCCAACTTGAACATTCTCATACACTGTAATTGTTATTGATTCTTCTCCAGTGAATACGAATAATGTGTCGATTCCTTCAAACCCTTCAAATCTTAACAATGCGTTGTTATCTTCAACTCCACCATCGTATGCATCATATGTTACATCAGTTGTTGTTTTTACGATTTTGTTGTAGTTGTTATAATCATCAGTTTTTTCTGTGAGTGTGCAAGCTGTTAAGAGTGCTACCAGTGTGACAATCACGATTACAATCTTTAAATTTCTAGTCATTTTACTTACCTCCTCGGTTTAGACCGAATCTTTTTATCAATGATTTCAATATTGATTTTATTAATCTTTTTCGCCAATTCATTGATTTATTTAACTTACACCTTAATTATATTCATTTGTCAATCGTTTGTCAACACTTTTTGTGCATTTTTATTGAAAAAATTAATTTTTATATTGATTTTATTGATTTTTTTGATAATTTTTTTGATTTTCTTGATTTTTTTATTGATTTTTAAAGAAAAAAGACTCAAATTTCATTTCTGAACTCGAGTCTTTTCTTATTTTATTATGCTTGAGAATCAACTAAAACTATCAAAAAATACATTTTCTTGTTTAATATCGTGCTTGTTCAACACTTTAATACATGCATTAATCATACCTGGAGATCCACATAAATATGCTTCAGCTTCTGATAAGTCGCTTGTGTTTCTATCAACGACATCAGTAATTAAGCCAACTTCACCTGTCCAGTTGTCATCTGGAAGTGGTTCTGATAATGCTGGAACATAAGTAAAGTTTGGATATTCTTTTGAAAGTTGCTCAAACTCTTCAGTATAATATAAATCTCTTTTTGACTTAGCACCAAAGAAATATCTCACTTTTCTAGGCATACCTTGGTCTTTTAAATAGGCAAGAATTGAACGAATCGGTGCTTTACCTGATCCACCTGCAATACATACCATCTCACGTTCTGATTCTTCTTGTAGATAAAAGTCACCATATGGACCAGTCAAGATCATTTTATCGCCGACCTGTAGTGCTTTATGGACGAATGTAGTTGCTTGACCTTTTGGTACTTGTCTAATGATTAATTCAATGTGATTGACTTCACTTGGATGAGATGCAATTGAATATGCACGAATGATATCAATACCTGGAACCTTCATTTGTGCATATTGTCCAGGTTTGAAATGCATTTCTTTAGGATCTAGCAATTCAAAATCAACCAATTTGATATCATAGGTTAAATCTTGAATTTTAGCTACTCTTGTTTTATATTCCTTGGCATTTAATAATTCTTTTGGAATTTCTATCTTCATATTATCTTTCACTTTGACCTGACAAGATAAACGAATACCATCTTCTCGTTCTTTTGGACTTAAGAAAGGCTCTTCGGTTGGTTTGATATCACCACCGCCTTCAATCAGTCTAAATTTACAAAATCCACAAGTCGCTTTTCCACCACATGCTGATGGAATAAATATTTTATGCTCTGATAAAGTATTTAATACTGTATCGTCTCCTTTGACAGGGATAACCTTGTCATCGTTGATCAAAAGCATTTTCTCTCCACCACCACCTAAAGCTTTTTCAGCAAGGATAAGTAGCACGGAAATAATGATCAATACTCCGATTAATATTACTGGCACTAAAAAATTCATCTTATACCTCCCTTAGATGTTTGCTAAACCGGTGAATCCAATAAATGCTAATGCAATGATACCTAAAACGATAAAGACAATTGCTTTACCTCTTAAACCTCTAGGAATATCACTATTTTTCGCCATTTTTTCACGGATACCAGCAACCAATACGATAGCAAGTAACCAACCGACTGAAGATCCAAATGCAAATCCAGTGGTTTGAACGAAATTATAATCTCTGTTGACAAAGAATAATGAAATAGCAAGCACAACACAGTTTACAGTGATTAAAGGTAAGAATATACCAAATGCATTATAAAGTTTTGGTATAAACTTCTCTAAAAACATTTCTAAGAACTGAACTGTTGCAGCAATCGTAATAATGAACACGAGTAAGGATAGATTTGTTGTTCCTGTATTTTGTAGTAACTGATAGATTGGCCAGTTGATCATCGCAGTAATCGTTACAACAAACACTACAGCAATACCCATACCCTTAGCATTTTTAATATTCGTTGAGATTGCAATTAAAGGACACATCCCTAAAATGTAGACAAGTGCGATATTATGATTTAATATTGAAGCGATAATGAGTTCTAATATATTTTCCATGATTTACCTCCTAGACCGCTTCTTCATAGAATTTAGACCATTCTCTAATACCCCAGATGAGTAACCCTAAGACGAAGAATCCGCCTGGAGCCATTGCCATCACTACCCAATTTGGCCAGGTAGCAGGCATAATTCTGAAGTTAAGAATTGAGCCAAATGCTAAAATTTCTCTAACTATAGATACAGTGATTAAAACGAATGTGTATCCCATCCCACTTGCAAAACCATCAACAAGTGTATATCGTACTGGATTCTTTGCAGCGAATGCTTCTGCTCTACCCATGACAATACAGTTCGTAATAATGAGACCCACGTACGCACCTAGCGCGGATGCGATACTTGGAAAGAATGCTTCTAGAAACATTTGAACCAAGATAACGAATGTAGAAATGATGACCATGTAGGTTACCATTCTAACCTTAGAGGGAATGAAGTTTCTAACTAGTGATACAGTAGCTGAAGATGCCATGACAACAAATGTTACACCAAGTCCCATCGCAATCGCATTTTCAACCTTGTTTGTTACTGCGAGTGCAGAACAAATACCTAGTACAGCTACAACAATCGGGTTATTCTTATGGATTCCATCTCTTAAAATGTTATACCATTTTTTATATTTTAATCGAATGAGTTTCATATAATCACCCCTTATTCGTTATAGCTATTCCATGCATCTAGATACATGGTATAGTTTTCATTTAATATCGTCTCAAAACTAGATGAAGTTCTAGTTGCCCCAGTGATTGCATCCACCTCATTTGGTTTATTTGCTGCAGGATCCTTATTGATTTCAATGGTTGGAACCATCTTAATACCAACAAAGTTAGCTAAATAGAGTGGATCAGCAACGATACCACCTAAACCAGGGGTTTCTTCTTGTTGAAGAATTGTAATGGCTACGATTGTTTCAAAGTCTGGTTCAAGAGTAATCATTCCAATAATAGGACCCCAAACTCCACCACCTTCAAACACATAAGAGATATTACCAGATTCTTTATGTAGATAAATGGTAAGACCATCTGATTCAATCACTTCAACTTCTTCAGCAAAAATATCATGAATATTTGTAAACGTGAATGAGACTTCATTCGCACTTAATACAGCTGATTTTAATAATGCTTGTTCATTTGCTATAATTCTATCTTTAGTAATTAAATCCATACCTATTAATAAGATAGATGTAATTGTTCCAAGTATAACAACAAATAAAATCATTTTTAAGTTTTGGTTCATGCTGCTACCTCCTCTGAAGTAACATCAATTTCTTTAACTGTCTTATTATCAATTAATGGCGAAATTGCATTCATAATTATAATTGAAAATGTAACACCTTCATGGAATGTACCAAAGTTTCTAATGACAAATGTCAAAAGTCCCAATCCGATACCATAAACGATTCTTCCTTTACTTGTAACAGGTGCGGTTACTGGATCAACTGCAATAAAGAATGCTCCAAAGAGGATTCCTCCAAGTAATAAGGATGTAACAGGATCTTTACCAATTGAATCAGGCGATATTAGAAATGCTAATCCTGTGATAACAAAGAATGAACCTAAATAAGAAAGTGGAATTCTCCAATCTGAAACCTTGAGAACGATGAGTAATAAACCTAAGACAATGATACCAAGCCTAAATGTTTCTCCAAGAGTTCCTATAGTGCTTCCCATCAATAAGTCAAGAGTTGAGTAGTTAAAGGGTAGTCCACGATTGAATAAACTCAGTGGTGTAGCTCCAGTAAAAAAATCTGCTGTTTGTGGATCTATCCATGCGGTTGCCATTTGAGCGGGAAATGAGATTAACACAAATAAAACACCGACTAGAGCAGGGCTAAAAATGTATTTCCCACTTCCTCCAAAGATATTCTTACCAAAGAATACTCCGAAGAATGCTGCAATACCAACTGTCCAAAGCGGAATCGCTGGGGGCATTAATAAGGCAATGAGTAGAGGGGTTACCATCCACCCATAATCAAATTCCTTTTTTCTTAGTTTAGAAAAAAGAATTTCAACAACAAAGGATACTGCATAGGAAACCGCTGCGATTGCTAGCACGTAGTAACCGAAGATAAATGCAGCTGCAATGAGTAAGACTGCAAGTGCTCCTGTAAATATATACGTGTTCTTCTTGAGTAAAGCGTCCTTTTGAACAGAAGTTAGAGTTTCTGTCATGATGTCACCACTTTCTATATATTGTCATCTAAAGATGATTTAATCTGATGGAGTTTTTTAAACCATCGTAAATTTAACTACATTATAGCATTATTTATAATCTATGACAAACGTGAAGCATTGTTAAATTGATTTTTCTAATATCTATTTATACTCTTATTTATAAAGAAAAACACCTTAAAAAAGGTGTTCTAAATTTTAGTGCTATAATACTGCGATTGCGTCTATTTCGATAGCTACATCTTTGGGTAATCTTCTAACTTCTACAGCAGCTCTGGCTGGTTTATGTTCACCAAAGAACTTTCCATAGACTTCATTCATCAGTGGGAAGTCACTCATGTTGGTCATGAAGACTGTGCATCTCACAATATTTTCTTTGTTCATCCCTGAAGCTTCAACAATTGCTAATACATTTTTTAGTGATTGTAAGGTTTGTTCTTTAATATCAGCGGAAACAAGTGTCATTGTTTCTGGGATAAATGGTATTTGTCCAGAAACGTATAGCGTTTTATTTGCTAGTACTCCTTGACTGTACGCACCAACTGCTGCTGGAGCGTTTTTGGTTTCTATTGTTTTCATTTTTTCTCCCTTATAGAGTAATCCAATATCTTCTAATATAACCATCGGTCTTGTAGACCTTGTTCTCAAGAACTCCACCACAAGCTTCAATCGTTTTAAAGGATGCGGTATTTTCATCGTTACAAGTGATTAAAACCATGGTCATTTTGTGCTCTTTGGCTTTTTCTAAAACTAAGGATAGCATATATTTTCCATAACCCTGATTTCTCTTATCTGGCTTAATGCCATATCCTATATGTCCATTATACTTGAATAAATCTTCATTTAGATAGTATCTTAAACAAATTGCTCCATATATTTCTTGAGAATCATCTATAAGTATATAGGTTGTTGCTGGTACTCTATGGACTGGATCAATCATATTCTTTTCATCTAAATCTATTCTTTCGATAAGCTCTTCAAAAGTTCTTTGATTTAGAGAACTCGCTGTTGGAATAACAAACTCATTCCCCCAAGCTTCTATATAGTTAAGATAAGCACTCTTATCTTCTAGTGTTGGTTTTCTTAATGTAAGCTTCATGATTTTGAGGATTCAATCATTAGCTTCACTAGGTTGTTTGCAAACTCAGTAGGATCTTCAATAGGAAGACCTTCGATTAATAGTGCTTGATGATATAGGATAGATGCGTAGTCATTGATCTTTTCATGATCCTTATCATAGATTTTCTTTAATGCAGTGAAAAGTTCGTGATCTGGATTGATTTCTAATATCTTTTCAGCATGGACTTCATTTTGATTTGGCATTTGTTTTAGAATCTTTTCCATTTCTAGACTTAATCCTTCTCCTGAAACCAAGCATACTGCAGAACTTTTCAGTCTAGCTGATAGCCTAACATCCTTTACCTTATCCTTGAGTGCATCTTTTATAGATGATAGAATGTCTTTATTTTCTTTTTCTTTTTTCTTCAAATCTTTCTTCTTTGTATCATCAACTAAATCAGAATCCCCTTGTTGAATGGATTTAAAAGGAACATCTTGATAGCTTTGAAGTACTTGAATCATAAATTCATCAATATCATCTGTAAATAATAAGACTTCATAGTTTTTATCCTTCATTACATCCATTTGAGGAAGAGATAGAATCGATTGTTTCGATTTACCTGTCGCGTAATAAATTGTTTTTTGTTCTTCAGGTTTTCTTTCTATATATTCTTTGAGTGAGATATACTCATCGCTTTTTGAAGTTTTAAATAAAATTAAATCCTGAAGCTTTTCTTTATTCATTCCAAATTGGTCATATAAACCATATTTCAAGGTTATTTTATATGCTTCATAGAACTGAATATATTGCTCTCTATCATGCAAAAGCATATTTTCTAATTCACTTTTGATTTTCTTTTCTAGGTGAGATGCAATTTTCTTTAATTGTCTATCATGCTGAAGCATTTCTCTAGAAATATTTAAGGATAAATCCGCAGAATCAACTAACCCTTTAACGAATTTAAAATAGTCTGGAATCAGTTCCTTATTCTTATCTTGAATAAATACTCCCTTTGAATAGAGCTGGAGTCCTTTTTCATAGTGCTCACTATAGAAATCATAGGCTGGTTTCTTCGGAATGAAGAGTAATGCCGTATAGGTTAGCATTCCTTCAACATCCGTGTGAATCACTTTTAGTGGATCTTCATAATCAGAAAATTGATGCTTATAAAAAGCATGCATATCCTCTTCTTTAATATCTGCTTTGGATCTCTTCCAAATTGGAATCATTTGATTTAGTGTTTCTTTTTCTAGTTTTTCTTTTTTGTCTTCTGTTTTTTTAACCATCATGTTAATTGGATAGCGCACATAATCGCTATACTTTTTCACTAGATTTTTGATGGTATATTCATTTGTAAATTTTGAGAAGTTTTCTTCGTTTTCTTCATCGTCATCACGCAAGTGAAGAATAATTGTCGTACCAATTTCAGTTCTTTCGATTTCTTCAATGGTATATGAATCTTCTCCCGATGAACTCCATCGATAACCTGAATTTGCATAAGGGGATCTCGTTTCTACAATCACTTCCTTAGCAACCATAAAAGATGAATAGAATCCGACACCAAACTGCCCGATAATATCAATATCTTTATTTTCAATCTTTTCTAGAAACGCTTTAGATCCACTTTGTGCAATGGTACCTAAATTTTCTATCAACTCTTCTTCGGTAAAACCAATACCATTATCTGCAATCACCAATTTTTTATCTACTTCATTTGGTGTAATCCAGATTTCATAAAGAGTTGGTTCTACTCTTTGATCTGTTAAAGATAAGTAATGACGCTTATCAATCGCATCACTTGCGTTCGATATAAGTTCTCTTAAGAATATTTCCTTTTGTGTGTAGATTGAATGTGTCATTAAGTGTAATAACTTTTGAGATTCTGTTTTGAAATTTTGTGTTTTTGCCATATGATATCGCCTCCATTAAAATTGTATTCAAAATTATGTGACTTGTCAAGTTTCTAAGTCACTAGAAAAGAAACGGGCTAATCGAATAGCCCGTTAATTTGTTGTTAGCTAGATTGCACACTTTTCATAGTCACAATCATTATTGTTACAATGGATACATCCTTGTTTTTTAATCAAGACATCTCCACATAAAGGACATAATTCTTTTTCTATTTTCTCAGGTGTGTGTCCACTTGAAGATACGGCGATATGTGTGACATATTCCTTAACGACACCAGTCTTTTTATTTGTCCATTTTTCTTCCATATGAACATGAGGTGGTGTTGCAGGGTTTAAATCTTCAGTGTTTTCATTGATACCAGCTAGAATACCAATCTTAGCACATCTGTCTCTAAACACAGTTGCACCTTTGAAGCCTAGCTTCCAAGCTGTTTTATAAATATCCATAACATCTTCAACACTTGCACTGTTATGAAGATTGAATGTTGAACTGATTGCTGTATCTACATATTTTTGAATGGTTGCTTGTACGTGTGCGCGTTCCATAAAAGGAATGTTTTGAGAAGTAATTAAAGCCCATTCTGGAAGCTTTTCTGGTTCAACTCCCATCGCTTTTGCAAGTGCTACTGGAGTCTTTTCCCAAATTGTTATTGTCTTTTCTTCATCAAACATGGACACGATTCTTCTTGTATAATTAATTTGGAAGAATGGCTCTACTCCGCCACTTACGCCAAGTATATTAGAAATTGAACCAGTTGGTGCAATTGATAATAGTCTTGAGTTTCTCATGCCATATTTTTTAACTAACTCATCTGTATCAGGATCAATTCCTGTCTGATAGAAAGATGAACCAGATACTTTATGATAATCAAATCTTGGGAATGGCCCTAAGTCTCTTGCACGTAGTGCTGATGCTTGAGTTGCTGAATTCAGCATTTTTCTCATCATCTTATCTAAGAATTCTAGGAATTCAGGGCTACCATAAGGAAGTCTCAGACTGAGTGCTAAGTCAGCAAGTCCCATGACTCCGAGTCCAACTTCACGATATTGTTTCACGTGTTCTCTTTGTTCAGGAAGGGCATGACGATCACCTAGCATTGTGAGTAAATCATCAAGTGAACCAATCATTTCTTTGACTACAAAATCAAAGCGTTCCCAATCATAAACAGCTGATTCAGTAAAAGGATTTTTAACGAATGCATTTAAGTTAATACTACCTAGATTACAGGATCCATGTGGCATTAAAGGTTGTTCACCACAAGGGTTAGTTGCAGTAAATTTTACATCATCATATTCAGATAAGAAATGGTAATCATTCATATGATCAATAAAGACTACACCTGGGTCACCCATGGTGTGTGCTGCATAGCCAACAAGCTTGAGTAAGTCTTTTGCATTGATCTTCTTTTCAATGGTTTCATAAGGTGTTTCAAAGTTCATTGTCCACATTTCATCGTTTTCAACAGCCTTCATAAAAGGATCTGTAATTGCAATCGAAATATTAGCTCCATTGACCTTACTTAAATCAAGTTTTGTAGTAATAAAATCAATGATATCGGGATGATCAATATTTAGAACAAGCATCAATGCACCACGGCGATTGTCTTGTTGAGTATTTAGTGTTGTATGTGAATATTTTTCAGCGAATACCATCACACCTGGTGTTGTATTCGATGAGTTATTGACCTTAGCACCCTTTGGACGGATCTTAGAAAGATTCATCCCTTGGCCACCACCATAGCTATATGTTCTAGCAATTTGGTAGTCTACCTTATAAATGCTTTCTAAAGAATCTTCAGGATCTTGTGTTACATAGCAGTTACTGCCTGTAATATTACCATCTCTACCAATAGCGTAAAGATTTCTACCACCAAAAATAGCTTCTTTTCTTCTTAGTATTTTTTCAAGAGAGGAGTTTCCAAAAGCAATACGCTTAATGAATTCTTTTTTACCTTCTCCTGGGATTAAGTACTTGTTTAAAATCAAATCTTGACGTTCGTCATTATCTCCCCATGGATTATCACGATCTGTCTTCTGCTTTTCTCTATATTTGATATAAGATCTAGCAGCATCATAATGCTTCTTCTTCATCAAAAAGAGTTCAACATCATCTTGAATCGTTTCAATACTCACATCTTGAGACTTAGGATATGCCTTCGTGATTTCTGTTGCCTGCTTTAAGCATTCTTCATCCGTAAATGAAATTCCAACGCTTTTGTATGCCTTCTGCATCGCATTTGCGATTTTGTTTAAATCAAAGGATTCAACAGCACCATTTCTTTTTATTACATTCATTTTATCCACCTCTTTATTTTTTAAATCCCCTAAAAACCGAATCCCCAAAATTACAAAACGGTTTAGTAGTATTATAAACTTTTATGACCTCTAATTCAACAGGAAATGCTCACATAATTGAGTAATTTTTTTTAGCTTCTTGATACGAAGTATCATCGCTTACATTGTGATATAAAATGAAACGGCTCTACAATGGGGATAAACCCAATGTAAGCCGTATGTAACTTTTTTCTTTTCTATATGTATTCTATACTACCAACGATTATATACTTTCTCTGCAAAACCCAACATGCCATCAATTTGAAGTGCATTTCCATTTTCAAGCTTAAATGTCCCATAAAACTTACCGAAGACTTGATGTTGATTCGACTCAATGATGAGCACGTTTGTGTGTGAATGACGATCTAAAATAGGCTCAAATCTCAAATCGATATCTCCTGACATAGACTTTATTGTCCAGGTCTTCATGAAATCATCCTTTTTACCAACTTTCGGAATCATGAACTCACAGTCCTCTAGCTTATAGGTTTTATCACCAACAAAAAGCATATTCTCACTAGCCTTTGAAGTATCACCAAATCCATAGCCTAAATTGAACCCTATTTTGACTTTATTTTGGATTCCTGAAAGTGATGACCAATACCAGGTGTTCTTATAGGTCCAGACTCCTCTACCCCAATCTAAGACACCATAGGAATTGCTGAAGTCATAAGTCTTCTCTCCGATGACAACCTTACCGCTTGATTTCAGTAAATTCATTTTTTGATTGTAGTAAAAATGCTTCTTCTTCAAGAATGGAGTCGCAATCACCATTGTATCTTTTATGGTAGGCTCTAAAAGTAAATCAGCTCTAAGATGAACACCCTTGGTAAAGTTCTTTAGATCAACAATTAAATGTCTTTTATTCTTTTCAATCAAAAACTGAAATGATTGATTTTTCTTACTCAGCTTGATATCTCCCTTTACTGAAGTTCTTGGAAGTTTCAATTTACCATTAGAAAACCATCCCATTTGAGTATTGGTAGTTTCCTTTTTCTCAATAAAATCAAAGATGGTTACTGAAGTCAGCCACATGTAACTATTATCTGCAACTGTAAATGCGATTCCAAAATCATCATTTCCTACATAATAATAATCCCATTCCTTGATCCTCATTCCTCTAACCTTGACCGTATCTCTATAATAGTCTTTGGCGAGATATGTAGAATAACCAGCTTCAATCAAGTTTCCTTTTAAATCTAGAAGTGGACCTTTAGTTAATCTTGTTTGGTTCATATGATACCTTCCTTTGTGAATTCTCTTATTTTCATTATAACCAAATTGATTTCATTTTCATATCACAAGCATTTCTATATGTCATTTTTTTTAAGAAAAGGGTCGTTAAGAAGGTATAATATAAGTAGACGAGGTAACTATGAAACTATTTAGAGTCGGTGTTGGTGAGCTAGTCTCTTTTCTTTACGCTTCAGGAGATTTAAGTAGTGAAACCTTTCAAAACGTATCCCTACTTGAAGGAACTAAAGCACATCAATATCTTCAAAGTAAATATCAATCAACCGATCAGGCTGAAATACCAATTTCATCAACATTTATTGCTGATGATTTAGAAATTACACTATCTGGAAGAATAGATGGTCTTTTATCTATAGATGGAGCAAAGGTTATTGAGGAAATCAAATCGACAAGATATCCAATCTTTGATGAGAAATTTGAAATCAATAATGAACATCTCGCTCAGCTGAAAATGTATGCCTATATGTATATGAAAAATAATCATTTGGATGACTGCTTAGGTAGAGTGACCTATATTCAACTCAGTGACTATAAAACAAGACATTTCGATTTCTTTTTCGATATCGACTTACTTAAAGATTTTTTTGAATCTTCTCTTCTTAGATATACAGATTGGCTGCTTAAGTTATATGAACATAATGAAAGAAAAAGAATATCATTAGAAAAACTTTATTTTCCATTTGACAAATATCGTCGTGGTCAAAGAGAAATGATGGCAGCAGTTTACCAAACCATGAAGGATGATGATATTTTATATGCAATCGCTCCTACAGGCATTGGTAAAACCATGGCAAGTCTTTTCGCTACATTGAAGTCACTTTCAGAAGACAATCAAAAAATCTTTTATTTATCTGCCAAGACTCAAGGAAAAAAAGTTGCCCTAGATACGATGGACATACTCCATGAATCTGGTTTAGAAACCAAGACATTAGAAATTACTTCAAAGGATACCATCTGTTTTCTAGAAAAAAGAGAGTGTGATCCCGAAAAATGTCCATTCGCGAAGGGTTTTTTTGACAGGCTACAAGAAGCGATGGTAGACATTTGGGAAAAAGAAACCTTAATGACTAGAGAAGTCGTGGAGCGCTACGCTAGAAAGCATACCGTATGTCCATTTGAGTTTTCTTTATATGTTTCCTACTTTGTTGACGTCGTTATCTGCGACTACAACTATGTATTTGACCCCAGAAGCCATTTAATTAGATACTTTGATGAAGATACCTACAAGCCTTTAATTCTAGTGGATGAGGCTCATAATATGATTTCAAGGTCAAGAGATATGTATTCAGCAACTTTAGTTAGATCTGATTTTATTAAGCTCAGAAGACTCGCGAATAAGATTAAACCAACAATTAGAAACGCTGTTAAGAAGGTTTTAGATCAATTTGATTCCTTTGAGGAACAACTATCCCTATCTCCATTTCTATCCTTTAAGACCTTAAATGAATCATTTTTAGATTCAATTTTGAATTTGATGAAGAAAATTGAAAATGGGATTAAAGAAAATCCTAAGTACCCGAAAAAAATAGATGTTATTGAAGGCTATTTAGCTTTACTTGGATTTACTAGAATTTTTGAATATTATAATGATGCTTATTTAACCAATGTTGAAAAAATGATGGATGATGATATATCGATAACGATTCAATGTTTGGATGCTTCAGAATTTATATTAGATACGATTAAAAATAAGACTTATGGCTCTGTCTTCTTTAGTGCAACCCTTTATCCGATTGATTACTATAAAGAACTTATTACTGCTGGTTATGGTGAAACCTTAAAGATAAGAAGTCCTTTTGACTCTAATCGCTTAAAGCTAGTGGTGATGAATCAAATATCAACTAGATATCAACATCGAAATAGTTCTATAAATCAAGTCATTGATACGATAGAGTCTGTATTATCCTCTAAAAAAGGAAATTATATCGCATTCTTCCCAAGCTATCAATATATGAATCAAATTATTGAAAACCTTCCTTTAGACTTGGATGCTGATTTAATTGTTCAAGAGCGTGAGATGGATCAACGATTAAGAGATATCATCGTTGAAAGATTTAAAAATTATAATGAAAAATCTCAATTGGCATTTTTCGTGATGGGTGGTATGTTTGCTGAGGGTATTGATTATGTTGGAGATATGTTAAACGGTGTAATGATTGTAGGTGTAGGGCTTCCAATGCTGAGTGAATCCAATAATCAATTAAAGGATTACTATCAAGAAAAATTTTCAAAGGGTTTTGAATATGCATATACCTATCAAGGAATGAATAAGGTGATACAAGCAGTTGGTCGAGTGATTAGAACAGATTCGGATTACGGTATAGCTATACTTATTGATGATCGGTTCAATACATCTTTATATAAAAAACTATTTCCAATGGAATGGAAAAAATATGAGATAATCGATAATCCAAAAAATTTAAAGAAAAGTCTTGATTTATTCTGGGAACAATTCAAGTAGTATAATAGGATTGGGGTGATATATATGTGTGGAAGATTTACAATAACGATTGATTTAGAAGATTTAAGAGAGTATTTAGTGGATCACTATGATATAACGGAATTAAAAAGTGAATTTCAGCTTCCTAGATATAACATCGCACCTACACAGGATGTCATCACGATTCTAAATGATGGAAGTAAGAATCGAGTAGGTCTTTTGAAATGGGGATTGGTTCCACATTTCGCTAAAGATGAAAAAATAGGTGCTTCAATGATCAATGCGAAGTCAGAAACATTAATAGAAAAGCCTTCCTTTAAATCTTCATTCCAGATGAAGCGTTGTGTCATTTTAGCAGATAGCTTTTATGAATGGAAAAGGGAAGAGCATAAAAAAACTCCAATGCGTATTGGAGTGACAGATCAAAAAATATTCCCGATGGCTGGATTATGGTCAACATTCACTAGACCTGATGGCACGAAGCTTCACACAACAACGATTATCACCACGCACGCAAATGAATTGATGTCTGAGATTCATGACCGAATGCCAGTAATCTTGAATGATGATTCGGTTAAAGAGTGGCTAAATCCTAGAAATCAAGATTTAAATCAACTATCTAAATTATTAAAGCCATACCAATCGAGTTCTATGTATTCCTATGAAGTATCCTCTTTGGTGAATAATGCTAGAAATGATTTAAAGGAATGTATCCTTAAAGCTTAAAAAAAACTGACGATTGGTGATTAATGTTGGTGACGATCCATATGTGTCTTTAAAATATCTGTAATACCATCATCACTAAGATAAGTTTGATAGGTTATTGTTTTAGCTGTTTTCATCATTCTTTTATATAAATCTTCAATCATTAAA
>JAHIRQ010000179.1 GCA_018818645.1 Bacillota bacterium
ATCATCCTTGATGTCGCACTCTTATAGGTGTTAATGAACTTAGAGAGTTCACTATTGGGTTCTGCTCTAAATAAGATATGAACATGATCTTCGTCATGATTCATTTCTTCCAAATGAAGATTATAATTTCTACCAATGAACACAAATCTGTCCATAAGATAGTCTAATATCTCTTCATTGAGTACATGGCGACGATACTTAACGACTAAAATAAGATGATAACACATCTTGAACACTGAATGATTATTATTATCTAGTTTCATCTTAACCACCCCATTTTTTTTACGACGACCTATACAAATATTATATCATATATTGACGTGAAAAAAGTTAGTTATTTATATTATTTTTAATATTTAAATCGGGGTTCCATTCATCTCCCACTTAATCCTTTGAAGAGGGAGTTTTCTGAAACTTTTAGATAAACATACTATTTGCTTACAATTCGAGGCATTTCAGTTAAAGTAAAGTTCGCAGAATTGATGCGATAAGTATTGGTTCCATCACCTTCAATTTGCTCAGGATTTGTAAAATATAGTTCGCTATTTCCTTTAACTTTAACATTGAGTAAACTTGTAATATTGATGTAAATTTTGATTTTTGAGAAGATATTAACAAGATTGGGATCATAGAAAACACTGTTGTTTTTAATGATTAAATTGATGATGACGTTGTTTCGTTTTGTATGCTCATTATAGAGTAAAAATGCTCTACTTTCGTGCTCTGATGGAGGTGTTATAAACTCATAGTTTACACCATTTCTTTCAAATCTCAACTTATCAAAAGTAATGCTCGAAATTATTTTCCCTTCAATCACTCTAAATGGGATTTTTACAGAAACAAATCTATAATTTTCTGGATGATTGTATACATCTTCTTCATTTAAATCCTCTTCAATCATATGGAAAATCATACTTCTTCTTTGAACTAATCTTTCCACATATCTTTCCGATTCACTATAAATAAGCATACGATCCATAAACTCGATGATTGAGTAATTTGTTGAAGCAAACTGTTGCTCTCTAAATAGCTCAGCACGTCTGTTTGTATCATCATTAATCTTTCCAACTGTTCGATTGTGTAGTAGGATTAACAAACTAAAAAGCATACTGGATAAGAATGATGCAAACGCAACAAAGACAGTTGCAACACGTATACCAATAACATTAAACATTTGATCCAATTCATCTCCAAAAAGGAGCATTAAGACAGCCAATAGGAAAACTGCAGATCCTGCAATACCCATGACATAAATAATAATATTTTTACCGCTTTTCATTCAATCACTAACTCTCTTCTTAATCTTGTTCTCATATTATATCACTAAATCACAAAATATATGCAATAGAGATGATATGAAAACAATCTTGACATTTTTCATGAAAAGACTTATACTTAAAGTGTAACTTAAGAAGAGCCAAGAGAGTTAGAGCGAGGTCCAAAAATGCTGATTCATTAGCCTTTTTGCTTTGCTATTTATTTTTTTAAGGAGGGTTACATATGAACCAACAAGTCATTCCTGCAATTAGTAATTTCGCTGATTTTAAAAAATTTATTTCTCTTCCATTAACATACGGTATCCTGATGAATTTTCAACTTGCTCAGTTAC
This sequence comes from Bacillota bacterium, assembly GCA_018818645.1. Lineage (GTDB taxonomy): Bacteria > Bacillota_I > Bacilli_A > Acholeplasmatales > Acholeplasmataceae > Peloplasma. The sequence goes on from JAHIRQ010000179.1 coordinate 1,610, forward strand.
CCGATCTAGTAAAGGTTATGAAAGATAACAAGAAGAAAGTATTTATCCATTCTGAATTGATAAAGGGCTTATCTGCTGATGAATATGGTGCCATCTATTTAATTCAAAATCTTGAAGTGGATGGTATTATCTCTTCAAAGCCGAAAGTTATAGAGATTTGTAAAAAAAGAGGAGTGACAGGAGTTTTTCGCTTCTTCTTAAAAGATTCAATTTCACTCAGACAGAGTTTAGAACTGACTGAAAAACTAGCTCCTGATTACCTTGAAATATTGCCTGCACTATCTACTGAGATTATTTCAGATATTAAAAAGTACATAGATGCTAAAATCTGGATGGGTGGACTTATCAAGGATAAAAATCAAATTTTGAAATGTCTAAGTTCTGGTGCAGTAGCTGTTACGACAAGCAATTCTGAATTTTGGACTTTGTAAGTAAAATCAATTTAATCTAAAAAGAGACCAAGAGAGAAAAAATAAATGAGCAATTTGTTTTTTCTCTCTTTTTTATTTCCAAGGAGGATATGATGATGATCTATGATTATGTAATTATCGGTTCAGGCATTATTGGTGCAAGTATCGCAAGAGAACTATCAAGATATAAGGTAGATATTTTAGTTTTAGAAAAAGAGAATGATGCAGCAAATGGTCAAACGATTGCAAACAGTGCAATCATTCATTCTGGACATGATCCTAAAGAGAATACACTCAAAGCTAGACTTTGTGTTGAAGGAAACAAAATGTATGATGATTTAGAAAAAGAACTTTCCATTCCAATTTTAAGAACTGGAGGTTTTGTTGTTGCTAGAGGTAAGGATGAAGAAATCCTGCTTGAGCAATTATATCAAAGAGCAATCCATAACAAGGTTTTAGATCTATCGATACTAAATTTTGATGAAGGAAAAAGATTAGAACCACATCTCACCAAAGATGCCACTAAAATTTTATCGCTTCCTTCTACTAAGGTCACATATCCTTGGGAAGTTGCTTTAGCATGCTTAGAGAATGCTATTCAAAATGGTGCCCACTTTCAAAAAAATAGCGAGGTCACTGGGATAACAAAAACTAAAGAAGGCTTTCTTCTCCAGATCAATTTTATGAATTCAATTCTAACAAGACATGTTATTAACGCAGCTGGAGTCTTTGCAGATCAAATTGCTTATATGATAGAAAAAGATGTTAAATATCAAATTACACCAAGAAAAGGTGAGTATTTAGTCTTAGATCGAAAAGCTAAGAGTCTATATCATCATGTGTTATATGCACTTCCTACAAGTCAAGGTAAGGGAGTATTGGTTGTGCCACAGGTTCACGGGAATGTTTTGATTGGTCCTACTTCTACTTTGCTAGATGATAAGAATCTAGTTTCAAACACAACTCTAGGTATCCAACAGATTCAAACTGACGTAAAAAGATTAGTAGACTATGTTCCCTATGATCTCAATATTCGTACATTTGCTGGAATTCGTGCGACTTCATCATTTGATGATTTTTACATACATGAATCTCATGAAGTTAAAGGATTTTATCATGTTGCAGGTATAGACTCTCCAGGGTTAACTGCAGCACCTGCAATCGCTAAATATCTAGTTCAAGAAATTATCACTGAAAAACTAGTTGCAAAAGAAAACTTCAATCCAATTCGAATCAAGAAGAAACCTTTTTACAAAATGAGTGATATAGAAAAAAGAGATGCAATTCAAGAAAATAAGGCATATGGCAATATAATCTGCAAATGCGAGAAAATTACTGAAGCAGAAATCGTTGATGCAATCCATTCACATGTTGGAAATGATACCCTTAAAGGAATAAAGAAACGCGCGCGCGCGGGAAGTGGTCTTTGTCAAGGTGGATATTGCGAGGGTCTTGTCTTAAAAATCATTGCAAGAGAAACGAATCAACCTTTAAATAAAATCAATTATTATAATAGAAATACACCCATACTCATGAAAGATTCAAAGGTGAAATCATGAAAATCGATATCGCAGTTATTGGTGGAGGAGCAGCAGGTCTCGCTGCAGCTATTCAAGCATCAGATTCAAATTTAGATATCTTAGTTATTGAAAGAGAAAAGGAATTAGGTGGGATTCTAAACCAATGCATTCATACCGGATTTGGTTTGGAGGTTTTTAGTGAAGAATTAACGGGACCAGAATATGCATCACGATTTATCGATAATTTAGAAAGTAGAAATATAAAGTTATTACTACATACGACTGTGATAGATATCTCTAAAGAAGATGACTTTTTAATATCTGTTTCTAGTCTAGAAGATGGATTTCAATATATTTATGCAAAAGCGGTCATATTATCTAGTGGTTGTTATGAAAGAACTAGGGGAGCATTAATGATTCCTGGAGAACGACCAAAGGGAATCATGCCAGCTGGCTCTGCTCAAAGATATTTAAACATCGATGGATTTTTGGTAGGAAAAGATGTATTCATTTTAGGAAGCGGCGATATTGGTTTAATTATGGCTAGACGTATGACACTTGAAGGTGCAAAGGTTCACGGAGTTGCCGAAATCATGCCATATTCAAATGGACTTAACAGAAATATCGCACAATGTCTTGAGGATTTTGATATTCCTTTATATCTTTCTCATACTGTTACTGATATAAAAGGAAAAGACAATTTAGAAGAAATAACTATTTCAGAGGTAGATAAAGACTTTAAGCCTATTCAAGGTACCGAAAAAGTGTTTAAAGTAGATACACTTTTACTATCTGTTGGTTTAATCCCTGATATTACATTATTTGAATCTTTATCCATCGAGACAAGTAAGGTTACAAAAAGTGCAATCGTGAATCAACATTATCAAACCAATATAGAAGGCTTATTTGTGTGTGGGAATGCTCTACATGTTCACGATTTAGTCGATTGGGTCACAAAAGAAAGTGAACTTGTTGGTGATAAAGCTAAGTCATATTGTTTGGGAAAATATCAAGGGATAAAAAATGAAAAATCGATTGTTCTAGGAAATCATATTCGATATACAGTTCCTCATAAAATTGATTTCAACCAATTAAGTGAACCTTTTGAAATATCCTTTAGAACATCAAGAAAAATGGAAAAAGGAATCTTTAGGATCATACAGGATGGCAACGTTATAAAATCAAAAAAGGCAAAATATATAGCTCCTGCTGAAATGGAGAAAATATTAATGACACCAACTGATTTCATATCATCTAGTGAAATATCTATTGAACTGGAGGAAATCTTATGAAAAAAATGACTTGCATCGTATGTCCTGTGGGTTGTCATTTAGTGATAGATGATGGCTTACATGTTACTGGAAACAGATGTCCAAAAGGTGAACATTATGCTTTAATTGAAATGAAAGACCCAAAAAGAATGCTAACAACTACTGTTCGAACAAACAGTTTCATAAATCCTAGGTTACCTGTGAAAACCAATCATCCTATCCCAAAAAAGCTTCTTTTTCAAGCACTTAGCAAAATAAATGAAGTGATCATCTCTAAAGATGTTAAAATAGGAGATGTAATCATCCATAACATTTTAGAAACTCATGTTGACATTATAGCGACAAAATCATTTAAAATATAAATCATAGTATAGGGGAACATTTATGGAAAAATACATCATGTCGATTGATCAAGGAACAACAAGCACGAGAGCAATTATTTTTGATCATGATAGCAATATCCTTGGAATGGCAAATGAAGAGATTACACAAATATATCCAAATCCAGGTTGGGTTGAGCATAACCCACATGAAATTTGGGTAAGTGTTTTAACTGTCATGGCAAGATCTTTACTTGAAGCGAAAATAAAAGCGAATCAAATTCATGCAATCGGAATAACCAACCAAAGAGAAACAACTGTGGTTTGGGATAAAAAAACTGGTGATCCAGTCTATAATGCGATTGTTTGGCAATCTAGACAAAGTAGCGAAATATGCGACCAGTTAAAGGATAAAGGATATTCGAAACTATTTAACAAAAAAACCGGTTTGCTAATTGATGCATATTTTTCTGGAACCAAAATTAAGTGGATTTTGGATAATGTTGCTCATGCAAGAGAAAAAGCAGAGCATGGAGAACTATCATTTGGAACAATTGACTCGTGGATATTGTATAAACTAACTGGAGAAGTTCATGCTACTGATTATACAAATGCAAGTCGCACTCTGCTTTTTAACATACATGATCTGAAATGGGATGAAGAATTATGTAATATATTACAAGTTCCAATGTCAATGCTTCCAGAAGTTAAATCTTCTTCTGAAATATATGGGTATACTATCCCTTATCACTTTTTTGGTCAAAAGGTACCAATCAGTGGAATTGCTGGAGATCAACAATCCGCACTTTTTGGACAAGCATGCTTCGAAAAGGGTATGGTTAAAAATACCTATGGTACTGGATGCTTTATGCTAATGAATACTGGAAATACACCAATACATTCTGAGCATGGTTTACTGACTACGATTGCTTGGGGTATTGATGGTCATATTACATATGCACTTGAAGGCAGTGTATTTGTTGGTGGCTCTTCTGTTCAATGGTTGCGAGATGGTATAAAACTCATATCATCAGC
>JAHIRQ010000180.1 GCA_018818645.1 Bacillota bacterium
CTCACTTTCTTCACTAGCTATAATTTGTTTATTACATTCAGGATTTGCACAATTTATATATCTTTCACAGGGTTCACCTGTAAAATAGTCTCTTCCAACAATCACATGCTCAACTCTATTGATTGGAACACTTAATCTTTTATCAAAGACATAGCAATTGCCATCCCATAATTGACCTTGAGTGATTGGATCTCTACCATAGGTTACGATACCACCATGAAGTTGTCCTACATTCTCAAAACCTTCACGCTTTAACCAGCCAGAAAATTTTTCACATCTTACTCCACCTGTACAATAAGTCATTATTTTTTTACCTTCTAGTAGGTGTTTGTTCTCTCTTATCCAATTCGGAAGTTCTCTAAATGTTTGAATCTCTGGTTTGATAGCACCTCTAAAATGTCCAACATCATACTCATAGTCATTTCTAGCATCAATCACTATTGTATTTGGGTCATTTAGACCTTCATAAAAATCGATAGGTTCTAAATATTTTCCTGTGATTTCAAGAGGATTAATATCATCTTCAAGACTAAAATTTACAAGCTCATTTTTGACTCTAACATGCATTTTTTTGAATACATGTTGATCAACTTCATCAATCTTAAATAAAATACCTTTAAAATGATCGCTTTCTTCAAGAGTCTTCATGTAGAGATTCGTTTGTTCAATGGTACCACTAACTGTTCCATTGATACCTTCCTTTGAGATAAAAACTCGTCCTAATAGACCAATTTCTTTGCAGAATTTTAAATGTTCTTCACGAAGTGTGTCTGGATCTTCGATATGATTGTAGTGATAATACAATAAAACTCGATAATCATTCATTTTATATTTGCTCCTTAGATGTATTCCCTATTTGATACTATAACCAATAAATGGTTTCTAGGCAAAGAATACGCTTTACATCAGGGATGTATGTATATTAATTAGAAAATAAACGTTTTATTTATAAAAACCCCGCTATTTTTTTACATATTCATACATATTTTAAAGAATGAGGGAAGATACGTTCCAATTCGTTGACTCAGTCACAATCTTATGATAATCTTTTGATGTATAGTGAAATATATATGAAATTAATTCAACAATAAACATGTCGGAAAAACTGACATATTCCATAAATGAATTTATAAAATAAGGAGATTTAGAAATGAAAACAGCAATTATTACGGATTCAGGAGCAAACCTGTCGCAAGAGTTTATTAAAAAGCATGCGAACTTGTATGTCATTCCACTTATGATTTTGGTTGATGGAAAGAGTTTTCGCGATCAAGTAGAAATTTCAGCAGAAGAAGTATATGCACAACTCGATGAAAAAGTCATCACAACGAGTTTACCTAACATGGAAGATTTAACAAAAGTATTAGAACAAGCAAAAAAAGAAGGGTATTCTGATGCACTTGTTATCAACATTTCATCAGGATTATCAGGAACTTTTAATGCATTTAGAGTTGCATTAGAAGATGTTAAAGGTTTAAAAATTACACATTATGACACCAAGACTTTAGGTGGTGGACAAGGCTATATTGTTGAACAAGCACTAGAGCTGGTCAATAAAGGTGTAGCACCAAAAGACATTTTAGAAAAATTGAATGAACAACGCTATAAAGAATCACTAGCAATTTACACAATTAACACCTTGAAGTATTTAAAGAGAGGTGGAAGAATTGGGAAGGTTGAAGGTACAATCGGAGATATTCTTCATATTAAACCCGTCATTACAGTTAACGATGAAGGTGTCTACATCACTTTATCTAAGGCGTTTGGATTACAAAGATCTCTTCTATCCATGAAAGAATTAATGGTGAAAAAATTTGAAGGGAAAAAAATTGATTTAACCGTACATTATGGCGATGATAAAGAAAAAGCAGAACAATTAGGTAACATGCTTACAAAGGTTTTAGATGTTAGAACATTAACCATTTCTCCCTTAACACCAGTCCTTGGAATTCATACAGGACCAATGATGTTTGCCTATGTTGCAAGAGTCGTAAAATAATTTTTTAGAAAACAGCAAGAGATTGCTGTTTTTTTTATCAAGTCTAAGTTTCATGCAAAGAAAATGTAAACCTTTAATATAATTAAACAGTGAACAAATTTTTCAATAAAAATAAAAGTATTTAAAGTAGCATTTCATTAAAGTTTCATATATAATACAAGAAAAGCATGAGGTGTATATGGCTACTTTAATATTTATGATCAGTATGATTTTTTATACAACATATTTTACATCATTAACCAATTATTATTTTTTAATTCTGTGGTTTCTAATCTCATTACCACTATCTTTTTTAACTATGCTGTTATTTTACTTCCTGAATTTTCCTTTGGTGGTACTATTGCCGTCAAAGCATCCGTATAAATCCTATATGATGAGAAGTTTAGCTTACTTTCTGAATCACTTTATACTCAATTTGAAAGTAACGATTGAGGGAATAGAAAATTTACCAAAAGATGGACCGCTTGTAATCTATGCCAACCATAAATCTTACACAGATGCATTCGCTATTCTAGAGGTTTTACCAAGAGCAATCACATTGACTCCTAAAAAATCAGTGATGAAGATGCCATTTATCAGTTGGTGGCTAAAGGCTTATGATGTATTTCCAATCAATCGATCGAACCCAAGAGAAACTGCAATTGAACTAGATAAAGCAGTTGAAACCGTAAAGAATGGCCATGCAATCTTAGTTTTTCCAGAGGGAAATATTGGAAATAGATTAGATCCAAAGGTAAAAACAATGAAACCTGGAGCTTTCAAACTTGCTCTCAAAGCAGCTGCAAATATACTCGTTGTTCGTTATGATGGCAACGATCTGTTAAGAAAAAGAGCTCCATTCAAAAGAAGTAGACGAAAATTGACATTAATGAAGCTTATTCATTTCGATGAAATCAAAGATTTCACAACACACCAAATTGCTGAATTGGTGATGTCAAGAATCAATCATCGTCAAGCTTAATTCAAGTTTCACTCAAATCACACATCAAATCAATCAAAACAAACAGCACTTTACTATAAAGTGTTGTTTATTTTTATAAATAATGCTATGCTAATAGTAAGATAATCGCAAAAAAAGTAGACAATTTCATACATGAATATAGGATCAGGCAAAGAATACGTGAGATAACGTTTATTTTTAATATATAGCTTGAGGTGTTACATATGACACAGGGTCTCATCTTAGCAGGTGGCTATTCAGCCCGTGCAAACACAAACAAGATGCTTCTGATGTATGAGAACAAACCTTTAATCTTACATGCAATTGATGGCATGATGCCTTTTGTCAGCCAAGTTTTTGTTGTGACTGGTCACTATCATGATCAAATCCATTCATTTCTTAAGGATTATCCAAAAGTAACATGTATTGAAAATAAAAACTATAATCAAGGTATGTTTTCATCTGTCTTAACTGGAGTCAGCGCTTTAAGCGAGGACTTTTTTATTTTACCTGGTGATTGTCCTTTCGTCGGACAAGAAACATATAAAAAACTACTATTGGGTAAGAAAAAAATTAGGGTTCCTTCTTTTCATGGAAAAGGTGGTCATCCACTTTTCATGAAAAAAGAATTACTCACTGAGTTGATGATGGAAAAAATGGATTCAAATTTAAAGAATTTTCGGAATAAATTCGATTTTGAGTATATTCTAGTCGATGATGAAAAAATACTAACCGATATTGATACATTAGAGGATTTTAAAAGTCTCAATCCAGAAAAGAAGGTGGAATAAGATGGAGATAAAAAACTATTATAGAGCGAAAACTTTAGAAGATGCATATCTAAAACTAAACGAACACTCATCCAATATCATTGCTGGAGGTGGAGCATGGCTCAAGATGAGCACATCAGATCATGAAACCATGGTTGATCTTTCAGGTCTGTCTTTAAATCAAATTGATGAAAGAAAAGATTCCATTGAGATTGGATCACTAGTCACCCTAAGAGATTTTGAGACCAATCCAAGCATTAAAGCTCTTGGTAAAGGCTATATTAGTGAAGCTGCGGGATCTGTGATGGGAGTAGGATTTCGAAATGTTGCATCTATTGGTGGTAGCATCATTGGTAAATTTCCTTTTTCAGATTTGATAACACCACTATTAACACTCAATATCAAGCTTAAGTTTTACCCAGAAGGTGAGATGACTCTTGAGGAGTATATCAAGTCTAAAGGTAGATTATCATCGATATTAACTCACATCATCATTGAAAAAGAAAATGGCAAAGGTTATTTCAAAAAGGTAGGCAATACCGTTCTAGATTTCTCAATATTAAATATTGCAATTTATCATGGAATTCATGGGTATCGAATTGCTTTGGGTTCGAGACCAGGAGTTGGTACTTTAGCACACGAAGCAATGGATTACTTAAATCAACTAAAAACTGTATCAGATAGTGATATTAATCAAGCAGTAGAACTTGTACTTAATCACATTCGATTTGGTGGAAATGAAGCTGCTGAAGAAAGCTATCGTAGAGAGCTTGCTAAAGTTTATGTAGCACGAGGTTTGAAGGAGGTTACAGTATGAAAGTTAAACTTATATTAAATCATAAAAATCGCACATTCGAAGTGACTCCTGATGAATATTTATTAGATACGTTGAGGAATAACCATATCACCTCAGTTAAAAAAGGTTGCAACCAATCTACCTGTGGAGTTTGTACAGTCTTACTGGATGGTAAACCAATACTTTCTTGCTCTATATTAACTGTTTTACTAGAGGGTAGACATATTACAACAGTAGATGGTATTCAAAGTGAAGTTGATAAAATAAGTAACTATTTTGGAGAAGAAGGTGCTGACCAATGTGGTTTCTGCAATACAGGATTAGCATTAACGATTTACGCCCTTAAGAAGGAACTGAAAAACCCAACAGATGATGAAATCAAGAAATATATTGTTGGTAATCTCTGCAGATGCTCTGGCTATCAAGCACAGTTTTTAGCCATTAAGAAATATTTGGAGGACAGTTTATGAAAGTAGTCAATCATAAAACATCATCAATTGATGGTAAAGGAATCATGATGGGTAGACCTGCTTTTACAGACGATTTAGCAGATCCCAATTCTTTGATTGTTAAAATACTTAGAAGTCCTCATGCATTCGCTAAAATTAAAAGTATTGATGCAAGTCAAGCTTTAGCACTAGAAGGAGTAGAGCTCGTTTTAACGCATCATGATGTACCAAAAAAATCTTACACTAGAGCAGGACAGGGATATCCAGAACCATCTCCACATGATAAGTTTGTTTTAGATGAATACGTAAGATATGTTGGTGATGAAGTTGCATGTGTTGCTGC
>JAHIRQ010000181.1 GCA_018818645.1 Bacillota bacterium
CAGCAAGAGGTGTATCTCGACACTCACTCATAGTCATTTCTGTTGGATTACTGTCTTCTACGGGTTCACCTTCAGTACAACCTATGAGCATAAACAGTAGAATCAGTAAAACAAAGATATATCTTTTCTTCATATTTGCCTCCTTCTATCCTTTAATTGCTGAGTCTGCATCATTACCTACAAAATATCTTTGTGCTGCAAAGAATATAATGATTAATACTGAAACAGAGACAATTGATCTTGCATAAACATGAGCATAAGTATTGGTTGAGTCAAGTCCTAGCTGAGGTAATACTAAGCTCAGAGGAAGTGATTTGGTTGCTCCTTGATAAATGAGTGGACCTTGATAGTCATTGAATTCAGCAATGAATAATAGAAGTGCCACTGTCATAACAATTGGTTTTAAAACTGGCATTAATACATAAAATAGAACTTGGAATTTATTTGCTCCATCCATATAGGCTGCTTCATCTAAATCTCTTGGTATAGTTCTAAAGAATTGAATAAACATAAATACCGAGAATGAGTTGACTGCAAATACTGAACCTGCCCATAGTGGGAAGTAAGCCATAAATGGTACATTGGAGTTTTCCCAGATTGGAGAAATTGCTCCACTTGTCCAAAATGCGTATAAAGGAATTCTAAAGACTGTATTTGGCATCAGTAACGTTCCTATAATTAATGCAAATACTAGCTTTTTACCTTTAAAATGCATTCTTGTGATCACATATGCAGTGATTAATGTCGAGAATGTTCCAAATAGTACATGCGGGATTGTGTATTGAAGTGTATTCCATAACGCTCTCAGTAGTGAGTAGCCTTGTGCACTACCCCAACCAGGAGCAGTTAAGGATTCTTTCCATCCAATCAATGTGAAATCCTTTGGAATAAACCAAAATGACTCATTTGCACTTGCACTAAATGATGCTCCTACAATCCATAATAGAGGGTATAGCATAATGAATGCCGCTGCAACAATAATCAAATACTTGATACCTTGTTTTAAATTCTTTTTGAGCTTGTCTGCCTGAATTCTTTTTTGAGCTTCCGTCATGTTCTCACCTCAATCCGAATAGTGTACCCAATATTTAGAACTTCTAAATATGAGTAACGTAAAGAGCATGATAATCAAGAATAGAATCCAAGACATCGCACTACCTAAATTTAAATCTCCACCCGCAAACGCAATTTCATAGATGAGCATATTCAATACTCTTGTAGAATCCTCTGGTCCACCATTGGTGATGAGCATTGGTCCAGTGAATACCTGAAAGGTTTCAACGAGTCTCATCACTGCATTGAATAATATGATTGGTGTAATCATTGGTATCGTAATTGATAAGAATTGTTTTGTTTTACTTGCTCCATCAATAGTAGCTGCTTCATATAAGGATTCTGGAACATTTTTTAGTGCATTTAAGAAGATGAGCATTGTTGAACCAAACTGCCATACACGAAGGGCAACTATGGATCCCATCGCACCACCAGGAGTACCTAACCAACTAACTGGTGAGATACCAATTAGAGCTAGTCCTTGATTGATTAAACCATTAAACTCAAATATATATCTCCATAAGATAATGATTGCGATATTCGCACCAAGCACTGTAGGCATATAGAACGCTGTTCTAAAAAAACCAACACCTTTAATCTTTTTTGCAAGAACATATGCAATTAGTAAAGAAACAATTAGAATCAAAGGTACTGTAAAAAACACATAAATAAATGTAACCTTAAGTGAATTCATAAACTGCTCACCTACATAAGAAGATGAGCTAAATAGTAATTCGAAATTAGCAAAGCCAACAAAGGTAGAATTTCTACCTCTCGTTTGGAATAAGCTCATCACAAATGAGCTTATAAATGGATATAGTTTAAATAATAGAAATCCTACGATCCATGGACCTAAAAGAGCGTAGGGAACCCATTTTTTCTCTCCAACCATACGTTATCCTTCCATCGCTCTCTTGAGCTCTGAGTTAAATCTATTGATAATTCTAGTTGCTGCTTCATTTGCATTGATATTATTTAATAAGAATGATTCAATTGGAGATTCATAAATTGCTCTAAACGTATTGTGTTCATAATAAGGATGTATATATAAATCTTGATCGATAGAAAGCTGATAGTTGAAAAGGGTTTGAACGACTTGATGTCCCTTCCATTCTAGTGAATTCACAAAGTCATTTTCAGTTGCTGCTGTGAGTATCGCTTGTGTATCTGCGTTATTAGAGACTCCTCTATCCACACCAAGAATTCTTACTGCTTCAGGATCTGTGGTCATAAATTCAAGGAATGTTTTAACTGCTTCTTTCTTAGTATCTGATTCTTCTACACGCTTAGAGACTGCATAAGCCATTGACACCTTTTTATACATACCAAGCTGTTCACCTTCTTCTTGTTGGAACATTCCTGCCATGTAAAGATTTGTTCCACCATTCGGTAGTGTATTTTGATATTCAGAAATTGCAGTATTCCATTGGAGAACACCACCATATTTTTCAGATGTCCAATTTGGATTGGTTGGTCCATCAATGTGTGTGTCAGTAGCATTAGAAGAGATTAATACTCCATTATTTCTTAAATCACTAATGAAATTAAATCCAGTGATCAGTTCTGCTTGTGTAAAGTTTAGTTCATTATCTTCATTAATGACATTTTTACCAGTTATTTGAGATAGATAACTAAACATCATGATTGCAACCTGTTGTGCATCCATTCTACCTAAGGCATACTTTCCTGGGGTTACACTACTGATGGTATTTCCAGCTTCGATTAAATCTTCCCATGTCTTGATATCTTCTACATCAAGACCTGCAGCTTGATAAACTGACTTGTTCAAATAGAAAACATAACCTGTTTCTGAAATCGATAGACCAAGCACTTTACCATTAACGGTAAGAGGGTTATGTTCATTGACTGGATATTTGGATAAATCTAGGTCTAGCTCATTGATATCCATAAAATAATCTTCACCATACATAGAATATATCCAGTTGTAATTCACTTGGAACACATCTGCTTCAGTCCCACGATTTAAACGGTTATTTAAGGTTTGTTGGTATCCGTTCCATGGTGATTGTTCACCTTCTACAGTATATTCAGGATACTTTTCTTCGAATAACTCGATTGCTTGATAGGTTGCGATATTTCGATCAGATGTTCCCCACCATGCGAATTTAATGACTGTATCATCAGTTGATGATCCATTACATGCAAAAAGTATAAGTGATGTAATGAGTAAAGATATAAATAACAATGTTTTCTTCATATTCTATGCTCCTTTAATGTGTAAATTAATATTGATATAAAGCCAGTTAAAATCCGTTAGGACTTGATGACCTGTTGGAAATTCATCAAATGTTGCTGGTAAGTAATAAACATCTTTAAGTTGATAATGGTATGGAATTTCTTCGGAATTTCTGAATTCAAATTCAACACTTGGGTTGGAGTTGGTATGTATCCAAAGTGAACTCTGATTAAATGTTGATCCAAAATATGTTCTGGTTGGCAAAACCATTTCACTATTGATGACCATGTATTTACCCGTGTAACTAGAATCCGGATTACTATCCTGATGATTCTTGATTGGAGTCGTTACATAACGATACAAACTATTTTCCATCAAGACTGCTCCACCCTCTGTTGAAACTATCCCTTGATTGATAAAGCTTAGATTAGGATGATTGACTCTCAGTCTAAGTCTATATAATTCTTCATTATCAATGATTACATGATATAAATGAACATCACCTTTTCTAAGTCTTGGCATTCTATCCATTAAGTTAAAAACTTCTAAATGATGAAAAGTCATTGTAATAGTTTCAAAGCCAAGACCATCTGTTGAGTTCCCTAAATTAAACCCTTTTTTTTGAAAGCTTGCAAAAGTAATGATGTCTTCTTTAGATATTCCAGAATCTCTTAAGCTTTTATAAAACGAGTGTTCTTCTATATGCTCTTCTAGGTAATTGATTTGAGCTTCAATAAAGTCATTGACTTTGAAATTGAGTTTCGACCAAGAAAGTGTCATATTTTGACTTTCTTCTTTCGCGTCAATGATTCCATCATATGCTTGATCAAATGTTAGATGATCAAACCATATACCATTTGATTTCTCGACAGTGAAGTAGTCCCAATCATTTCGTTTATAAGTTCCCATATCTAGCTCATCCCACTCCCATAGCTCTGAGAGATGAAGATTTCTAAATATGATATTCGATGATCCATCAATTTGAAATGATGCATGTTCTATAGATACTGCATTTTTAGAAAATATCATTAAATCATTTCGAAGAACGATACGAATAACTCCAACTCCTGATTCCTTAAGGGTTGGATGCAAAAGAGGTTGTCTGGAGTGTGGTCTATAGACTGTACGGACTTGTTCTAAATTCATGCCTGCAGATATTAGTTTTTGTTCGACTTCCTTTGAACCCATAGATAAATTACTGGTTATCTCAATTATTTTTAGATGAACTCAGTAAAGCGTTAATAAACTCAACCTCATCATTTACTACTATATAACCTTCATTTACATCGCTTCTATCTGTTATTAAAAGCGAAGAAAAGCCAAATGAGTTCTCAAATAACGTGTAGTCAGGAGGTGTCTCATTTGGTTGCTCAGTCATGGGTTTCGTAGGAACTATGGTATCTATTGGTGGTTTAGATTCACAACTAGCTAACCCTAAGCACATTATGAATATCAGAAATATTTTTAGTGTTCTCTTCATGTTTCTCCATTCGTCTATATATACGGACGGTGTTTACACTAATTATTATATCATAGATAAGATAGAGATGTCAACGCTTACATAATAACTGAAACACATGATATAAAAAAAGCAATTCCGAAGAATAGCTTTTTTACTATGTTTGAATTGGTTTCGTTTTGACTGGAATTTCTTTGGTTTTACCATGATTTTTTTGAACAATCATGATTCCCTTCAGTATAAAATAAACCGAGAAGATGACAATATAATACCACATGCGTTGATTCGTTATTAGAATTAAGTGTAGTGCAACAAGTAGATAGAACAGATAGGAGAGTTGATGAAGTTTCTTCCATGTTTTTCCTTTTAGTTTTTTTCTAAGCCACATGAATGATGTAATAAAGAGTGGTGCACAAATGAAAAATGCTGCAATTCCTAAATAAAAGTTGATTGGAGCATCCCAAAAAAAGTAGAAATCAATTGAAAAGACTACAAACTTCAGTCCATGAACTATAACAAATATGGTACCTAATATTGCATATTCAGCTCGAACTCCCATCAATCTTTTTTTAATCTCACTTTTTTCTAAGACCCCTGTAAACATGACAATTAAAAAGAATGATAAACCTACATATCCTAAATTGATAATTGTGATTTCCTGAAGAAATGAAATCACTCCTAGAATGATAGCAATAAGGTAAAGATACTTATTCAATTTTCTAATGTATTTGTAAAACAAAAATGCAAGTAAAACTAAAATCAAGGTAAGCCCTAAGATGACTGTCATAATTTGTATTACCCTCCGTAAGTGTCCACTGATGGCTCTGATTGTTCACTGGATCCATTGTTATCAGATGCTCCAGCAATTAAATCGATTTCAGTGTTATAGGTCAAATTGGTAGCTCCACTAATGATATCAGCAGAATCTGAGATTGGTTCAGTTGCTAAACTGATGCCAGTTATTGCTATAAATAAAATAAGAATCAATATATTCTTCATGTTCAATACACTTCCTTTATTTCATTATATTCCTTTTTTAAAGTATTTAAATACAAAAATAAAAAAAGACCATCCAAATGGATGATCTATATTTCTACATATGTATTGGTTTATCAACTGCACCGTGTGCAGCTTCCATAATGAGTTCTGATAGTGTTGGATGTGGGTGAATGGTATGTGCAATTTCATATGCAGTACCCTCAAGCTCTAATGTCACACCAATTTCAGCTATTAGGTTTGATGCATCATAGCTCATGATGTGTGCACCTAATATTTCTTTATATTGTTCTGATACAATCAGTTTAATCATACCATCCTTTTCATTGTCAGCAAGTGCCTTACCGATAGCTTGAAGTGGGAAGGTTGAAACCTTGTACTTAATTCCTTTTTCTTTAACTTCTTTTTCGGTTAGACCAATGGTCGCAATTTCAGGATGTCCATAAACAGCATTTGGTACTTTAGAATAATCCAAGTGAGCTTTTTGATTGCCCATAATGAATTCAGCAGCAACGATTCCTTCAGCGGATGCAACATGCGCAAGCATGTATTTACCATTGACATCACCGATTGCATAAACACCCTTAACACTGGTTTCTAAGTGTTCATTGGTAACAATAGCTGCACGGTCCATCTTTAGGTTCAAGACTTCAAGACCGTTCGAATTAGGTCTCATACCAACAGATACTAAGACTGTATCAGCCTTAATGGTTGTATCTTTACCTTCAAAAGAATATGTAACTTCATGATCTTTGACGGATTTAACTTCTGCATTCGCAAATATTTCAATACCATCACGTTTTAAAATCTTAGTATAAGCAACTCTAATGTCATCATCCATCATTGGAAGTACACCATCTAGTTTTTCAATAATGGTCACTTCTGTCCCGAGTGATGAGAATATAGTAGCAAATTCAACACCGATAACTCCACCACCAATGATGACTAAGCTTTTAGGAGCATCCTTGATTTGAAGTAGTTCTCTAGATGTGACTGCAATACCTTTTTCATAAGCTTCCTTTAATCCAGGAATTGGTGGCACGATTGGACTCGCTCCTGTAGCAAGAATTAAATTCTTTGTTTCAAGAGTTTCTCCATTGACTTCAACTTTCGTAGAAGATAGTACTTTTCCTAAACCGGAAAAGACTTCTACTCCATTTTTCTTAAGTAATCCACCGACACCAAGGGTTAATCTTTTCACAACAGAATCTTTACGTTTAAGCATCAATGACCAATCGAAGCCTACTTCTCCACCTAAAACAACTCCATAATCCTGAGCGTGTAAAATGGTTTTGTATACTTTCGCATTTTTTAATAATGTTTTCGTTGGAATACATCCGTGATTTAAACAGATTCCTCCAACAACTTCCTTTTCGATGAGTGCAACCTTCGCGCCAAGTTGTGCAGCTTTTATAGCTGAAACGTACCCACCAGGTCCACCACCTAAAACGATGATATCATATGTCTTCATTTAAAATTCACCTCAACTTAATAGTAACATCATTGGGTCATTTAATAAAGACTTAATCGTATTTAAAAATCTTCCAGCATCTGCGCCATCGATAACTCTATGGTCAACAGCAAGTGATAGAGGTAGCGTATAGGCTACTTTCAATTCACCATTGATAACGACTGCCTTTTGTTGGATTTTACCTACACCAAGAATGCCTACTTCTGGATGATTGATGATTGGTGTTCCATATGCAACATCTGCTGCACCGAAGTTAGTAATAGAAAACGTTGTATTTTGAAGTTGAGAAAGTTGAACCTTTCTCGCTTTCGTTGCATCAGCAACTTCTCTTAATTCTTTCGCTAATTCTAAAATACTCTTTTGATCTGCATCTTTGATATTTGGAACAATTAATCCATCTGGTGTATCTACAGCCATTCCTAAATTGATGAACTTCTTGTAGACCATACGGTCATTTTCTTGATCAAAACTTGCATTGAAATTAGGAAATTTCTTAAGGGCTAGTACAGTAGCCTTCATGATGAATGCCATATAGGTTAGTTTAATATCTTGCGCTGCTGCTTGTTCCTTTACTTTATCTCTTAATTCAACAAGCTTATCGACAATAACTTCATCCATTAAGACTGTATGTGGAATGATTTGTTTTGCCAAAGTCATGCTCTTGACAATAGCTTTTCTAAGCTTAGTGATTGGAACGTATTCCACTTCACCTTGAATAGATAATGAAACCTTAGGGGCACTAAATGTTGATTGTGTATTTTGGCTTTGTGAAGCAGCTTTTTGTATATCTTCTTTCATGACTCTACCAAGTTCACCGCTACCTTTAACTGTTAAAATATCAACACCTAAATCCTTTGCCATTTGACGTGCTACAGGAGTAGCAAGTACTTTGGTGTTTGATTCAGTTTTTGCAGAACTTGAAGACTCACTAGAAGATTCCATAACATCTTCAGAAACATCGATTTCACCGATAACTCCTGGAGCTGATTTTTTCTCAGAAATAGGAGCTTTTTTAGGTTCTTCTTTCTTTTCCTCTTTGGTTTCTTCCTTCTTTTCATCTTTAACTTCTTTTTTCTCTTCTTTTGGTGCTTCTCCACCTGTTCCATCGTCGATCACGACTACTGTTTCACCGACATGAATGGTTTCGCCTTCTTGAGCACCTATTTTTTTAATGACTCCATCGACAGGAGAAGGTAATTCAGCGTTAACTTTATCTGTTTCAACAACAACAAGTGTTTCGCCTTCCTTGACTTTATCTCCAACTTTGAAGTTCCATTTTAAAATTACACCTTCATGAATTCCTTCACCGATATCGGCAAATTTAAAATCATACATTTTATATTCCTCCTTAGAATTTAGCTGTCTTTTTAATTTCGAAAGCTATTCTTTCTGGCTGAACAAAATGATATTGCTCGCCCTTCGCAAGAGGAACTGTGATATCAAAACCAGTTACTCTCGCTGGTGCAGCTTCTAGATATAGGAATGCTTTTTCATTGACTAATGAAATGAGTTCAGCACCTGGTCCATAGGTTTTAACTGCTTCTTGAACGACTAGGAATCGTCCTGTTTTTTTAACTGAGTTGATAATCGTTTCTTCATCTATCGGATTGATTGTTCTTAAATCGATTAACTCAACTGAAATATTGTCTTCTTCTAATAGCTTCATTGCTTTTTCAACTTCTCTGACGATAGCTCCCCAAGCAACTACTGTAATATCTTTACCTTCTTTGACGACCTTAGCTTTTCCAAGTGGGATTCTATACATCTCCTCAGGAACTTCCTGTTTACCTGAACGATAAATTCTTTTTGGTTCCATGAAAATAACAGGATCTGGATCTTCTATTGCAGAGATTAATAATCCCTTCGCATCATACGGTGTTGATGGAATGACTACCTTTAACCCTGGAATATGTCCAAGTAAAGTTTCAAGTGATTCCGAGTGATGCTCTAACGCTCTAATACCGCCACCAACTGGGAAACGAACAACGATAGGTAGTCCATATGCACCTCTAGTTCTATTTCTAAATCTAGCCATATGGGTAACTATTTCTGTCATACCTGGGAAAACGAATCCATCAAATTGAATTTCTGCTACAGGAATTAATCCATTAATTGCCATACCAATCGCGCTTCCTGTGATTGCTGCTTCAGCAATTGGAGTGTCAAAAACACGATCTTCACCATATTTCTTTTGGAGACCAGCTGTAACTCTAAACACACCGCCTTCAAAGCCAGTGTCTTCGCCGAATACAACCACACGACTGTCATCTGCCATTTTTTGATCTAATGCTTGATTAATTGCTTCTAATAATGTAATTACAGCCATGATTATTTACCTCCCTCTGCTAAGTATTTTTTCATATATTCATATTGTTCTTTTAATTGTGGTGTCATTTCTTTATAGGTGTACTTGAAGATATCTTCTAGATCAGCATTTCCTGTTTGTTCGACCTTCTTGAAAGTTTCACCAACAAATGTATTGTTTTCTTCATCTAATTTCTGATCTTCTTCTTCACTCCAGTATTTCTTATCAATTAAATACTTCTTAAAGCGAATTAAAGGATCTTTCTTTTCCCATTCCAACACTTCATCATTTGAACGATAAATTGTAGGGTCATCTGAAGTCGTATGTGCACCAAGTCGATAAGTCACTGCTTCAATCAAAACAGGTCCTTTACCAGAGCGTGCATAATCAGCAGCTGCTTTTGTAGCAACATACATAGCAAGAATGTCATTTCCATCCACTTGAATTCCAGGTATACCAAAAGCTACTGCTTTTTGAGCAAGTGTGATTGCTTTTGTTGCTTTCTTTCTAGGAGTTGAAATGGCATATTGATTATTTTGAATAACTACAACTAGTGGAGCATCATAGGATGCAGCAAAATTGAGTCCTTCATAAAACTCACCATGTGATGTACCACCATCACCGATGGTTGCTAGTGCAACTTCATTCTTCTTTAAAATCTTAGATGCATATGCTAATCCTGCGGCGTGTGTAACCTGTGATCCGATGATCACGTTGATTGGTAACACTCTTTTTTCTATTGGAAAGTGGTTACCCCATTCGTTACCATACCAGTATAGATAGAGTTTATCTAAACCAATACCTCTATATAACATCATATTGAGTTCTCTAAATGCTGGTGATAACCAGTCATTTGGTTCCATAGCTGCCATTGCACCAACTTGAGCTGCTTCCTGTCCCTTATTAGGTGGATAGGTTAACATACGGCCTTGGCGTTGATATTGAAGTGCTTTTGTGTCCGCAACACGACCTAAAGTCATGGTTTTGTACATTTTGAGCAGTTCTTCTTTTTTTAGTTTGGGTTCAAGCTCAGGGTTTATAATTTTACCTTTAGCGTCCAAAATAGAGAGTTGCTTCTTTTTTAGTGGATCATAGTCTGAAAATAACATGATTCAATTCCTCCTTGTTTTGCACTATCATTATACTTGACTCAGGAGTTTAATTCAAAGGCTTTGCTTACAGGGGTAACTCTTAAAAAAAGAAAACGCTTAATATGTGTTTTTTGCGTCAAATAAGTCAAAAGGAGCATAATTCTTGCAAAATTAGATTATATTTCTTCTCATTTAGAATATAAAAAAAAGAGGATTTGTAAACAATTCCCCTTCTTTACTTACTTTCTATTTTCTAAATTCATTTGAAGAAGTAGAACCAATTCTCTGAGTGATTTCGCTGCAACTGCAGTCGATGCACCGCTTGGATCAAGCATTGGAGATAGTTCTACAAAATCAGCACCAACAAACATGTTTAATTTTTGAAATTGATCAAAAGCCCATAATAAATCTTTATATTGCATTCCACCTGGTTCAGGTGTTCCTGTGCCAGGAACTACAGCAGGATCTAGAACATCAATATCGATGGTGACGTAAACAGGCACATCTTTTAATTTTTCAACCACCTTGTCTAAGCCTTCAAAATCAAATTTTTGCATGTGGGTATGGCCAGATTTAGCCCAATCAAATTCTGGCTTTTCGCCACTTCTGATACCAAATTGGAAAATCTTACCATCACCTAAAAACTTATGAACGTGTCTTAAGAAGGTTGCATGGGAGAGTTCTCTGCCAAAAAATGATTCTCTTAAATCTGTATGTGCATCTAATTGAATGACATGAAGATTTGGGTACTTCTCAAAAACTGCTTTAATTGTTGAGTAGCTAGCCAAATGCTCTCCTCCAACCATCATTGGTGTTTTACCATCTGATAATATCTTTTTTGTTGTATCATAAACAATTTTTAACTGTTCATCCACTTCACCAAAGGGAAGCTCTAGGTCACCAATATCAGCAGTTTTAAACTCATTTAAATCTCTTTCGCGATAAGGTGAGTACCACTCAACACCAAATGAATCCACGCGAATGGCATGACCAGCAAATCTGGTCCCTGGTCTAAATGATGCTGTATTATCCATGGGTACAGAAAATATGACTACATCAGCTTCTTCATAGGTGCTCTTACAACTTTGAAACGATAAATCTACTTTATTCATCTTCATACAATTCGCTCCATTTATCCCAATATTCTTTATCGATTATTTTAATATATCCACCCTCAGTATCGGAGAGGATTACAGAACCACTTCTTTGATAAAAATCTAGGTCATCTAATATGTCTTGACTAATGACTTCTCCTGGAATAACAATTGGTATTCCTGGTGGATAAATCATGACTGATTCAGCAGCAATCTCATCGACTGCTTGGTTAAGAGGTACATATTTCTTAGGTGCATGATAAGCTTCTCTAGGTCTAGTATAGGCTTCAGGGTAGCTATACTTAATCTTGGGTTGTAGTGCAGGTAGTTTCATTGGTGCATATTTATCCGATATGATTTTCAATGCATTTACTAAAGCATCTAAGTCTTTTTGTTTCGTACCTATTGATAACACAGCTAGAATTAAATGAGTTTCTGCGAGTTCAACTTGGATATGATGTTCATCAAACATTTCCTTATATACATCAAATCCTGTAACTCCAAGTCCAGAAACCTTAACGATAATCTTTGTTTCATCATAATCATAGGCATGCTTCTTTAAGAAATATTTATCATCAACAGCTTTTAAGCCTTTAATTTTATTAATTCTTTCTCTTGTGTCCTTCGCCATTTTGATTAAAAAAGGAATTTGTTTGGGTCCTTCAAAATAGATATGTTTTCTCGCTACATCAAGACTTGCTAAAAGTAGGCTTGATGGAGAGGTTGATTGAATCATATTAATTGTTGATCTCAAACGAATATGATCAACACTTGACCCTTGAGTAATCAGTACAGAACTTTGTGTCAAAGACCCAACGGTTTTATGAAGTGAGCATGAGCTCATATCTGCTCCTGCTTCCATTGAACTTCCTGGTAAAAGAGGAGAGAATGGTAGGTGAGAACCATGTGCTTCATCGACTAAGACCATCATATCTTTTGAATGTGCAAATTCTACAATTTTCTTTAAATCACTAGTTACTCCAAAATAGGTGGGATTAATAACGAATACAGCTTTGGCATCAGGATTATCTAATATAGCTTTCTCTACTTCGTCATACTCCATATGATTTGCTATACCAAGCTCATCATCTAAGTAAGGTTTAACAAATATAGGGATAGCACCACTTAAAATCAATGCGTTGATTGCAGATTTATGTACATTTCTTGGTAATATTATTTTTTCTTTAGCACGACATGTTGACATAATCATCGCGAGTATTCCCATTGTCGTACCGCCAGTTAAAAAATATGCCTTTTCGGCAAGGAAAGCATCGGCCATTAATTCCGCTGCTTCTTTAATAACACCAGTCGGACGATTTAAATTATCTAAACCTCTTGGTGCGTTAGCGTCGAGTTTAAACATATGATTTCCTGCGTAAAGGATCATGTCATTTTCAAGTGCTCCGAGTTTATGACCTGGAACATCGTGACAAACAGTATCACTTTCAGCATATTCTAATAATTTTGTATAAAAGGGTGTCAATTCGTGATTTTTTTCCATGTATTACCCACCTTTCCAAAATGCAAATCTATTTTAACACTTTTAAGTGTATTTTTAAACATTTTTATCTTATTCTATAGAAAAAATTTCTAGTAGCCTTGATATAACCGAATATATGAAAAAAATGTTATAATATAGGAAAAGCGAAAAGAGGAATGAATATGTACAATCTGGTATTTTTATCAACAATAGCTCTGAATTCCATATTCACTGCTATCATCATTTTTTCCATGATAGCAATACTAATCGTTGAAAGAATCTTTTTAAAAAAGAGTGAAGATACTTTAAAAAAGGGTATCATTATCTTAATCTATTCGGTAACCTTTCTTTTATTGGGTTTAGCGATATTAGGTATTCTATATATATGGGATTTTGATTTAAACACATACTTTCTGACCATCTACGATCAAGGAACTATCATTTTAGTAGATAGTGTAGGGAAACTGGTAAGTAGTGCAATCATCATTTTTATATCCATGCTCATTTTAAAAATCTCAAAAATCACACTGAAACGTGTTGGCTTAAAAGAGTCTGTTAATCAACGCAGAAAAAGAACTGTTGCTAGAGTAACTCGTAGTATTACGAAGTATGTTGTAGGCATCTTAACGATACTCATAGTACTTTCTGTTTGGGGTGTCAATGTTGCACCTGCTATAGCAGGATTAGGTATATTAGGTCTTGTTATCGGTTTAGGCGCTCAAAAATTTATCAATGACTTAATCAGTGGCTTCTTTATCGTATTTGAACATCATTTTGATGTAGGTGACAAAATAGAAGTCCAAGGATTTAAAGGTGAAGTCATCGATATTGGTTTAAAAACAACAAAAATCAGAAACTGGAAAAATGAAATTAAAATTCTTTCCAATGGTGAGATTAATAACTTGATAAATTTCTCAAAAGAATTTTCAATCGCGGTTGTTGAATTTGGTATTGCTTATTCTGAAGATGTTCAATCCACAATCGATCTACTCAATAGAGAACTTCCATTGATGAGAAATGAGTTTTCTGAAATAGTTGAAGACCCTAAAGTATTGGGTGTAGTCAATCTATCCAATAGTTCAGTTGATATGCGTGCAATTGCGAAAACGTTAAATGAACAGCACTACGCAATCGAACGAGAAATGAGAAAAAGAATTAAGAAAATTCTAGATAGTAATGGTATTGAAATCCCATTCCCTCAAGTAGTTGTCCATCAACCTAAAGTCAAAATTGAAAAAGAAAAAGCTACAGAAACAGAAAGCGATATCGAGTGATGATATCGCTTTTCTTTTATTTATTTATTTTTTTCTTTGGAAAACAATCATCATCACAGGTTTTTGCATAAGCGCATCTTGAGCAAACTCCTTCATCCTTCTTCTTTGTCATATTATAAATAATCAAACCTACAATAAGTAAAACAACAATTAAGATTACTACATCAGCAAATGTCATAGTAACACCTCCAAAAGCCTTCCGATGTTAAAGACAATTACACCCAATACCCATGCAAGGCCTGTCTGAAATATAACTGCTTTCCACATTCTTTTTGTCGTTCCTAGCTCTTGACGCATCGCACCAATAGCACCGAAGCACGGAGCACTAAATAAATTAAATACCATAAATGCATAAGCTGATGATGCAGTAAAGAATCCGAATGCACCACTACCAAAGATCAGTAAGCCCTCTGATGTTGTATCAGAATATCCAGCAATAATTGCCATAGATGCTACAACTTGTTCCTTAGCGACTAAACCTTGGATTGCGGAAACTGTTGCTTCCCAGCTCCATGTTCCAAGCATTGGATAAAATACCCATGCAAAAACATTTCCTAAGCTTGCTAGTATAGAATCACTAGGATCAATTCCATAAGTAAAACGCCAAGAAAAACTGATTAAGACCCAAATAACAATGGAAGCTAGCAATATAATAGATCCTGCTCTTTGGATAAATGCCCAAGCCTTTAATGATACATCATGTAATACATATCTGATACTTGGCATTTTGTATTCAGGGAGTTCTAAAATAAAACTCGATGTGTGACCTTTAAATAGAATCTTCTTCATTAAAAATGCAGATAATAAAATAATGAATATCGCTAAAAAATATAGGGATGCACTAGCAAGTCCTGAGTAATCGTTAAAGAAATAACCTGCAAAAAGAGTGATGATCGGTAGCTTTGCACTACAGGGAATAAATGGTGTTAGTAAGATAGTCATCTTTTTTTCTGTTTCATCATTAATGGTTCTTGCTGATAGTATCGCAGGGACGCTACAGCCACTACCAATAATAAATGGAATCAGTGATTTTCCAGATAAACCAACCTTTTGGAAAATACGGTCTAAAAAGAATGCGATTCTAGACATATAGCCAGTCGTTTCTAAAAACGAGATTAAGATAAATAAAATAATCAGCTGTGGAAGGAAATTTAAGATAGCACCAGCACCTGCTAACATCCCATCTATAACTAAGCTCTTTGACCATGGGGATGCTCCAACACTAACTAAAACTGAGTCAAGCCATTGACCAGCTAGTCCAACATATTGATCCACAAATTCAACAGTCCATCCACCGACAGGACCAGCAGCTAAATAATATACACCAAACATAATCATCATAAAAATTGGAATCGCTGCATATTTGTTCAAAAACACAGAATCTAGTCGATCAGTCCATGTGATTTGATCTTTTTTAGCTACAATAGCGGCATCTCTTATATTTTCAATATATCGATATCTTTCATCAGCTATCACTTGTTCCATATCTCTATTATAGGATGAAGAAAGATTTTCGATAATTTTTATAGTTTCCTCGTTATGATATGCATCAAAAAGAGGATCATTTTCAATTAACTTGATTGCTAAAAATTTACTGTGTCCTGTATCTACGATTTCTTCAATTTCGACAATTGCTTCTTCAAGCTTGTAATCAAAAATATGTTTATACTCATTTTTTCTAAAGTCTTGCATCTTCATGTACTGGATTAAATTGAATACATTGGTTTTCTTTAATGCTGATATTGGAAGAATCGTCGTATCTAAGAGATCTTCAAGTGTTTTTAAATCAATCTTAATACCTCTTTTATCTGCAATATCCATCATGTTTAATGCAATCATCACTGGTATCTTTAACTCTAGCAGTTGAGTTGTTAAATATAGACTTCTTTCAATGGATGTTGAATCGATAATATTCAAAATTAAGTCGACTTTCTCCTCAAAAAGAAACGTTCTAGAGATGTTTTCTTCTAGCGTATAAGGAGATAATGAATATATACCCGGTAAATCAATAATCTCAAAATTAGTACCTCGAATGATACCAACTTTTCTTTCTACTGTGACTCCTGGCCAATTCCCTACTTTCTGATTGGTTCCAGTAAGTAAATTAAATAATGTTGTCTTTCCTGAATTTTGATTTCCGACTAAGGCAATTCTCATGAAATCACCTCAACATCAATCATTGCTAAATCTTTTATTCTTAAACATAGCTCATATCCGCGAAGTTCAATATCAATAGGATCCCCTAATGGAGCTATCTTTTTAATTTTTATTTGGACTCCTTCTGTAATCCCCATATCAAGTAAACGACGTCTCAAGGCTTTATCAATCGTGTTTAAAAAGACGACCTTAGCCCTTTGTCCTTTTCTTAAATTAGAAAGAACAGTTTGATCGCCTGTCCCATATTTTTCTTTCCTATTTTTCATCTACAAAAGCTCCTTACTACTCGATCTTTACAGTTTCATTATAGGGGTTTTAAACGATAAGTCAAACAAAGCTATAAAAGATTATGATTAGAATTATAAATAAGAAAAAACAGGCCGAAGCCTGTATTATACATATGCATTTTTATTTTGTTTTCCTAAATTTTTTTCATTATACATCTTTCTATCCAGTTTATCAAAAAACTCATAAAATGATTCATAATATTTTGGATTATATACACCATAACCCATTGATAAATCCATTGGCTTTAAACTATGCTTTCTTTGGTTATATAATTTTATATTTTCGTTAATTTTATCCACTGTTTCAAAGAGAATCCCTTCATTTTCAGCTTCGAGAATCACACAAAACTCGTCTCCCCCGATTCTAGCAATAAAATCCTCTTTTCTAACACTTTTCTTTAGAATCAATCCTAAATCAACAAGTGCCAAATCTCCGACTTGATGACTATGCTCATCGTTGATAAGCTTAAAATCATCGATATCAATCATAATTGCACAAATATTTTTCTTTAAATTTTTCGTATTCGATAGATAATTGACCTGTTTATCGAATTCCCTTCGATTGAATAATCCTGTTAATGGATCTGTATTGATAATTCTAGATTGAATATTGATATAAATAATGATGATTGAAACCGTCATTGATGGCCATAATAATATAAATTCGGGATTGATAAATTGTATCATTGAAGCTACCATCGGAGGAATAGGAAACATGATTAAAGCGAGTAAATCCGTTTTGCTTAACACTTGTTTATGCCATAAAATATAGAAAAGAGATAGGATTAAAACTACATAGCTCAAAATAAGAATTGTATTATAATATTCTCCTCTTTGGTAATTCCCCATCTGATCAATATAGAATACGAAATTCAATCCAAATAGACTTAAAGCAATAAATAATAGATTGACAATTAAAAGAGGGGATAAGAATAATAAAAGTTTTTTTCTATTGGTGTTATCTTCGTAAACATGATAGTTAATATAAAGTATCCAAGTCGATATAATGATTGGAATGAGTAGGAAATATATAGCAATAGTTGATACATAAATAAATTGTCCAAGGTTCGTAGATATACCTTCAAATGTATTATGAATAATCTCAACAACCAAAATACTCACATTAAATATAACCAAACCAAAAAAGTATCGATTCTTTACATAAGTCGATCTCACTTGCTTTTGAAAACTAAAAAAGATGATGAGTAGTATAACAATAGCAATAATGTTAGTTTGATTATGGATTATCATTTGAAATATTCCTTTTTTAAGTTCTATATCGATAATAGCATATAATTGATATAAATAAAACTTATTTAATAATTATTTAATAATTAACTAAAGAAAAAGGCGGAAATATGAATTCCGCCTTCTTAAGAATGAATCAATCTTTTAACCTACAAGATCCACATAAATTCCAATTTGTTCATAAAACTCATTATACTGACAAAGAAGATAAGTTGGTTGAACTAAATTGATATGAATAGAATCTACATGAATCAAATTGACTTCGACATCAAACACTGCAGGATTACTTGTTGCAGTAATAGAATCAATTTCTATATATTGACCTGACATCGTATAAACAGCCAACATAGATAAATCTTCGATATCTACGATATAGTCAAAACCAATGCTGAATCCCATGGAAGTCTCGTTTGTTACATAACCATAATTTGCAATTTTAACTGTTTCCATATTGTAAATTTTCATCATTCCACCAACATTGATTTCATCACCAAATACCTTAACCATTGTGTAGTATCCGATGTCTTGACTGGTTGTAACATATAAATGATTGGTTGCTCCACTTATTAGAATTTCTTCAAAGGTATAAGGATTAACACGATACCATTGTACATTGTATCCTGACATCACTGGATTACCATCAAGATTATATATTGAAACATCACCTAATTCTAATCCATATCCAACAAATGGTGACATGATACCGGTTAAAAACATGCTCATATCTAGATACCATCCCGAATAATATGTATCCACATTGGTTGCTTCAAAAGATGCAGTGTTGGATACCAATCCTGTATCAGTAAGTAGTCTAAATGTCTTTCCTTCTGATAATCTTAAGCTAAAGTTATCCCAATCGGTAGTTAGTGGATAACCATCAATCATGAAATCAGCCCAAACCTCACCAATTGAATCATAATATTGCAGAGTATAATATGTAACTCCAATTTCAAATGGGAAAGGGAATTTAAGGTCAACAACCATGGAGGTTCCACCACCCCAATTGGATTCACGATCGACTTCAGTAATGATCAGCCCTCCAAAAGTACCTACGGGAACAGTATCATCAATTAAAGGGATAGTGCCTCTATAACCTGGATTATATGTATTCATAATGTCATCATAAGGAATAATCATTAAATCATAGGATCCAACTAAATCGGTAGCGTTCATGGTTGCTGTAATATAAACTGTTGCATATACATTTTCTATTGCGCTAGCAAAAGTGATTTCATTACCATTTACTGTTGCTAAATCAGCATTTAATATGTCAATAGCAAACTGATAGCTTCCTCCATAGATTGGATGAGTTGATGAGAACGCATAGGTCAAACCACCTTTAAAGCTTCTGTTCATTTCGTCTTGCATGAATTCCATCATGATGTCGAGTTTTTGAGCATCTGTTAGAATAATTTCTGTAATAATATCTGTTCCTTCAACAACAAGACCTGTCCACATTGCACCAAAGCCGGTATATTGATAATCAAAATTAAAGAGCTTGATTTCAACATCCATTCCAATATAGCTATCCAGTATTATATAGAGATCGCTATTTGAAACATTGAGTATGATTGTATTGAGTCCGTCTGTTAAATAATAGTTATATGTATAATCATCATATATTAGATGACCTTGAACCACATAGTAATAAAGCAAGTTCATCGACTCTGTACTGCTTGTAGCAAGATACTCAAGAAGTGTTGAGCTTTCATAGAGTGGTAAAGCAACTTCGGTATTTAACAATTCATAGTATGCGTCATCAGCATAACCATTGATACTGACGAATCCATCATATTGATCTTTTTTACCAAATAAAATAACTTCATCACCTACATTTAGCCCATCAAAGCCATATCCATGTAAATAAAGTGAACTACCAATTTCTGCAAAGATATAACCTCTATAACCAATATCTTGAGAGACTATCACTTGTAATTTACCATATTCATTTTCTTGTAAACCGTAAAAGTCTTCAATCATAATCATTTGATATGGCTGTAAAATTATGGTAAATACATGGGTTACTGTTAAGTCACCAACAGTCATTGTTGCTTCAAAATCAATCAATTCAGTATCGATAACATCTTCAAATATCATTGTTAATAAATCAATCGCATAACCGTTTGTACCTACAAATTCCCAAGTAATACTAATATCTAAAGCTTCAATATAATCAGGAAGATCTAAGAATTCTCCTGGTCTAAAAATTTGATTGCTTAACATGTACTCGCCATTTTCAATTAAAGCATCAATCTTTTCTTGATTGGTTTGATAAGCAATCTCAATTCCCTCAGGATCTGTAAGAATAAGCATTCTATCTGGAGCGTTTGGATCTTCTTCACCAAAGTTTGGAAGTAAGAAGCCTCTTACTGTGACTTCATAACCAAAGTAAATATATATCGATTCAATTGGATTTACCATCATTTGAATATTAGGCATTTCTTCTTTGAATAAATACATTGGTACGATAGCAGCAATTTCACCACCATCAATAAATTCCTGTAATACTGGGAAATAAGAATCTTCAATATATGTTAAATATCCTGTAACTTCAACATAAATTCCCCAATTATTCATATTTGTCATATCAATATCGTTATAACTAGTTATTGTATGTGATACTAAAGACATTGGGTTGGGTAGTCCTTTGGATACAACCTCAAGTAGAATAGTTGTTTCTTCGTCCCACATCAATGGGATACCTTCTTCTTCTCGTTTGTAACCTTGAATAATAATTTCATCGCCTACTTCAACATCAAAGTATTTAACAACAAACATATGTCCGGTTTCATCAGCAATAATCATTGGTCCATCCATCATCTGCTCCATAACAACAATGGCACGAATGATAAATAGTTCATCAAACGCTCCAGCTAAGAATTCAGCAACTGTTTGAGTTTCTATTGGTTCAACCCGTAAATCAAACATAACTACTTCGACTTCGATACCTACGGTAATTGTAGCAGTTATACCAATGAATGTTTCACTCGTAATTGTATCTGAGATGAATCCTGTTTCTAGATTGTATAAAGCTGCATGATCACCAGTGACTTCATAGGAAATACTGACCTCAAATGGTGGATAATTGATAGGTAGTTTATGTGTTGCACCAGGTCTTAAAACTTTACTACTATACATACTGCTTAATTCTAAAGCAATATGAGATGCTAGTTCTTCATCTGTATATCTTGTAACAACATCGTTAGGATAGCCTATGAAAATTAACACCATGTTTCCACCGCCATCAGAAATACCTAATGAGAATCCTGATAACTTCACCTCTTGTCCTTCAAAAGGAATTAAAGGAGCTATAGAAGTAGGTGTTGGAGTAAATATAGGAACTTGATTCATACCATCAGAAACAGCAAACATATTTTCTTCTGTATGCTTTAATAATAAGCCTTCGACTTGATAGTATGTTAAATAATTTTCTGGATCATCAACACTAAGATTTAAGAATGCTTCAATACTAATAGGAGTAGGTGTTAATGGGTTTTCTTGATCGCTTTGAAGTATAGATTGAACGATGTGGTCTGGATCGTTTGCGATAATAATCATACCATCAGGAGTTTCCATTTTAGCACCATAAAGGAGTACCAAATCTCCTACTTCTATAAATGGATGATTGGTCATTGAAAGCAATACACCTGTTTCATCAGCAATCATAATCGTGGATTGTTCTTCAACAATCATTAAAATGACACCTTTAACATAATGCATATCTTCATCTGTAAGTAACATGAATTCTGCAATAGTGAGTATTTCAATTGGTTTGACATATAATTCAATATCAACATCTGCACTTGCTTCACCAATCGTAATAGTTGCAATCAAGCTTATCCATAATTCCTCATCAATCGCTGAATCAATCATCATTGTCAATAAATCGATGTAGGCTGCATCATCAAGTGCAACAGAATAGCTGACTGTCAAGTCAAATACTGGGTGTTCAGTAGGTAAATCAGCAATTTGCCCTGGAATATAAGTTTCACCTTCTAGATAGCCCTGAAGCATAAGTGCAAGCATGTCTGCAAGCTCTTGGTCTGTATAGTTAGGAATTATATCTTCAGGCTGGCCAGAAAAGATAAACATTAGGAATGGATCTTCATCGAAGTTCGGTAAAACAAAACCTCCTAAGGTTAATTCAAAGCCTTCAAATTGACTAAGTGTATCATAAATTTCTTGATTGAATACCATAATTGGCATCGATTCTAATTCATCAACTAAAAGGAAGGAATGTGTCATTTCATCAAAGACAAGTTCTCCTGAAACAGTTATGTATTTGCCCCAGTAAAGAGAGTTGTAAACATCTAATGCATTGAACTGAGCAATAGTAAGTGCAATTGGTGCGATTGGGTTTGGAACATCTTCTTCTAAGACTTCAAGTACTGTATCTTTCTCACCACTCATCATGACTAAGCCTTCCATAAATGCATAATATCCGTGTACGATAATACGTTGTCCAAAGTAAGCCATTTCATCAGATTGAATAGCAAGAATATCTCCATCTTCATCTGCAATAAAAATTACTCCGAAGTCACCTAATGAGAATATAACAATACCTGTCACCATTGCATAATCCATATCTTGAAGTAGCATAAACTCTGCAATCGTAAGAATTTCTGTTGGTAATAAAATGATGGTGACATCAACTGTTTCAGTGATTGCATTTAAAGTCACTGTAATTCTAATCGTAATACTCTTTTGAGTATCAGTTTCTAAAAACGCACCCGTTGTTGGATTAAAGTAGGCTGCATTATCACCTAAAGTAACAAATTCTAATGAAGCACCATAAACTGGTTCCATACTAGGTAACTCAAGTATTTGAGAACTGTAGAATTCTTTACCATCGAGTTGACTGGTTCCAAATGAAATCAGTTCATCGACTTTTTGTTGATCTGTTAAAACAACCTCTTCAATGAGTGAAGATGGATCATATAAAATATGCCAAATATCCATCATTGGATCTACACCATGAATAATTGCTCTCATGGTAATTGTAGAGCCTAACTTGGATTCAAAAGGATTATCCATTGGATTAATGGATTTATAATTGATTGCTACTCGTGAATCAATTGCAGCCTGTGCAAGGAAGAATCTACCAATATCTTTTTGAACCACACCACTTATTACAATAGGTTGTCCAAATAAGAGTGGATTTTCTGGAGAGCTTTCAGTGAGTTCTCCTATACTCATTACGATACCTTCAGGTAACGTTGTAAACGAGTCATTTGCCAGTAAATTGGTAATATTAGTAATCTGAGGTACATACTCGAAGTATCCGAAGTCACCTTCAAACTCTATTCCATCACCAACTTCAAGTCCTGTACTTGGAGCAAGAACGAATATAAATCCTGTTCCGTCGTATACATAGAATCCTGGATCCATAGGATTAGGGAATTTGTAATAAAGGACTCCCTTAACCTTAACGGTTGAAGGATTTTGGTTAAGAATTGTAGAAATCATGTCATAACCATCATCGACTATCCATTTTGCATAAAGTTGGATATTTCCTAATGGCATTACAGTCAAAGCGAAAGGTGTGGTTAATGCTATATCTGTATACCATCCATCAAATACGAAACCTTCTTTAGTAGGAATACCATGTTCTGGTATGGCTTGATTATAAGGAACGAATATAGCTGTAAGTATAGATCCTCCATTCGTTTCATAACTAATTGTAAATTCTACTGGACTCCATTTTGCATAAATTGTGATATCTTCTTCTGGCATTACAGTTAAGGTGAATGGATTAATTAATAATTCTTCATTGAACCAACCCTCAAAATCATAACCTGGTCGAACAGGGTTAGCTATCAGTACGATTGGATCGAATGCTTTAATCATTGTTGGAGGAATCACATTGGACCCATCCACATAATGAATTGCATATTCTTTATAAACCCATTTCGCATATAGAGTAATGTTTTCTGCTGGCATGGTTGCAAATGTGTATGAAGAAGTTAATTCAATATTTGAATGCCAATTGACAAATACAAAGCCTTCTTTTGTAGGATTTGTTGGTTGAGTGACTGCAGTCATATAATCTTGAGTGATATCTGTAACTGCTGTTCCTCCATTTTCTTCAAAGGTGATTGTATAGGAATTCACTGTCCATTTCGCGAATAGCTCAAGTCCTAAATAAGGCATTGTAGTAAATGTATAAGGTGTTGTTAGAAGTGCATCACTATACCATCCACCAAATGTATGACCTAATTTGGTTGGTGCTGTTGGTGCGGTGACTGCAGTTAAATAAGCTTGTGTAATATCTGTAACTGCTGTTCCTCCATTTTCATTGAACACGATTGTATATTGTGTTGGTGTCCATTTTGCATAGAGTGTGAAATCATTTGCCGGCATGGTC
>JAHIRQ010000182.1 GCA_018818645.1 Bacillota bacterium
TACTATCAAAAGTGATTGTATATTGGTTGATTGTATATTGTGCTTTTAATGTTACATTGTTTGCTGGCATGACTAAAGGAAGTGTAGCATCCCAACCAATAAATGTATACCCTTCTTTGGTTGGATTAGGTGCTAAAACTGTACTTATATCTGACTCATATTCATAATCTGCATTTTGTAGAATACTACCATCGATATCTATAAACTGGAGTGTGTAACTATTGATGTTCCATTTCGCATACAAAGTAATATCTTGTGCAGGCATATTCGTATAATCGAATACTGTTGTAAACTCTGCATTTTGATACCATCCTCCAAAGGTATATCCTTCTTTTGTAGGGTTATTAATTAATATTGCCTCTTGTATAATATTAAATGATGATGGATTATCAACATCATTTATACCTCCAAATAGTTCGTAATGTATGGAATATTCAATAGGATTCCATTTAGCGTATACGGTCATATCACTAGATAATGGAGCATCCATTAATGAATTCGCAGTAAAAGGTGTTTCAAATGATATATTATCCCAATACCATCCTGCAAAAGTGAACCCTTCCCTAATAGGATTCTCTGGCATAGAGATGACCGATGTCCCATTTGTAGTGACAGGAAAAACCTCTGTTCCTCCATTCGAATCAAAGTTGATTGTAAATTCTACAGAATCAACGCATGCTGCTAATGACAGCGCTAAAAAAAGTAAAAAAAACACTGTTGATATTTGTTTTAAAAAGCGCATTAAAAAACCTCCACAATATAGATTATACTTATCAATATTATACCATTGCAAAAACATCACTCTATCATTTTTTTCTACCAAATTATACTAAAATACTATCCTAGACTAACTATTACTTTTCTTTTTTTAGCATTTTTTTATTACATCTTATTCTATCCTAATATTTTTGAGATAAAGTAACCAATAACTCCCCCAATAATGATGGTAAATATGAAGTATAGAATAGCTAGCATCCAATTACTTTGGAAAAACTCTTTTATTGCCTTTGGAGAAAAACCACCAAGTGGGTAAGTCCATTTACTTTTAGTTACTAGTTTATTGTGTATCGCATACTCCAAAGTATTATATAACCCTCTTACCTTAGTCAAGCAAGACAAATGGATTTTTTCAAACTCCTGTTTTTTAAATAATTCCGCTTCATCTTCACCAGTAACAAAATTTTTATCATTAAATTTATTCATCTCAATCAAATTTTTCAATCTTGGATGATCAACATAATTATATCCATATCTATCTTTTAAAATCTCACCAAGATCGTACTTTTGGCTGTCAATTAAAACTGATGGATTCCCACCTAAGATTTTATATCTTAACTCTATAGCCTTAAATCCATAAACATCATTTCTAAGATTCCAATGGACCCATACCGTATTAGAAGAGTTTTTATTAACAAATTCATAAAAATCATCTAACATCAATTTTTCGATATAATCATAATTTTCAACTATTTTATCAACAGTGATTTTTAACAATTGTGCTTTCGTATGAATTGAAAAAGAAGTTGTTTGATTACTTTCACGAGAAAATATTTCTATTGTTACAATCTTTGATATATCATTCCCACTTACACCTCCGAATTTTTCGCAAGCATAATGAATGATAAGAACATTCTTCTCTTTATCAATTTTTCTTAATTTACTTCCTGCACTAATATACTTTTCATAACTCATTAACAATCTCTCCTTTTTTGTATCAATTCGCTCAAAAAAACTTAAATAAAACAAAAAGACATCAAAAAGAATGCCTTTAATAAATATTATTTTTAAATGATGAAATCACTTTTATACTAAATGATAATGAGTGTGAAATATCCCCCATGAATACACCTCGAAATTGCTGTCTAACAAAATTATAGCATACAATAAATATTTTTACTTCTGTCTTTTCTTAAAATCCTCATCAATCTCATCTTTCCAATGATCACTAATCTCACTACATATTCTAAGTTCACTTATCGCATCCCCTACAACCTTATATTTCGTTCTAGTGCCTTTACTATCAGAATGATAATTCGCTGCTCTATCTCTTCTTATTCCAAATCTTTCAGCAGTCACTAATGCATCTATATTCGCACCTAAGAATATAAACTCCCAATTATACATCTCTTTTTGATGCTCTACCATCTTCTTTATCATTTCATAGCTATATTCATGACTAGCATTTTCCATACCATCTGTAGTAATCACAAAGATAACCTTTTCTGCTCTAAACTCTTCTGGTGTATATTTTTGAACATTCCCGATCTTTCTTATACCTCTACCGATAGCGTCTAATAACGCTGTAGAACCTCTTACATAATAATCCTTACCTGTCATTGGTCTAACAGCTTCTAAAGGTAATCTATTGTGTAGCACTTGAAATTGATCATCAAATAATACTGTTGAGATCACCGCTTCACCCTTAATCTCTTTTTGTCTTTCAATCATGGAGTTAAATCCACCAATTGTGTCTCTCTCTAATCCACTCATAGAACCACTTCTATCCAAAATAAAAACAATCTCTGTTAATCCTTTTTTCATTGTATTGCCCTCTCTTTTCTCTATCTGCTATAAGATTACCAGTTATGAGAGGATATTTGGTCGCATGCCATGCGACAAATGAATGAAGTGATTGTTTAAGATTGTTTTAGTTATGGAACTCTTTAATTTTTTCGATAGCATAATCTAAATCAAGTGAGATATTCAGATAATTTGCTTGACTATATCTTAAATGGATACATTTTAGAAAGTTAATCTTTTTACTATAAGATTGTTCATACCCTAGTGCATAAAGATTCAATTGAAGCTTTAAATGTTCAAAATGAATATTAGCTGTTCTTTTGACATCACCTATACCGATACCATCAAACTCTTTAGATGTAATGATCATATCGAGTCTACCTGCACATAGAGGTATACCATCTAATTCAATATAGATTAAGACTTCATTTTCTATAGGTTGGAACTGGTGCATTCTTTTTAAGTATAGATAGTTATTGAATTCTTGTGTATATCCCTTGAGATTATCCTTTTCATAGTTTTCTATTTCTCTATGAAGTGCAATACCCTTATCAGCAGCTTGCTTTAAGATTGCTTTATCTATGTCTTTATATTGATTTGGTAGAACAGCTGCTACTACTTGAGTTACACTAGGGACTTTGATACCATCAATAAAGTATTCGTGTGTCTCATGGATAAATTCAACAGTTCTTCCATTAATGATTTGCACTAGATTCATATCGCTCATTATTGTCTTTACCTCTCTATATCGAAATGTATTAAATAGTATGATAAATTGAATAGTCTATGACTTGCTTTATCATTATATCTTTTTTTGAATCCAATTGACAGTGTATAGAAAAAACAAACCCAAATATGAGTTTGTTTAATGTGAAAAGAAAATAAATCTTCCAATCTAATTCTTTTTGAGTTTCTTCATAGAATCCTTAATGTTTATATATCGTAGCAATATACCAAAAAACAAAATTTGATTCAAATTAACAAATGTTTGATTACTCTTACTCAATTCTAATATCAATATATCAACGATAATAAATATAAAAGATATTATTAGTAAACTGATAATGAAATAGTTAAATGTGTTTTTTTGATAAGTTTTAA
>JAHIRQ010000183.1 GCA_018818645.1 Bacillota bacterium
ATCACTTGAATGAAGCATTCTTCCAATATAGTAAGTGTTCATAATCGCAATATCTGCAACACCTGAAACAACTGCTTTTGCTTGATCTCTATCATTACCTTGAGGATCTCTTGCAAAGTTTTGAACTAAGCCTGTTGCCCAAGCTCTTGCTTGTTCCTCACCCATGATTTCTATCATTGAAGACATTAGACTTTGATTATAAATATTGGTTGAGGTTCGAGTAACAATTCGACCTTCCCATTTTGAATCCGTTAAAGCTTCATAAGTTGATAATTCACTTGCATTAACTCGATCTGGATGATAAACAAAGACTCTAGCACGCATGGTTAATCCATACCAATAGTTTTCTTCATCCTTATAATGATTAGGTACATTCTCTTCTAGTACATCAGATGTAATAGGTTGAAATAAATCGAGTTCTTTTGCGCTATGCAAACGACCAGCATCTGCAATGATTAAAACATCCGCAGGTGAGTCTTCACCTTCATTATCCATTTTCGTAATGAGCTTATCTGCGTCATCACGAATCAAATTCACTTCTATACCTGTTAATTCAGTAAAACGATCGTAAAGCAATTGGTCTGTATCATAATGTCTTTCTGTGTAAACGGTTATAGATTTATCTGATCCGACATTGCCAAATTGACAAGCAGTTAGTATCATAGATACAAAAAGTAAAACAATCGTTAATATCATTTTTTTCATTTTCATTTCTCCTTTGCTTTGACAGTTAACATGCTTCATTTTATGTGTTATTCTCATGAAAGTCAAAGGATATGAATAAGATTATAAATAGCATATTTCTTTATAATAAATAGCAATAAAACGGCTTTATAAAGAGCCGTTTCGATGTGCAGGAACACCTATTAATCTTGAATTTGCAGGAGCTTCTTTGACGACAACTGCGTTAGCAGCGACGATTGAATTATCACCAATATGAATGGGTCCGATAATGGTTGCATTCGCGAATACAATCACACCATTTCCAAGTTTCGGGTGACGATCAACCTTATCAAAAGTATTAGCACCTAGAGTTACACCATGATATAGTACACAGTTATCTCCAACACTTGCTGTTTCACCAATCACTAATCCCATACCGTGGTCTATAAATACACCATGACCTATATGTGCTGCAGGATGAATATCAATTCCTGTTTTCTTTCTTGTTTTATAGCTGATAAATCTTGCCCAATTCTTAAATCCTTTATTCCAGAGCTTATGCGCTCTACGATGTCTTCTTAAGGCAATAACACCTGGGTATGTCAAATAAATCATTAAGCAGCAAGGTGCTGCAGGGTCAAACTTCTTAGCTGCTAATACATCTTCTTTAGTACATTGAAATGGTTTCATTCGTATAGTGTAGTTGACAAGTAGCGTTCACCAGTATCGCAAACGATTGCAACAATTCTCTTTCCCTTATTTTCTTCGCGTAGCGCGAGTTCTCTTGCAGCAAATAGTATTGCTCCTGATGAAATGCCTGCAAAAACACCCTCAGTTTTCGCTAGTATTCTAGCTGTGTCAAAAGCATCCTCATTCGAAACCATAATGATCTCATCGATTACACTTCTATTTAAAACTGCTGGAACAAATCCTGCTCCAATGCCTTGAATCTTATGTGGTCCAGGTGTACCTCCTGATAGTACTGGCGAGTCTTTAGGTTCTACAGCAATAATTTGTACATTCTTCAATTCTTTCTTTAAGATTTCACCAACACCAGTGATCGTACCACCTGTGCCAACACCAGCAATAAAGATATCGACTTGATGGTCTGTATCTTCTAGGATTTCAATTGCAGTTGTTTTTCGATGAATTTCAGGATTGGCAAGATTCTCAAATTGCATTGGAATGATATAGTTATTTCCTTGAGCTTTGATTTCATTTGCTTTCGCGATTGCACCTTTCATACCAAGTGCAGCTTCAGTTAAGTAAACAGTCGCGCCTAATGCCTTAACGATTTGGATTCTTTCTTTGGTAACTGTCTCTGGCATTGTTAAAATAAGTTTATATCCCTTAGCAGCACAAATAAATGCGAGACCAATACCTGTATTCCCACTTGTTGGTTCAACAAATACTGTTTGTTCATTCACTAAGCCTAGTTTTTCAATGGATTCTATTAGTGCAAATGCGAGTCTATCCTTCACACTTGATAATGGATTATGGTTTTCAAGCTTAACGACAATCTCTGCCTTTGAACCAATCATTTTTTCATATTTGTTTAATCTAAGTAATGGGGTCTTCCCAATTAACTCAGTATAGTTGTTTGCTATTTTCATGTTGATCACTCCTCACCGTTTCATTATACATTTTATGAATGAAGATTGCTTGTAAAACGATACATGAATACGTTTTATGTTATAATAATTCGGGTGATAAAAATGGAAATCATGAGATTTTCTTTAGGAAATTTAAAAAGTAACTGCTATATCGTTCATGAGAACAAGAAAGCATTCATCGTAGATCCAGGTTATGAATCCGATGATGTCGTTAAGTATATCAAAAAGTATGATTTAGAAGTTCAAGCTATATATTTAACACATGGTCATTTTGATCATGTTGGAGGAGTTAAGCAAATCAAAGAATTGTTTGG
>JAHIRQ010000184.1 GCA_018818645.1 Bacillota bacterium
AAACTTGATAAGTCGCTTAGAAACACATAAAATCCGCCATTTTCCACCAGGTGAGATTTAAACTCCCTATACAAAAACACCACCTAGAGCAATCCTCTAAGTGGTTTTCTTTTGATACAGTGTTAATATTTGACGTTTACGCTGTTTTAGCCAAATTTAAGCACAAAAAAAGGCCTGATTATTGAATCAGACCTATTCTAGTCAGATGTCTTGTCATAACCAAGTTTGTGACACTTTTGGGGTTGTCACAACCAAGTTTGTTTTATTCTTTATCCTTCCACAAACCATTTGAAATGATTATGTTATCGCCTAATTTTTTCTTGGGATTTTTAATAATAACCTCAATATGTGGCATTAGTGTATATTCTTTACCATAACAACAATGCTTATATTTTTTATTCGATCCACAGGGACAAGGTTTATTCATGAAAGCATTCTTAAACTCTGGTTTTGGCACTTGTTTTTCAATGTAATCCCATTCTTCAAATGCATCTGATAATCCATTCATCAAAAAATCAAGCAAATCATAATTGTGTTCTTTGTCGCTTAGCTTTAAAACTGCATATTTATCATATGGATTTTCTACAACTGCAAGACTTATCAAATCTAATTTCGTAATCTCATATGCGCATAGTACACCACAATAAACTCTTCCTGCCTCATGCCCGCATGATTTAGCCGGATTCACAACGGCACCGCAAATCCCACATTTCATTTCCTTAATTATTTCTTCTCTACTTGTAAAAAATTTGTAGGGATAAAATTTTTGAATTTTATGGATATATTCTAAAATATAATCGATGTGATAAATTTGAGGAATTTCAAAAGTATCTTTAATCATAATAATAGTGTTTTCCAAATCGGCCAAAGACGACCACGCTTCACTATACTGTTTGTTTTGCAGCATGTTAAATATTTCAACATAATTCATCCTAATTAACATGAATTGTTTTAAATACCACAGTTCATTTGCTAAAGAGCAATTGCTAATTTTCGCTTGAACAAGATCATTTTGTATAGATTTCAGCAGTTCAATATCAACTCTTATTGGCCACTCACTGAGATTTTTAGCTATTGTGTCCATCATCATTGGCGATTTCCTTAATACTTCTCATTGCCTCTTCTAGCTTTGTCGCATCACCTTCAAAGCTAAAATCAATTGTTTTGGACCCTTTTTTAACTTTGATAGCCAAATCAACCTTAACTTTTTTGGGGTCCTTTTTTCCTCTTTTGATTTTGTCGGTAATAAAAGAAACAATTAATCCTGTCACAATGGGTAACACACCGCAAGTAACAGCGATTTCAGCTATCCTAATCCATTCGCTGTGCATCACGTTTTCATTATAGTAATCATCAAATGCCAACTTCATCTCTTGATTGGATTTAACTTTTAAATAGTTAAAAAAATCTATTGTACCTTCTGGATAAGTATAGCCTTCCTTACCTCTAAATCCTATTAGTGGTATTAATGCTATCTGATTGTCAGTAATCGCACGAATAC
Source organism: Bacillota bacterium (assembly GCA_018818645.1). Taxonomy (GTDB): domain Bacteria; phylum Bacillota_I; class Bacilli_A; order Acholeplasmatales; family Acholeplasmataceae; genus Peloplasma. Next base: position 1,502 of record JAHIRQ010000184.1, read on the forward strand.
ATTCTCTAACATAATTATCTTCAATGTGTTCTATATCGTTTGTGACATATTTTATTTCTTCCATATAAATTTCCTCCTTTGTTGATATCATGATAATTTAATTAAGTTCCTTTGTGATATAATCACATTCAAAATTCAAATTCCAGATACACCATAAAATCAATTACAATGAGTTGGCTGTGATTAATTCTTGTGCAATCGATAGCAATTTTTCACTGCCAACATCAATTAAAGGTTCATACATAAAGCTGTTCACATGAATAAATGATGGAGCAACCGTAACGGCTCTGTCATATAACTTTTTCTCATCCAATGTCAAATAATGGAGGGATAGTCGCTTCAGTTGTTTTGTCCAATTTTGACCAACAGCAATAATTGGATTTGCACCTGCGTTGTTACTTCTGTATTTTTCAAGTAGAAAATAATCTGAAGCCAACCTGATAAATAGACCCAAAATTAACTTCTTTTTAATATCACTTTCAACAACTGGACTAGTGATGCTTTTTGCTTCGTGGATTAACAAATCCCAATATGAAGTAGACGAAGATATACTCGTATGCACAATTCCATTACTCGAATACACTGAAGATAAACCGTTCAAAGATAACGTGGATGTGTTCAAATTAAAATGAAGATAGTCACAAAGCATAGTATAATTTGCAGATGTTTCTCCTTCTTGTAATTCAACAAGATTTCTTAAAAATGGAATTAATGCAATTAATGAAGGGATATCGTTTCTTGTTTTCCAAACTCTAAATAATTGAAATGACTCATAGTCCGATGAATTAGCGTTAAATAATGAAACATCCTCACTTGTATCTAAATATGCAAAAAGTCTAGAATTGAGATTCCCACCTAGTGAAATACAGGTAGAACGATAGAAATCAAAATTGTGCGTAAGTACAATTAATTGGATATTGGTATCAGTACTCAACTCTGATAAATATTCAATCATGGCATATTTATTTTTATAGTCAAATGAATCGACAATATCATCAGCTATTATAGTATATGGAATTCCAATCATATTTTTCAATTTTATTTCAAATAGAAAATAAAGAATGAATATAGCACGTTTTTCTCCAGAACTGAATCTATTGAAAATCTCATCATTTATTTCATTCCCGGAAGTTTTTAGCACCTTTGTAAATACCGGCTCCTGTGTACCTACAATCGCATTAACCTGATTTGAAATAGCGATATCAAAATACCTATTGTTGAATCTTTGATTATATGTTTCAATAACACTTCTCCAAATTGATTCTGTTTTCTTTGCTTCAATATAGATCTTGTCAATTTCAAGCTTAGCTACTTCAATATCCTTTCGTAGCAAATCAATTTCGTCTATAAATTTCTCAATTTTCTTGAAGATTAGGTCGATTTTAAATTCTGATGGTTTGGCTAATTTTTCAAGTAACCACTTGTTATCTGTTATTGCACTAATAATTTCTCTTGAATCTTTATTTGCATCTAGCACTTTTTTTGCAGCTAGAAATGAGTTTTTCATTTCTTCAGAACCATATGCAGTTTTTATAGAATCTTCGATAAGTTCATCTACACCCTGTTTATCTAAATCTTCATCATTTATGTGAAGCATATGTCCTGCCTCATAGTACTTATTTGTTACCAGGCTCTTATGAGAATTTTCGAGTTGTGTAATTCCAAAAGCAGAATTAAATATTTTTTCGTTAAGTTTAACATCCTTGAGTTTTTGAAACTCTTCGCATTTTTGTTTAAAACTATTGTCATTAAGAATTGGTTCTGTCTTTGCATTAAATAATGAAGAATAACTAATAGATGAGCAATCATCTGTGATGTCATTATGGATTGTTGTGAATACTGAATTTATTTTCTGGAGTTCACTTTCTCCATGAAACATACTGAAAAATTCGTCAATCTTTGTGTTCTTAGAACCTTTTTTCTCTTCAAGAACATTTACTGCAAATATTGTTTTAATTAAGTCGAGTTTATCTTTGATGGATGCCATTTGCACTTCATATTGCTTTTTTAATGCAGTCGAAACAACTATTTTAGCCATTTCTTTATCTTTAAAAATTGTGTCAAATATATCTTCACCCTTAAAAATAACTAAATCTAAATGTTTTGGAGTTGTAATTTCCGTTATGGAAACACCATTATTTTTGATCGAAAAGGAAGCAGGAATACTGTTGAAAACATCTCTAGGGTTTTGATCTAAAGATATAGCAAGAAGACCATCAGTAAGGGATGATTTCATAACACCGTTAGGCGAATATATTATTGTGTTTTGATTAATTAAATCACAATTATTTAATTTTTTTATACCAAATACATTCTCTAGTTTACTTATTTCAATCATGTTTCCGCTCCGTTTCTAATCAATAAAAATTGTAAAACCAATGAATTCTTAAAAATATATAACTGAGAAGTATAATTCTTAAAATCAGACAATGTTACTAGATTTACCTATCCACTATAACACTCAGCAATTATTTTTTATAAACTTGATTCGGATCAATTTTAATGGTTTCTTTAATAATTACTGTTAAAATGAATCCTATTAGAATTTGAACATCCTTAATGCTATTAAAAAGTGTAATGCCAAAAATATTATCAAGCTCTAAAATAGAATCAGAAATGAGTTTAAGAGATAGTAGAATCAGAAACCATATATTAAACGCTCTAACGAGATAAAATGGGTACCTTTTATTTTGTACCTCCTTCTTGTTTTCAATTGTTGTACCAATCGATATTATGATTGGTGGAAATACATACAAAGAAAACTTAAATAGTAATAATAATAGATATTCCCAACCAGGATAAATGATTGATCCATCTTTCTGGCGTCCCCATGAATCCCATGTTTGTGAAACGTCCAAAAAGCCAAATAATAATATGATTAAGATTGGCACAAGAATCCCGAGTATGGTAAAAAGAATTCTTATTCGACGTTTTCTCATATAACTAGCTCCATTTAAATAAATCAGTGAACTGATCCCAGAGTGTTCTTTGTGCTTTTTCAATAATTGGTTTAATTTCGTTCAACATGTTCGTGATAATTTGTTTATCTGAAGCACCAAAATCGTCTTCGAAAATGTCTTTCAGCAAATAATCAACTTTCTCAAAATAATCCTTTTTAGTGCTCATAATGATTTTGTCAATGAAATCTTTAAATTTCGTATCACGGAATCTTGAGTTATAGGTTACTAAAATTGAAATCATTTTATCTTGTTCCTTTACATCATCCAAATAATAAAGCATATTCATTATCCTAAGTTTTAGTCTACTCTTTTCTTTCTTATCCATAACATTTTCCTCCTTTGTAATATAGGTACTAGATTTTAAAACAACTCTATTTTGATTTCTTTTCTATTTTTCTAATTTCATCTTCTAGAAAATCATCAAGATTTGCAATATGTTTATCCTGAATAAAAATCACACTGATATTATTTTTCTTGTAAAAACTTTTTTTCTTTTCTTCTGTTTTCATATATTCAGGAGTAGAAAGTCCAAAATACTCAATATATGTCCCGTTATTTCCACCAATATATGGTAAGAAAAAATCAGGAAAATATGTTTCATTGCTTTCTTCATTTACTATTCTTTGTTCGTAATAGTGAATAATTTTTCTAGCTGTAAGTGCATCATCAATCATTTTCTCAGATTTAGATCTTACGTAATGACCATCTTTACAACGAAATGTCATCGGATAAACTCTTCTGTAATCTAATACTTCCTCTTTATCGATTTTTTCTTCACGGGGAATGTCTATTTCGCTTTGTTCTTCAACTTCTGGTTTCGCTTCTCTTTTCCCTTCAGTAGCTGAGTTTAAAGATAAAATGTATGCTTGTTTCTTTTCTAGGAGATTAACAACATCAGTGTGAGCTTTATCAATGTTTCCCTTCACTTTAAACTCATTTTCTAGTTTCTCTCCAAGTGCAATAAGTTTTAAGCATCCTGTGCGGGCATAATCCATTTTTTTTATTCTGAAAATGTTGTATTTTAGATTGTTGTAGTAATCTTTAACTTCATCGAACTCGTTTATTCCGATGAGTTCTTCTTTGATGTGGTTTTTTTCTGTGTAGCATGTAAAACAAAGTTTATATTTTGCTTCCTTTCCACAAACAATACACTTCTCCATTAAGTAGCTCCTCCAATTTTGCTAGTTTATTTTAAACTTTTTAATTTATTGACAACTTCGAACTTCACTTCTGAATCAAGCACTTCAAAGTGTTTTCTGCCACAAAGGATTTTATTGCTTTCTCTTTCTCTCAGCTCTTCATCCTTTTCAGATCCTTTTGTTTCAGCAACGAAGTATAGTTTATCTTCACCACTAGATTGTATAACAACTATCCAGTCAGGATTATACGTACCAAATGGTGTGTCTACTGTAAATCTCTTTGGAAGTTTTGCGTAAAGCGTCACATCTTCATCTTCTTCAGCATCAATAGCAAACTGCTTTTCAATCGTCGAGTCAAAAATGACATGATCATATACGTTTTTCTCATCAGAAATATCAATGATGTTTTTATCCTTATATCCATAGAGATCAGTATCATCAAAAACATCCTCTTGTACAAAATATTCGTCTGATTGATAGTATTTTAGTCCCTTTGATAAGTTGGACTTTTTCACCTGGTTCAATATTGAAGAAACGTTCTTTATGAACGACTCCGGATTGTCGTAAAACTCGGATAGTCGACCTGATTCTTTTATGATTTCAATAATGGTAGAACGCAACAAGTGAGTAGCATCTTGAAGTCTTCTGATAAAGTCAGGATAAATAATTGTGTCAAACTCATTGATATCACCAACTGAACCATATCTTGTAGATCCTTCTTGAATGACCCCACCACTAGTAATATTTAGCTTCGTTCTTTCACGTTCAATCTTTTCAGCTATAATTTTAGGCATTACCTTTAACTTATCAATGGCATCTTCTTTAAATTTGTCGATGTCCATTTCTACTGAATAAAGGGTTTTACGCTTAATTCTATTCCACATATCTTTAAATGCATCTGATAGGAATATTTTTTTATTGATACTAACTTTAATTTTTTCATTCGCATTTTTAATTTCAATTTCACGTGACAACTTCTTAATCATTGTTATCACTTTATCTTGAAATATAGCATATTCATCTGGTAGTTTAAATTCATTGTTTTGAACATCACTAAAAAACTTATCATCAATCTTGCCATTTGATTTTAGATAACCTTTTGTTTTCAGTTGAGCATAGATTTTAGCTGAGTCTTCTTGAGTAAGGGTAATTTCAACGCCATAGGGTGTTGTAAGTTCCATACCAGCAAAACTTACTTTCTCAATAATTCCAAACTTGTATCCAGCATCTGATTCGAGTTCTCTTTGTAGTCCACTCGCAAAATCTTTATAGGATTCGTTTGCAACTACACTTAAAATATTAAACTTAGGTTCATTGACTCTATCACCATCTTGATTGACACATATACGTAACCCACGACCTATCTTTTGTCTTTTAGTCATTGTATCTTGAGTCTCTACTAAAGTGCATACTTGAAAAACGTTAGGATTATCCCATCCTTCTTTTAAAGCTGAATGAGAGAATATAAAACGCTTAGGTTCTTCAATACTTAATAGGCGTTCTTTGTCACGCATGATGAGTTCATAGGTCGATTCATCAGCAATAGAATCACCTTTTGTGTCTTTCGCTCTGCCTTTATTATCAACAGAAAAATAGCCGTCATGAATCTTTTCTGGGTCATATGATATAGAGTTGCCATACGTATCTTTAAGTCGTTTAAAACGCCCATTGATGAGTTTATTAAACTCTTCTTCGAACCAAATACCATATTGACCTTTATGTTGTTGTCCGCTAGTATCATAGACTCTATATTTATCAACTTGGTCAATGAAAAACAAACTTAAAACTTTAATGCCATGTTTTAAGTAGGTTTCTTCTTTTTTTAAATGAAGCTCAATCGTTTCTCTGATTTGAGCACGCTTTATCGCATCTTGATTGACTTCACCAACTGCTTCACCCTTATTCACTGTAACGCCATTGGCAAAATAGATGTATTCAACATCTTCAAATGTTCCGATATCATCAAGGATGTAATTCATTTCTTTATAGTAGTCCACACCACCAGATTTTTCCCATAAATCCTCACCAATTTTGGCAGTAACTGTTCCTTTAGAAATAGAACCATCACTTTTTAAAACATTAATCTCCAGTTTTGCTGAAAATCCGTTCTTATCATTAATTGATATTAGTTTGACATAAGGTTTAGCTGTCGTTTCATCACTTTGAAGTGAAGATACTTCAATATGCTTAACTAGATTTTCCTGGTAAGCATCGACAGGTGTTAAACGATACATCAAGTTATATAACTCACGATGCGTTGCTGAATAACGTAATGTGCATAAAGGATTTAACGATTTGATCGCATCTTTCGCTTTAGGTGTATTATCTACAGATTGTGGTTCATCGATGATTACAATTGGATTTGTG
>JAHIRQ010000185.1 GCA_018818645.1 Bacillota bacterium
AAGGCACTCAATTATCGCCATAAAATTGTAGCATCAGCAACCACTGAAAAGAACAAAGTGAAATTAGGTCTATATCAGGAAGGAACCAAGAAGGTTATTCCTTATACAAGTTGCCACATTCAAGATAGTGATGGAAATGAAGTCCTAAAGACAGTAGAATTAGTTTTCAATAAGTATAAAATGACTGCTTATGATATTGATAAAGAAACTGGAATCATCAAACATGTATTGATTCGAAAATCATATAAATCAAATGATATGTTGTTGGTATTTGTAACAAATGGGAATTTACTACCAAATGCTAAGAAAATGGCACAAGATATTATTAAATTACATCCAAAAGTAGTGACAGTCATTCAAAACATTCATCATAGAAAGACAGCATTGGTGTTATTAGATGAAGAAAAAATACTATTTGGCACAGGATATATTATGGATGAAATTGATGGAGTTAGATTTAGATTATCATCAAAGTCATTTTATCAAGTCAATCCAAACCAAATGATCAAGATGTATCAAAAAGCTATTGAGTTGGCTGATATGAAGAATACAGATACAGTATTAGATGCATATTCAGGAATTGGTACGATTTCCTTAATAGCAGCCAAACATGCTAAAAAAGTAATAGCAGTAGAAACTAATAAAACAAGTCATCAAGATGCCTTGTTCAATAAAAAGTTAAATAATATCGAAAATGTTACTTTTGCTAATGAAGATGTTTCAAAGTATCTAGAAAATTATAAGGATAAGATAGATGTTTTAATTATGGATCCTACTAGAGATGGAGCATCTGAAGAATTCTTGAAGTCAGTTTTGAGATTGTTACCGAAAAGAATCGTTTATATTTCTTGTGAACCACTGACTCAAGTTAGAGATATAAAGATTTTAAGTACAAAATATGAGGTTAAGGTTTGTCAACCAGTAGATATGTTTTCACAAACTGTCCATGTTGAGACTATCTCATTGCTTTCCCTAAAATAGCACTTGTTATATACTTGACTCATACTTGAAAACGTTATATAAAGCGACCCAAATGTAACGAATCCAATAAAGACAGCCATCAGATACCTTCAATAAGGGTCCGATGACTTTTTTTTCTCTATATGAGCAAATTTTGTTCTTTGTGGAAACCAGATTATAACTTGCTTAATCATTGTGTAAAAAGCATCATAGATTAAATGAAACACATATTACTCTCATCATATTGAGTTTTCAGCACAAAAGAATTGAATAAAAATACAAGTTCTTGCATAAAAAATCAATAGTACCATTGGATATGTTGAAATGCTTATTGATATTAACAGGTTATTATGCTAAAATTATATTGAATAAAATTGCAAGTTCTTGCATAAAAATTCAATAGGAGTTATAAGATGAGAATTAATAGAGACAAGTACCTTAATGAGCTAATTAGTAAAATGCATAACAAAATGATCAAAATAATCACGGGTATAAGAAGATGTGGAAAGTCTTATTTGTTAAATGAGATATTTTTCGATTATCTAGTTTCTTTAGGTATCAATGAAGATCATATTATAAGAATTTCCTTGGAAGACCTGGAAAATGAATATCTAACAGATGCTCATGTGTTAAATGAACACGTTAAATCATTGATTATTGACGATCAAATGTATTATTTGATTGTGGATGAAATCCAACAAGTTGACCGCTTTGTACCGCTTTTGAATGGGTGGTTGAAAATTAATAATTTAGACGTTTATGTAAGTGGTTCTAATTCTAGGTTTCTATCAAAAGATGTGATTACAGAGTTCAGAGGAAGAGGTGATGAAATTTATGTGTCTCCGCTAACTTTTAAAGAATATTACGATGCTCGAGGGAAAGACTTTGATACCGCATGGAATGAATATATCATTTATGGTGGGATGCCCTTTGTATTAGCAAGAAAAACAAATGAGCAAAAGTCTAAGTACTTAAAAGATTTGTTTAATGAAATATACATTAAAGATATCAAAGAAAGATATGGAATTAGAAATGACTCACAATTAGAGACACTTCTTAATATAGTTTCTTCATCTATTGGGTCCATGACCAACCCATCAAAGATAGAACATACGTTCAAGAGTGTGAAACAAGAAACACTTTCGAGAAATACGATAGAAAGTTATTTGGATATACTAGAGGATACATTTTTAATCAAGAAAACTAACCGCTATGATATTAAAGGAAGAAAGTATATTAATACACCGTCAAAATACTATTTTGTAGACATGGGACTTAGAAATGCCCGTTTAAACTTTAGACAATTAGAAGACAAGCACATGATGGAAAATATCATTTTTAATGAACTTATTCATAGAGGTTATAATGTAGATATTGGAGTTGTTGAAGTCAGTGAGAAAAATGAAAATGGTAACTATGTAAGAAAATCTCTAGAAATTGATTTTGTTTCTAATATCACAAATGATAAAATCTATATTCAGTCTGCATATCATTTACCAAATAGCGAAAAAGTGAGACAGGAGATTAGACCTTTTTTAAATGTTGATGATTCATTTAGGAAATTTATTATTGTAAGAGATAACATTGATGTTAGAAAAGATGATTATGGCATTACAACAATCGGTTTGAAACACTTTCTTTTGAACGATGATCCATTCAGGTTATAAGGGTTAAAAGAATCATTTGTTCAATAAAGTATGTTACTTTGGTATTGTAGACAGTTTTCAACCATGTGAAGGTAAACATACATTTGTCGATTTTGATATTTCTTTGATACTCACGAGGTTCATTTTGAAAGCAATATGGTTTTTTCAACTCGCTTGAGACTATCTCATTGCTTATATTAAAATAATATTTGTTGGATAGTTTTGTGAATAAATTAATATACCATTAGATGACCTTAATCGTTATCTAGTGGTTTTTTTCACATCCTATACCTTCGTTTTTAGTCCATATACTTATATTTCTAAATAAGAGTATAATCAATATCTTTTTATCTAAAAGTTTCAGAAAACTCCCTCTTCAAAGAATTAAGTGGGAGATGAATGGAACCCCAATTTAAATATAAATAACTAACTTTTTTCACGTCAATATATGATATAATATTTGTATAGGTCGTCATAAATAAAATGGGGTGGTTAAGGTGAAACTAGATAATAATAATCATTCAGTGTTCAAGATGTATTATCATCTTATTTTAGTTGTTAAGTATCGTCGCCATGTACTCAATGAAGAGATATTAGACTATCTTATGGACAGATTTGTGTTCATTGGTAGAAATTATAATCTTCATTTGGAAGAAATGAATCATGACGAAGATCA
>JAHIRQ010000186.1 GCA_018818645.1 Bacillota bacterium
CGTCTTGGATTTGCATCCAAGATGGTGATTACTGGAGACCCCTCACAATCTGATTTGCCTAAAGGTACTCCTTCAGGACTGAATCAAGCATTAACACTGCTTCAAGGATTAGAGGATATTCAAATTATCACATTTGATAAAATCGATGTGGTTAGACATCCGCTTGTACAAAGAATACTTGAAAGGTATGAGACTAGTGAAAATCAATCTACACAATCAGACAAGTGAAGATATTAAAGAGATGAAAAAGCTTTTGAAAAAGGTTTTTCGTCCCATTAAAAATAAGAAAAATATGCAAATTGTTTTTGTGTCTCAGGAAGAAATTAGAGAGTTGAATAAGCAGTTTAGAAATATTGATAAATCTACTGACGTGCTTTCATTTCCAAATGATGATGAATTCGATAGCTCTATTGGTGATATTTTTATCTCGATTGAACAAGCAAGATTACAAGCGAGTGATTACGGTCATTCATTCGAAAGAGAGATAGGATTTCTAGCAGTACATGGTTATCTACATCTCTTAGGATTTGATCACCAAACCAAATCAGAAGAAGAATTTATGGTACTAGCACAAGAAAAAATATTGAAAAAAGCGAAGTTAGAAAGGAAATAACATGAAAAATATCGATGAAGCGCTAATCGCTAGAAGTAAAGCATATACCCCATATTCTAATTTTAAGGTTGGCGCAGCCATTCTCTTAAAGGATGGAACCTATATACATGGTGCAAATGTTGAAAATGCATCTTTTGGATTGTCAAATTGTGCAGAAAGAAGTGCATTATTTTCCCTATATAGTCAAGGCTATAAGAAGGAAGATATCGTATCAATGACGATTATTGCTAACGATCATACACCTGTGTCTCCATGCGGAGCATGCAGACAGGTCATGCATGAATTGATGCCCAAAAACACTAAAATCTATTTAGCAAATACAAAGGGTGATATCAAAGAAACATCAACCGATGAGCTTCTACCGTATGCATTCGTTTTAGACGAAAAGCCTAAAGATGAGTAGTCATAAGTCTGGATTTATCGCGATTGTTGGTCGACCTAATGTTGGAAAATCAACATTAATCAATCAGCTGATTGGTGAAAAAATCGCGATTATGAGTCCTAAACCTCAAACCACTAGAAATAGAATCTTAGGTGTACTTTCAACAGATGAATATCAAATGATTTTTGTGGATACACCAGGTATGCATAAAGGAAGAGACCTTTTGAATAAATCAATTGATAAGGTTGCTGTATCATCAATTAATGATGTCGATATCGTTTTATTTGTTGTAGATTCAATAAGAGGCGCGGCAGAAGATCATATCATTCAATATTTTAGAGGGATAAAAATTCCAGTTTTCCTAGTTATCAATAAAATTGATGAACTTAAGAATCGTTCAGCAATCGATGAAGTTATTATCAGCTATTTAGATGCTTATCCTTTTGAAGGTGTTATTCCTATCTCGGCGAAGGAAAAAACACACTTAAATCGTTTAGTCGAAATGCTTGTACCTCTTCTTGAGGAAGGACCTGAGTTTTTTCCAGCCGACATGAAAAGCGATCAAAGTGAAGAGATGTTGATGTCAGAATTAATTCGAGAAAAGATTTTATTTCATACCGAGCAAGAGGTTCCGCATGCAGTTGCAGTTGTCATCGAATCTTTAGAAGAAAATGTAGAACTGAACACAGTAGATGTGACTGCATTAATTATTGTTGAACGCGCAACACAAAAACAAATCTTAATTGGTAAAGCAGGAGAAAAGATTAAAAAGATTGGCACTGAAGCCAGAAAAGAAATCAATTCGTTACTCAATACAAAAATACATCTCACTCTATGGGTGAAGATTAAAAAAGACTGGAGAAATAGACCAAATGACTTGAAGGCATTTGGCTATGGTGAGTAATTGATGGAAGGGCTCATTTACCGGGTACAACCCTATCAGGAAAATGCGAGACTACTATTTGTTTATACACCAAAAGGTAAGAAAACATTGCTTGCTCAAGGCTCTCAAAAGATGAATCAAGTCTCAAGAGTTCTTTCTCAGTTTTTGACTCATATTGAATTTAAAGAGTCAGAAAAAACATTTGTTACATTATCAGAATCAAAGATTGTTAACGATTTTTCTGAAATCAAAAAGGATTTTCATCAAACAAAGAGTGCAGCACTTATCTTAGAGATTATTGATCACTTAATCGTAGAAAATTATAGTCACCAATTAATCTATCAAGAAATGATGCTTGCTTTAACTTCTAATCAGATTCTTGAAGCCTCATTAAGCTTTGCATTAAAGATCTTAAAGCCTCTCGGCTATCCCATCGATTTATCTGGTGATGGTAGAAAAATTAAAGGAATTAATATCGAAAAAGGTGGTTTAGTCTATCAAGGAGAACTAGATTATCTAGACCTTGATGTGAAAGATGCCATTATGCTATTAAAACTAACATTAATGCCTTATACTGAACTTGAATCACTCGATAAGGAAGTTCTTTATAGAATAAATGGTTTTATTTTAAAATATTATCAGTATCATTTACAAACTACACTAAAAAATCTACAATAGACATTAAAGGATGTGTTCACATGGTTACATTAGATATGATTGTGCAATATGCAAAAACCTCCGGATTTATTTATCAGGGCAGTGAGCTCTATGGTGGACTTGCAAATACTTGGGACTATGGTCCTTTAGGAAGCCTTCTTAAGAAGAATATTAAGAATGCTTGGATTCAAAAATTTCAAAGAGAAACAGCGAACAATGTCTTATTGGATAGTTCGATTCTTTTAAATAGCGAAGTATGGAAAGCTAGCGGACACGTTGGTGGATTTTCTGATCCTCTTACGGAATGTAAGAGCTGTAATCAAAGATTTAGAGCAGATAAGTTGATCGAAGAACATGATAAAACAGTCAATGCAGATGGATGGGATACAGATAAAATGTATAACTATTTGATTGAACATAAAGTCAAATGTCCAAGCTGTGGAAAAACTGATTTTTTACCAATTCGTAAATTTAACATGATGTTTCAAACCTATCAAGGTGTAGTCTTAGAACAAGCAAACCAGATTTATTTAAGACCTGAAACAGCTCAAGGTATATTCATTCAATTTAAAAACATTCAAAGATCTTCAAGAAAGAAAGTTCCTTTCGGAGTTTGTCAGGTTGGTAAATCCTTTAGAAATGAAATTACTCCTGGTAACTTCATTTTTAGAACCAGAGAATTTGAACAAATGGAAATGGAATTCTTCGTGAAACCAGGCTCTGAAATGGAATATTTTGAATACTGGAAATCATTTTGTATGAACTGGTTAACAAATTTAGGTCTAAAGAGAGAAAATCTTGAATTTGATGACCATAAACCAGAAGCATTAAGTCATTATTCGAATGCAACTACAGATATTCGTTATAAATTTCCTTGGGGATTTGATGAACTTTGGGGGATTGCATCTCGTACAGATTATGATTTAAAGGCACATCAATTACATTCTGGAGAAAATATGACTTATCTAGATCCAGATACCAATGAGAAGTATCTTCCATATGTTGTCGAGCCTGCAGTTGGTGTTGAAAGATTGGTCTTAGCATTTTTAACAGATGCCCTAGATGAAGAAGTCTTAGAAAGTGGAGACACTAGACAAATACTAAGAATACATCCAGCGCTTGCTCCATATAAAGCAGCTATCCTACCATTAATGAAAAAAGAACATGCAGATAAAGCATTTGAAATATATACTGAATTGACCAAGTATTTCGATGTTATTTATGATGAAACACAAAATATCGGTAAAAGATATCGTAGACAGGATGCTATTGGAACATATCTATGTATAACAGTAGACCATGAAACAGCAAATGATCATTCAGTCACTGTTCGTAATCGGGATACAATGGACCAAGTTCGTATCCCAATTAAAGATTTAAGAAGCTATATCGAAGAGCAATCTAAATTCTAAAAAAGGAGGGAAACCATGGATAATAAGCTACTTGATGAAATCAATGAGAAAACCGCGATCGTTGACTTAGTCAGCGAGTTTGTCTCACTTCAAAAAAAAGGCAAGAACTTCATGGGGTTATGTCCCTTCCACCAAGAAAAAACACCAAGCTTTTCTGTTTCTCCAGAAAAGAATATCGCGATGTGCATGTCATGTCACGAGGGTGGTAACCCAATTAATTTCTATCGTAAGATTAAAAATATCTCGCTAAATGAAGCTGCACACGAACTTGCAGTTCGTGCAGGTATCGAAATTCAAGATGTTAAAATCAAGAAAGACCCATATGAGAATTTCTATAAGCTGATGGGTGAGGTTTCCTCATTCTATAGCTTTAACTTAAAAAATAGTGAAAAGGGTCAAACTGCGTTATCCTATCTATATAAAAGACAAATGACCGATGAATTGATTGATCATTTTAAATTAGGTTATGCACCAACACATGGTGATACACTTTATCAGGTGTTAAAGGATAAAGGTTACGCTGTATCTGATATGATTAAGCTTGGTGTTGTTAAACAAAAGGATGACGGTTCATTTTACGATCTTTTCTCTGACCGCATTATATTTCCAATCACGAACCCCAAAGGATTAGTTGTTGGCTTAAGTGGAAGAACGATGAGTGCCAAGGAATCTGTAAAATACATCAACAGTCCTGAAACTGTCATCTTTAAAAAAGGACTCCTTCTCTATCATCTTCATGAAGCATTAAATGAGATTAGAATAGAAAAACAAGTTGTGTTATATGAAGGATTTTTTGATGTGATTAGCTCTTATAGTGCTGGTGTTAAAAATGGAGTAGCTACCATGGGTACAGCGCTAACGAAGGATCAAGCAAAACTGATTCGTAGTGTTGCACCTTCTGTAATCATTGCTTACGATGGCGATATGGCAGGTCTTAAGGCATCTGACCATGCAATACCGATTCTAGAAAAAGAATCACTTAAGGTTGAAGTATTATCCATTCCTGAAAAAATGGACCCTGATGACTTTGTGAAGTCTTACGGTCCAGAAAAGTTTGAAGCGCTTTTTGGTGAGTATACGCTAGATGCATATGCATTTAGATACAATTACTACAAAATAGGTAAAAACCTACAAAATGCCAATGACTTAAAGGAATTTAAGAAACAAGTGATGACGATGATACAGTCATCCGATAGTTCAATACGTGCATTTTATGTACAAAAGCTATCGACCGAATTGAATATTCCACTGTCTGAATTGGAGTTTAAGAAAAAACCACCAACTGTCGTGGAACCAGTTATGCCAAAGCCTGAAAGGGCTAGAATGTTGAACAAGAACGAAAAAGCGGAACGTATCTTATTTTTTTCCATGTTAAGATCAAGAGATGTTTGCATGAATGTCTTAAAAGAATTAAAACAGACAGACTTTGCAGATCATATCACCGCAACGATTCGTATTCAACTGGAGCATTATTATGAAGATCATCTTGAGTTTAATTTAGATGAATTTCTAGATGGGCTTGCAAGTGACCAAAGAGAACACATGGAAAATAATCTATTGAAGGATATGTTTTGGGTCAAGAATATCCCAATTTCAGAAGGTGAGATTGAAGGATATATTCAATTAATCAAGGAAGCGAATCTAAAAAGAAGATTGGAATATTTAAATGATAAAATCCATAACTTAAATGATTATAGCGATCACTTGGTTCAAGAAAGAGACTCAATTATCCGTCAATTGGATAAGAAAATTTAGGAGGTATACTGTGGATAGAGAAAAAATAATTGCACAACTCATTAAAAAGGCTGGTAAAGATAAGTTTTTAAATCAAGAAGATGTCACCCCTTTCGCTAATTTAAACAGTGAAGACTACTTTGAAATCGAAAGAGCACTTTTGAACGAAGATATTGATATCATCGCATTAGAAGATTTAGAGGATGAAGAAGAAGAGTCAAGTGCTGTATTAGAGATTGAAGAAGATGATGATGACGATGTTGAATTTGAGCTTGAGGAAGAAGAACCAGATGATTTATCCTTAAGTGGTCTTGAGGTTGAAGAAGAAGAATTGATCAACATTGAAACCATCGCATCAAATATCAAAATTGATGATCCTGTTCGTATGTATTTAAAAGAAATTGGTCAAATTCCACTTTTAAACCATGAGGATGAAAAGAAATATGCAGTTGCAGTTTCAAATGGAAGGTATGCTAAAGAACAACTTGATGAAATCAAAGAAGGTATTTTAGAGCTTGATGAAGCGGATGTTGAAGAACTCAAAAGAGCCTTAGAAAAAGCACATCATGCGAAAAATAAACTCGTTGAAGC
>JAHIRQ010000022.1 GCA_018818645.1 Bacillota bacterium
CGCGATGGAAAAAATAACCATACTGAGCGAAACAGATGATTTAACTCAAATTTCTAATCGCCGACATATTGAGAGTATCGTAAAAAAAGAGATTCTCCAATATAATTTATTAGATAAAAATGAAAAACTCAGCATAGCAATTATCGACATTGATAGATTTAAATATATTAATGATTACTATGGTCACCTAAAAGGTGATGAAATCCTGATTAAGTTTTCTGATATTTTATCAAATAATCTTAAACAAAATGACGCCATCGGACGATGGGGTGGCGATGAATTTCTTATCATGCTACCAGATATAAATATTATTGATGCAAATGCTCTTATGGAGGAGTTACTCAGATTGATAACTGAAACTGATTTTGGAATAGACTTCCCTCTTACCTTTAGTTATGGAGTCGAGGAATATGATCCATCTTTAGATTACAATCAGTTTTTTAAAGTGATTGATCATCTGTTATATTCATATAAGAGACATAAAACTGATATTCAATCATAAGATAAAATCATAGTTTATTTCTATTCTTGGTAACAAAAAAGGTCACAAAATCTATCGGAAGAATTATTGATAGACATTTGTGACCTTTATTTATTGAAGTGTAAATTTAAATTATGATTAATTCAAAGGAATTAATGTGTTTTGAAGTTGTGTTGCATGACCTATTTTGATACAATTACGCACCCCTAGCAGAATTTACGCACCCCTAGTGATTTTTACGCACCCCTTATAAAATGGCTATATTAAGCACTTTATGTTGTGATGGTTTTTGAGTGGTTATTTCTTTGTGTCAAAATAAGGTGTTCGACTATTCGCTTATTGTGGGTTGTTGAACCCAACAAAGGACTATGAAATCACTATTCTTGCTACAAAAATCATCATTAGAATTGTAATAATATTTACAGCTATAAATATAAAAAGTTTATACTTAAGCAACTGAATTCCTTTATTCTTATCCTTATACAAATTATAGACCAAATATAATGGAAATAATGCTATAAAAAACATCATACTATATCTAATAAAGTTGTTAAAACCTGTATGATATGTCATGTATGTAACTAGTGAAATTATACCGATATAGCCAATTGAGTATGACAATACTAAAAAATAATACTTTGTTAATTCTTTCTTCATAATATCAAACACCTCCAGGACCTCCTGTTATCATGAACACAATAAATAGAGTTAAAAAATAAATAAATACCAAATAAACACTAACAACAAAAATATAAAACAAAATATTCCATATAATTATATTTTTATTAGTTATAATTTCTAAATTTTCTTCTTCTCTTAAATCAATTTGCTTATTCGAAAAATTCGCATAGAATAATACAATAATCAAGAATAGTCCTAAAACGATATCAATAATTTTAGAAATGTCCATTCCACTGAATAAAATCATTGAATATATGGTAAATATAAGAAACACACTTATAACAAAACTAAAACTCAGCATTATTTTTCTAAGAAATTCAGTTTCCCTTTTATTTATTAAATATGTACCTATTATAAGCATAACGAAGTATAGTGTTATATAAATCATAACAGCGGAAAAAATGTCTATCATATTATATGCATCAGGTTTATTGTGTAAATATAAATATAGTATGGAGCTAAACAAAACAATATTATGTAATGATTTTTTTATTTTAATCAGCACTATTCATCCTCTCCATTCACATATGGTACAAGTGGTAGCGGTATTTGAGAATACATCTTTATAAAGTCTGCATCACTTATAAAAAGTTCGTAATTGATTTCTACAAATGGACTATCTATTAATTCAAGATAATTTTGATATTCCAATTTGACTATATTGTTTATAGAATATATATCTACTTCATTATGTCCACCTGAGATAGATTCTGATTCATAATAAAAATCACCAAGATAAAACTTATCTACATAATTTTCATAGTCTAAAAATTGTCTACTATACGATGTAGTTTCATTTTTTACTAAATCAGTATATGTAATAGTTGATCGATCTTTCACATAAATATATTCATCTGTTTCAATCTCAATTTTATTAAAATAATTATCGATACTATATTTCACTATCATACCGGTAGGTAGATTGTTTTTATATACTTCATATTCTACTGTAGACAGGTTTGTACTTCCCTTTGCTATAGTCTCGGTAGTTATACCTCTATTATTATCCTCAACAATTTTCACTATTTCAATTAAATACATCATACCGTCTGTTGATTCATTATCCTCAATGAACGAATGATAGGTTACTTTTTGAATATATTCATCAAATGAATACTCTTGATAAGTATCACTCAACTCAGTTTTGATATGTAAATCTTGATAGTAATACTGCGTAATAATATAATCTAAATTATCGTATTCGTATTCCTCTACTACTTTGTATATCTGATCATCAGTATCAACATTTCTAATATAAACAATTTTCTCATATGAAATAAATTCTCCATCTTCAAATTGAGTCGATATATAATTTAATCTTCTACCATTGTCCTCATATATTTCTATCCAAAATTTCAAATCTCCGTACACTACATCATTAGGATAATGGTAATAGTCTATATTATAGTCATAAATAAATCCTTCATTTGATGTAATATTTACAATCCTCAATTTAGGATCGGATACATTATATGTAAGAAACTGTGGAAATTGAAATATATTATATGTTTGTATTATATTTATTTGAGTTTGACCAATAATCATCATTACAGCAAAACCAGATGCAATTAATAATGTATTAATCAATTTTATATTAGTTGATTTCTTTTTTACTACTATATCTTTCACATATAGTTGCGTAATTACAACTAATGATCCAAAGAAACTAAAAATTAAAATATTTCTAGTATAAAACAAAAACACTGATTCACTATAACTTGAATTTGAATAAATCAGTAAAACAAAAAACAATAATCCTACAGGGATTATAAAAAATTCTTTCTTCATATTATCTCCTTTTTAATTTTTTATCTCTAAGTAAAAAACTAAATTCTCAACAACGAAAGACCTGTAGTTTTGATTGTTTTATAATAATAAAATATAGTATCTTCAATTGGATATGATTTTTATGTTCATTGATATTATTAGGAAAAAATATTTTAGGTATTTGTATCGAAATAACCGCTACTGGACCAACAATGATTAAAAGTAAAATAACTGGCATAGCAAGCAAAAGGAGTCCATACATTCCTAAAGAAGTTGTTGAACTGTTAGCAAATTCAACAAACTCGATTTGACTTATTCTCAATACTTGAATAATAAGGCTTAATAAAAAAGTAATTAAGAATGCATAATTTTTTTTCATATCCTTTTCCTCAATTATTATTATAACATATATGCAAATAAAAATTTATCTCATAAAGCTAATCGTGTAATAATATCTAGACAAGTATTTAATAGGTCATTCTATATCTACTAAGTTATACACTTTAGTACAAGAATAAAAAGAAAAATAGCTTAATAAAGACAAAAAAAGTCTAATACAAATCGTATCAGACTAATGCTTTGCTAATGTGTAAGACTACCTATTTTGATACAATTACGCACCCCTATCAGAATTTACGCACCCCTATCAGAATTTACGCACCCCTAGTGATTTTTACGCACCCCTGTTAAAATCTACGCACCCCTAAATTGATGCCTTTGTTATGCCGTTTCATTTGCCACTATAAGGTTTATCTATAAAAAGAATCGCAATCACAACTTATTGCTTCTATATTTTCTTTCTTTCAAAACAAAGTAATACACTAAACACCCAATAACATAAAGTGAAAGCAAAGGAGTAGTAAAGTTTGAATACAAGACCATATCCATTTCTGTTCTTGATAAATCAAACATATAGCCTACTGCGTAATCATCATCGAACTCAAACTTAACATATTCTAATGTTATTATGAATGAATATGTTTCATTTGACATTACTAGTTCATAGCCATCATCAAATGTATAAATGAATTCATAAGTGTCTTCATCATATACTAAATTATCATCTGCATTTTGTTGACTTCCTAATAATGATAAATACTTTAACTGATAATATCTATCAGTGTCTTCATCTTTATTGTATGTTGAATATGAAACATAAGAATTATCTGTCTTGATTGCTAATTCATATGGATCTGATATTGTAATAATCATGAATGGTACAAATATGACCACTAATAAGATACCATTTAAAATAGAACCTCTTATACTTAGTTTATTTAAGAAAGAAATCTTAAATATTCGAATAATGTAATATATAATGATTGCTCTAACTGCTGTTAGTAGATATGAATAAATGAATCTATAAAAGACAAAATCTAATTTTAATACGACACTAGATCCAACATTATATAATCCAGCAAAGATAACTGTAGATATGCTTAAGTATATAAATATATAACTTGTATGGAAAACCAAATTTAATAAATTGTTTTTTTCTTTTAAATCAATTTCTTTAATTTGTAATCTTAAGTAATTAATATTAATTCCTTGAATAATCAACCCAATAACTATAATTATTACACCAACACCCATTCCTAAAGATGAATTAGTTGTCATTTCACCTAAAACAATTATTGTAACATTACTCAAAAGCCATATGCCGATGGACACAATTAAAAGATTAATATAATTGTTCTTGATTTTAGAAACAATATAATTTGAAATATTTGCTTCTTTCTCAGGATTTTTTGATGTTCTTTTTGTTCCTCTTAAAATATCATCAACTGAAACATCATAAAAATCTGCTAATATAACCAAAGTAGAAACTTCAGGTATGCCTAAACCATTTTCCCATTTGCTAACTGTCTTATTAGAAACATTCAAATATTCCGCTAACTCCATTTGAGTTAATCCTTTTGAAATTCTTAACGACTTTAAAAACTCTCCTGTATTATTTGAGTTATTCACATATATCACCTCTTACATCAATTCTATCTTTAAAGAGATATGTTTCAAACCCCTTTATCGGTTGATTTCGTCTATTTAATAGTGGAATTCACTATATTTTTCTCATTACTAAGTTTATCATGATTTTAGATGCTAAAGCTAGTCTAAATTATATTCATATATATTCAAATTGTCTTTTGAATCAACAAGTGTAAACCCATTATGTTCAAACAGTAAAAGTGATACTTTATTTTTAGATTCAATGCTGACATTTATTTTTTTGTATGGAAGATTCAAAGTATTATCCTTCAAATCCGTAAGAACTGAAGTTGCAATTCCCATTTTCTGAAAATTTTGAATGATCATAATTGCTATATTAATTTGATCATCAACAAAGTCTACTTGTAATCCCCCTACAAGTATGCCATTCATATAAAGGCCAAAATATTTCACATCGTTACTTTCTGTGACATATCTTATAAAATTGGAACTTATATTTATGTATTCGGCTATAGTAGAGTCAGTGTGTATTTTCAATATATCAATAGCATTAGAATGATCAAATAATATATAATCAATTTTTATATGCATAAACTCTCCTTTTTATGGATAATATCATGTGGGTTTGTATGTATTGGAAACTTTAAACCTTAAGATCAATCTATACAAATATCAGTCATAAAATAATCTTTAATTATAGGTATGTGTGTTTCTGCAATATCAATGTTTTTTATTTCATTTTTTGAAAAAAAATTAATCTCTCTTGATTCTGAACTACAAAATAATTCTGGTAAACGATCCAGTTCAGTTTCATATACCACAGTTATAACGCGCAATACATTGCCATCAGGATAACTGGCTATTCTTGATGGGTCATCATATATATTAAATAAATTTATATCATCTTCAGAAAGACTAATACCCGTTTCCTCATGGGTTTCTCGAATGACACATTCCACCAAACTTTCATTTGTTTTTAACCCTCCGCCAATGATTGCCCATCTATTGCTGTCATATCTTTGTTCTAGTAAAATCTTATCATTATATTTAATTATAATTGATGTTCCTATATGATTTGGTTTGTTAGGCTTTGGTGCTAAATTATCCTTATAATAGAATCTCGCTTCTTTCATAATAGACCTCTTTCACAGATAACTCTTCTAGCTAGTAACTGACAATTCATTAGCTATTATTTCTTAGCAATTTTATATATCAAATCAGGAATTATTACTTTTCTTCCATAATTATATTTTGCTTGTAGTTCTTCATTTCTTCCAACAAGCGGATGTCCAGAAGCTGAATTATCAGAAACGATTAGTAGAGCAATTGCTGGCACTTCAAGTAAGTCTGCCACCAAATAAAAAGTACTCGTTTCCATTTCAATTAAATCTGTATGGAATTTTTTTATTTCATCTAGGTGATAATATTCTAAAGCTACAGAATCAGTACAAAATACAGAAGCTTTTTTTAAAGAGTATTTATTTTTCTTTGCGAGAATTATAACTTCGTCTATGTATTTGCTATCTGGATATATTACATTAAATGGATTATAATCATGTAAATTTTCTTCTAAATATGCATTTGCAAATACACCAGCAACACTATAAGATGGTGTACATAAATCACCAACACTATATTTATCTGTAAGGCTCCCAACTGCTCCTATAAAAATTAATTTTTCAAATTTTAATTCACCGCAAATAGATAAGTGATCTAGAAGAGTACCTGCTCCTGAAGAAATTTGAATCCATGCTATTTTAACATTGTCTTTTTCTACTAAATAGCCAGAAGTAAATGAGTGTGTTGCTAGAGTCGTAATATTGAAACTGTTATCTTGAATAATATTTGTCGGTTTCCAACTAGGAGCGATTACCAAAGCATCATATGTTACATTTGAATCTAGTCCAAAATTCATATACGCCATATTGGATACGTTATATTTATGTATTTTGTCTAGTATGTCTTTCATCTTTTTTTTCATTTAACCACCTCTTAATTTACTTGGCTTCTTATGCTGATTATAACTGTCTGAATTTAGATTCAATCTCTTTCAACAATGCATCTAAATCAAATTCATTATACTCATATTTCACAATAGATTTTTCAACATCTTCAGGATCACAACCAGCTAAATAAAAACAAAACTCATAATAATCGCTGAAGAAATCTAACCCAATATTTTTGTTTTGAAATCGCAAATTCACTTGTAAATCTAATTTTTTATTTCTTAGTTTATCTACAAATACTTCTATTAAATCGAATTCATATTTTTTGAGTGATTCCTCTAATGCTCCACTAATATACAATCTTAATAAGTCTATTTGCTTATTATTTTCGGCATTCAAAGCACTCAAATATTTCTTTGCTTTCTTTTTACCGCTAAATACATTTTTTGGTAGTTTGTTCTTTAATAA
>JAHIRQ010000187.1 GCA_018818645.1 Bacillota bacterium
CTAAGGGTGTAGATCAGGAAACTGGTGCGAGGGTTCAAATCCCTCCTGCTCCGCCATTTTTTTATGGCCCGTTGGAGAAACGGTTAACTCACTTGCCTTTCACGCAAGCATTCACGGGTTCGAATCCCGTACGGGTCACCATCATTAACCGCAATTGCTCACCTTATTGGGTGGGCTTTTTTTATCCTTGTAAAGCCAACAAGTCTGTTTCAATTGGTTAAAAAAAAGATCTCTTTTTTTGAGCTATTTTGGTGAAAAAACACAAAATAATCGGTGAAATGATGCATTTTATTTTTCTTGCTTACACATAAACAGCAACGATTAACAGACTATGAATATTCATAGGTAGTTATATCTCGAGGATACGAAGGAAGTGAAATAACCACGTATGCTCATATAAATTTCAAAAATTCTTCTAGGCAATATGAAAAAACCTAATAAGATGGACACTCTATTTGAAAATACCGGATTTACCGGAGTTAGTGGCTTTTGCATAAATCAGATGTTTCATTTGCATATAAAAGATTTCTAGGCTACAAAAAAGAAGATGGAAAGATTGTGATTGATGAAGACCAGGCAGTAATCGTAAGAATGATATATCGGATGTTTTTAGTTGAAGGTAAAACACCAACGGGAATAGCAAACTATTTAAAGTCAAAACATATCAAAACACCAACAGGGAAAACAGCGAACTGGACAAAGAATACTGTAAACTCAATTCTAACTAATGAAAAATATAAAGGTGATGCATTACTCCAAAAGACATATACTGAAAACTACCTTGATCATAAGATAGTTAAGAACAACCGACAAATACCACAATACTATGTTGAGAATAATCATCCAGCCATCATTGATAGAGATATGTGGGAACTCGTACAAGTTGAAATGAAAAGAAGAGATAATCTTGGCGCTAAGTATTCGGCTACAGATATCTTTTCATCAAAACTTGTGTGTGCAGATTGTGGTGGTTTCTATGGGAAAAAGAAATGGCACTCAAATACCGCTTATGAAAGGTTCATACATCAGTGCAATCGGAAATTTGAAAAAGGTAAAGATAAATGTACGACTCCAAACCTAAAGGATAACGAGATAAAGCATAAATTTATTGAAGCTTACAACATAACCATGCAGGATAAGAAAAGAATTATTGATGATACGAATGCGATGATTGCACTCCTTACTGATACAGCACAATTAGATAACCAAATCGATGACTTGTTTGATGAGATGGTTGTGACTACTGAACTCATAAATAAGCTGATAAAAGATAACTCAAAATCAAACATGGATCAAGATGAATATGAGAAAAAGTACATAGAACTCACAAAGAGGTATGAACAAGCCAAGAATCGTCAAGAAGAACTCATAGATGCCAGAACCAATAAAAAGGCACAAGAACTTAATATGAAAACATTTGTCGCAAATCTGAGTAAGTCAGAAGATAAAATAGCAGAGTGGAATGAATCAATATGGATGTTATTAGTTAAAAGTGCAGTTATACATCGTGATGAAAGTATAACCTTTAAATTCAACAATGGGAAAGAAATAAGAAGCTAAGTAAAGTAAATTAGATGCCATACAGCTAATATTTGTTGTGTGGTACTCATTCTGATTATAGTCACGATTAAGCTTTTAGAAATAAAATAAAAATGTTATAATTTAACCAACAATTACGTTTTTAACATTAATTAGCGGGGTAAGTGAAATTGGATTTAAAACCATTATGTCAAAGAATAGCTGATAGATTAGGTATTGATCCATTAGTAATAAAGTTTGAAGAAATGATTGATGATAGCAAACTGTATATAAAAGAAAACTATGTTGCTATCAATAAAAAGTATGAGAATGATTATGAGGAATGTGCAAAAAGTATCGCACATGAATATAGACATATTTTTCAAATATTTTATGTGAGTTTATTTTCTAATGAGCGTTCCAAAAGATGGCAAAAGGAACTACAAGATGTAGTTAATAGTTCAAATATGGATACATGTGGTAGTAACTACATAACTCAAGAAATTGAACTGGATGCCTTTGCTTTCACTAAGTACTATCTTGAGGAATTTGAAAACATAAAAGTTGTAAACAGGATTGATAAATTGGATTTATACATTCACGAATATATAAAAAAATCTAAAGATATATTGTAGAATTTTATGCTTTCTTGATTAGGTTTGCACATAAAGTGATGTTAGACTATGGTAATATTCCGCATACAAGTACAAATAGATCCCAAGATAGATTCAATATGAAATGCTCATAGCTCAAGGTTATGGGCATTTTTCATCCTTAAAGGTGTCTTTATTTTCAAACATAGAAAATGTTACTTAGATTAAACAATATAATTAACTCAAAACCATAATAAAAAATTCTTGTTCATCGAAATAAGTTGGGAAAAATGACTTAAATCCTGAAATGCACCTAATATTCGTTACAATCTATTTGTTTCGATGCTAAAAAAATGCATAAAAAAACGATGAAGCAATCTAAAGAAGTTGTTTTTATTGACTCCGTAGTTTATTGTGATATAATAAATCTATATGAATGAACGCTCATATAGATAGGAGATTAGTATGGATCAAAAAGATATAATAGAGTTTTGTGAATGTAATGTTCTTCACCCTGAAAAAATTGAAATAGCCCATAAAAACTTACTAGATAATGAATCTATTTCACTGCTAACTTTGTTCTTCAAAACATTTAGCGATCCCACAAGAATGAAAATCATATTGGCATTAAAAGAAACCGAGTTGTGTGTATGCGATCTGTCTGCTGTGATTAGTGTCAGTCAATCCGCTGTCTCACATCAATTGAAAACCTTAAGAGAGAATCGTTTGGTTAAATAC
>JAHIRQ010000188.1 GCA_018818645.1 Bacillota bacterium
CTCAAATAACTAGTTACTTAAACTGTGGCGGTTAAGTAAAAGTCATCTGTAACACTAGCTAACCTCCAAATTTTACTAGCTAAAGGGGGTTTTTATTGTTTATCTACAAAAGGTGCTTGACTTTTAATAGTTAGTCACCTCATAAGTTAATTATAACATATATTTTTAAATTGTAAGTTTTCGTATTGCCATTTCATCTTTTTTAAGTTGCTCAATTAATTCCTTCTTTGATTTAAATTTTAGCTCTTGTCTTAAGTAGTGCATAAAGACTATATTGATTCTTTTTCCATAGATATCTCTATTGAAATCGAGTATATTGATCTCTAATCTTTTTTCAAAGCTGAAGTTTAATGTTGGATTATTCCCGATATTGGCCATTGCGTGAAACCATTTTCCATCAACTAAAACCTTCACATAATAAACTCCACTTTTTGGTAAAAAGTAAGTCGAATAATCAATATTAGCAGTTGGAAACCCAAGCTTATGACCTATTTTATTGCCATGTACAACGATTCCTTTAATATCATAATGTCTATTTAGAAGCTTTCTTGCTGACCCTAGGTCTCCTGATGTTAGAAAATCTTTGATATAAGTCGTTGATACTCTGGTATGGTTATAGACCAAATCATCAACAACATCGACAAAGAAATATTTCTTTAAATCAGCGATTGTACCTTCACCGCGATAAGCAAATCTAGCATCTCTACCAATGACTAATCTTTTTACATGAATTGATCGAAGGAACTCGATAAATTGCATGACAGTTAATTCAGAAAAAGGCATATCAAAATCAATAATAAATGCATAATCTAAGGGATAACGCGAGAAAAGCTCTATTTTATCGCTTTTCTGTGTTAATGTTCTAAATGTTTGCTTACGGAGTACTTCCGAAGGGTGTGGATAAAATGTGATGACAGCATGCTTTGTATCTCTATAGGATAATACACGTTCTATCAGCTGTTGATGACCTAAATGTAGTCCATCAAAATTCCCCATCGTCACAGTCAGTGGAGCTTCATTTTGGATTAAGTTATATTTTGATGAAATAATTTTCATATTTACTCCTAAAAGATGAGGATAGGCTTATATGTGTTTGTTGAAATAACTTCATAATAAGCAATATTTTCTAAGGATTCATTTTTGACTAAAAAAGGTTGATCGGTTTCTATTTGTCGTTGGTCTAAATAGATACCATTTTGAACAAGTTTGATCATATATTCATTTAAAACGATACTTGGAGTATCTTGGAAGTAATTGTCTAATGAAATTATATCACTGTTCTCAATTTCTTCAATATTTTTCGCATGAAGCACGTTATATTTTCCAACACTAACTCTTCTTAATTCTGATAATGCTGCGAAAGTTCCTAATTTTTCAGCAAGATCGACAGCAACACTACGAATATAAGTACCTTTTGAGACATGTACATAGAAGCTAAATGCGTTATCAATCAGTGGGGATTTGATGGAAAATTGATCAATTGTTACTGATCTTGTTTCTCTTTCAATTTCGATTCCTTCTCGTGCAAGCTCATAAAGCTTTCTTCCATCTTTTTTGATTGCTGAATACATTGGGGGTAATTGATTGTAGGTTCCAATCATCGAAGAAACTGCATCACTAAGACTCTCTTCACTGATGATTGCATCCTTTGAATCAACTATTTTTCCTGTAGTATCATAAGTATCATAATGATTTCCAAAAACCACTTTTCCTTCATATGCTTTGTCAAGATTGGAAAATAAATAAGCAAGCTTTGTTGCTTTACCTAAGCATAAGATTAAAAGACCACTTGCAAATGGATCAAGCGTTCCTGTATGTCCGATTTTATCTATGTGAAGTTTCTTTTTAACTCGATATACGACATCATGTGATGTCAAACCAACAGGCTTATTTACTAACAAAAATCCATCCATGATATCACCACATTCATTATACTAAAAAAAAGGTAATAAAAAAAGCACTTGCGTGCTTTAATTATTTAAATTGGTTCATCCAAGCTGCTACTCTTTCTTTTGGTTGGTAGCCACTTTGACGGTCAACTTCTTCACCATCTTTGTATAATACAACAGTTGGAACACTTCTGATACCTGCTTCAATTGCCTGATTTCTAAATAGGTCAATGTCTACACGCCAAAACTTAACATCTGCCATATCAGTGCTTATGGATTCTAAGACTGGTTTTAGCATCTTACATGGTCCACACCATGTTGCGAAATATTGTACAACCACTAAACCTTGGTGTCCAACGACTTCTTGGTAATCTTGTCCTTGATAATCAATCATTAAATTTTCCTCATTTCTTTATTAATTTCAATTTCTATTATATAGTTAAAATGACATGAAATCAAGCCATTCGCACTATTTTAGAGTGATAATTGTGACCCCATTCAATCCCTCTCCCTCACCACCAAATCTTGATGATTTGATGTAGGTTGATGATCTAATGTAGTCATAAACAGCCTTCCTAACGGCTCCACTGCCAAACCCATGAATGATGCGCATCGATTGAATACCAGTTAACAATGCAGAATCTAATGCTTGATCCATAGCTTCTTTTACCTCATCAAAGCGGTAACCACGTAAATCAAGTTCAAAACTAGCCTTCTTTTCAGGAATTTGTTCACTACTCCGTTTTTCTTGTCGAACTATTTTTTTGACTTCCTTTTTCTTCTCATCTTTTCGTAAATCAGTTTTTTTGAAGTGAAGATCAAATTTACCAAAAATGACTCGGTATTCATCATTTTTAATTGACTCTATTTTACCATACTGTTGGTATGGAATGATAAAAACTTCGTCACCAACTGAAAGTTCATCTGTTAAACGGTGTGAATCATCTTGACTAGATCCCTGATTGAGTTGGAACTTAATCGCTGCAATTTCAGGGTTTGTAAGCTTACTCTTACTCTGAAGTTCACTGATAATGAGTCTAGCTTCATCCTTAAGCTGATTCCATTTAATCTCTTCCTTATGCTTAATGTTTTCTATGATCGCATCTTGTTCTTTAAGTAGCTTTTCTCTAGATTGTTGATATTCTTTCTTTTCTCTTCTAGCTTCTGCTATCTCATGAGAAAGTTTTTCTTTTTGTCTTTCAAAGTATAGCATTTCATCATTGAGTTTTTCCATGACCTTAGCTAAATCTGTTTGTCGACCTTGATAGACTGTTTCAGCATCCTTGACAACCTCTTCCTTTAAGCCTAAACGTCTTGCAATTAGAAATGCATGTGAAGACCCAGTTGTGCCCATTTGAAGGTAATAAAGAGGCTTTAAAGTCTTCTTATCAAAGGCTACACTCGCAGTTGTCATGTTTTGTTGCTCATAGGCATAGCTCTTGAGTTCAGAGTAATGGGTTGTAACCATCATTCTCACATCATAGGTCTTGAAAACGTTCAAAATGGCAATTGCTAAGGACACACCTTCGTTTGGATCGGTACCCGAACCAAGTTCATCAAGTAGTACTAAGGTATTATCCTTAACTTCATCAATCATTGATATGATTTTGTTTAAATGTGAAGAAAATGTTGATAAGGATTGAGAAATGGATTGCTCATCTCCTATATCTGCGAACACCTGATCAAATATAGATAAGTTCGATTCTTCATTTGCAGGAATTAGAATGCCACACTGCATCATCAATGTAAGAAGCCCCACTGTTTTTAAAGCGACAGTTTTACCACCTGTATTTGGTCCTGTAATTAAGAGTGTTTTAATATCTTTATTGAGCTCCAAAGTAATAGGTACTGCAGTCTTTTGATCCAATAAAGGATGTTTAGCTTTGACAAGCGAAATCAATCCTTCTTGATTGACATTGGGTTTCACTGCATTCAACAAAATAGCATATTGTGCCTTGGATGCATTAAAATCAAGACTTAAAAATAAATCCAAATTATCCTTAAGAGTAGCTGAACACTCATGTACTTCTTCGCTTAATAATGCGATAATTTTTTGAATTTCTTTTTCTTCCGATACCTTTAGATGCTCTATTTCTGCAGTAATCTGTCTAGTTGCTTCAGGTTCAATATAAACGGTTTGCTTACTCGCTGACATATCATGAATAACACCCTTTATTTTATTCTTAAAGGTATCCTTAACTGGTATGCAATAACGATTGTTTCGAATGACGATAACCATTTCGTTCAAATAAGCACTCTGATCTGTTAAAATTCTATGCAATTTATCTTGCAATTGCTTATCGAGTTTACTTAACTCTCTTCTAATCTTTAGTAGTTCTGGAGTAGCATCATCTAAGACAACACCATCCTCATCAATTTTTGAATGGATATATTTGAGTAAGGATTCATGTGTGTGCATGTCATCAAAATAATGTTGTAAAGTTCTAAATGGTATTTTACTTCGAATCGCTTCTCTATAGTACTTTAAGATATCTCTTTCCATCACCAGAAATAATCTGATGTATAAAAGTTCTTGAATCGAAAACACTCGATCAAGCCCTGCATATTTAAGAAGTTCATGAATATCATAATCTGGAATTAAAGGAATAGAACCAGCTCTTTGAAGAACCGATGTCATATCCATGACTTCGTCAAGTTGACGCATAATGACATCATAATCTGTTACTGGTTCAAGATTCTGAATTTCATTTTGAATTGTTTCAGATTTCGCATATTTTGAAATCTCACTGAGTATTTGATTTAGCTCTAGGGCTTTTGTCATAAATCGCATAATTGCCACCTTTTTTGAATAAATGTGATATAATATTATTAATAGGAGATTAACTTCAAATGAAACATTACACCATTTCTGTTACTGAACACGAACTTGAAAAACTGAATAAGGTCTACCAATTTCACCAAATATCTGATAACAATCAATATTTGCTTTTTCATGCTGTTCACAATAACATAGATATCCTTGGATATAAGACCGGAAAGGTTTTATTACAAGGTAAGGAAGTTACTCATGAACTCATTTCTATAAAAAAACATCTTGGTCGTGAAGATTATGCAGCAATTGGATCGGATGAAGTCGGTACAGGAGATGTTTTTGGACCTGTTGTTGTATGTTCTGCATATGTGAATGTAAGTGACATTGCGTATCTAGAAAATCTCAATGTTAGAGATTCTAAAAATATGAATGATAAGATGATTATTCAAATTGCACCTAAGATTGCACAACGCTTAATTCATTCACTATTAATCTTAACTCCAAAGAAATATAATGGTCTAGTCGAACAAGGATTAAACCTAAATAAAATAAAGGCATTGCTTCATAATCAAGCAATCATTAAGACCTCTTCTAAACTAGAAGAAACTGTCCCAGTCATTGTTGATCAATTCTGCACACCTCAATTATACTTTAATTATATTAAAGATGAAACCCTAATTTATAGGGATATCGAATTTCATGTTAGAGCTGAGTCTGTTCACTTAAGTGTTGCTGCAGCATCGATTATTGCTAGATACGCATTTTTAGTGAAGATGAAAGAATATAGCGATAAGCTAGGTGTTGAACTCTTAAAGGGTGCAGGTAAAGAAGTTGATGAACTTATTCGAACACTTTATGATTCAAAGGGTAAACAAGGTCTTGCACTCATCGCTAAAATGAATTATAAAAATATTACGAAACAGAATCTTCTCTAAGCTTTTTTAGAAAATCCTTAAACACTTGGGGCATTTCGGCTGTAAAAGTCATTTGCTCTTTTTTTATTGGATGCACAAATGATAGCTTTTCAGCATGCAAAAATTGCCCAGTAGAGCCAATTGATTCTTTAGGTCCATAGATAGGATCACCAACGATTGGATGATGTATATAAGAAAGATGTACACGAATTTGATGTGTTCTTCCGGTTTCTAATTTACAGGATAGTAATGTGTATTTCTCAAATCTTTCAATGACTTTAAAATGTGTAATCGCGTGTTTTCCTTGTGCAAAAACAGCCATTTTCAGTCTATTTTTAGGATGTCTCATGATTGGAGCATTGATAGTTCCTTCGTTTTCTTCAAATCTACCATAAACCAATGCTATATAATCTCTTGCGATATCATGTTCTTTTAAATCATCAGATAATATTTGGTGTGCTTTATCATTTTTAGCAACAACCAAAAGACCTGATGTATCTTTATCAATTCTATGCACGATACCAGGACGAATAACACCATTGATCGATGATAACTCTTCAACTTGGTGTAATAACCCGTGAACAAGTGTAGGTTCATGGTAGCTAGACGCAGGATGAACAACCATCCCTTGAGGCTTATTGACAACTAAAAGATCTTCATCTTCATAAATGACATCTAAATTCATGTCAACTGCTTTTACATCTAGTTTTTTGATTTCAATCTCTTCAATATCAATGACATCGTTTAGTTTTAAAGTATGTCCTGTTTTTACTTTTTGACTATTAACAAGTACATAACCTTCCTTGATTGCATTTTGCACATAACTTCTACTTTTTTCAGTGTAATGTGATGTATGCAGATATTGATCCAAGCGAAGACCTATAGCCTCACTACCTTCTTTAATCGTTACTTTCGACATTTAATTTCTCCTTTTTCGTACGTTTTGGTTCCAAGAAAAACAAATCGATACCAAAGAGTACAATGGCAAAGCTCAAGAAAATATCTGCAAAGTTATTATAGAAATTACCTGTATTGAATAAAGCTAGAAATGGTCCAAAAAATGGAAATTGCATAAAATCAATGACATAACCATAGAGTGCACGATCAATTGCATTCCCTAAGGTACCACCAATAAATAAAGCAATTGAAATAGAGTAAACTTTCTTTGATTTATAATCAGAACTTAAGAAAAAATACCCGAAAATACCTAAAGCGATTAAGGTAGCTATCATAAATAAAAGCTGTTGTCCTGCAAGTAACCCAAAAGACATCCCATCATTTTCATGATAAGAAAGCTCTAACAAGCGAGGAATCACGACAATATTTGGACTGTTTAAGGGAATGTTTGCTGCAGCAACTGCTTTAGTTACTTGATCGATTAAAATGAGTGTAAATATCAAAATAGCACCGATAATCATGATAGCCTCCTAGAGAATGACAGATATTAATATAATACCAAGAATCATAAAAAATAATGCAACAAAAGAACTTTCGACCAATTGAGGAACTAATGTATTGAATTCTTCAAGTTTTGGATGATAATTTTTAAGAAGCTTGTAATAAAAGAAATAATACAGGAAACCCCACGCCATTACCAAAACGACTAGCAAAATAGATAAAAATAATGTAAGTTTAGTATATATAAACATATTGATGACGAGTAAAGTGGGTAAAAGTATGATCAAAGTCGAAAATAACAGAGCTCCTAATACTGACTTGATCACAAACTTCATCTTCGTTTCTTTATCGATTAACTTTACAAGCTTTCTAAAGCGTCTAAAAAACATAAAGAATCTATTCATTAATGAGTTCATGGAGCGCTTCAACCGCCTCTTCTATCGTATTAACTACGATGATTTCATAGGGATAATCAAGGTTTGGTATCTCACTAAAATGTGATTGAGGAATGAAGAAAACATCGATTTTATTATAGATTCCAGTGTACATTTTTTGAGTAATTCCACCAATTCTACCGATGGTTCCATCGATTTCAATCGTCCCTGTACCCGCAATTTTTAGATCATCAAAGTTTAGTTTTAGTAAACTTGCATAAATACTAAGTGTCTGAATCATTCCTCCACTTGGACCACCTACAATACTGTTTTCACCTGGAAAATCAAAGCTAGGTGAGGCACTTACAATTTCATAATTCGGGTAAAAAATCATATACTGATCTTCTTCTGGCTTCGTATATTCAAAGTAAAAGAAAGTTTCTACATCATTGACCAAACGCATGACTTTATATCGAATTTCAGGAAGATATGCAAGTTGTCTAAATTCTTGATGGGTATAATCCTCATAGGAGTTTCCATTGATTTCAACAATAATGTCACCAATTTCTAATTCAGATAATCGACTTGGTCTATAATAGATGAATAAACCTCGATACTCATAATCTATAACTATTGACGAATCCTCTAAAGCAGCTAACTCATATGCTTTAATCAAAGATGTTCTAAGTGATACAATTTTAGATATTTGTCCAGCTCTAAAATCATCTCTCCATGATGTATCTGTTTCCCTAACCGTCATTGGCTTAACATTCATCGTCGCATCACTTGCTAGTACAAATGACTGAAATGGTGTAATTGGGTGAAATGAATAGACGTACACTGTATTAAAATTGTCGACAAATTCCACACTATCAATTACAATTGCATGATCAACTGGTGTAAGTCCTCCAGGTGCTGTAACAGCTAAGCTCGTAGGAGCAACCAACAGAAAAAGAAGATATAAATACGGAAAGCTTAAAATAATAATAATTTTTTTATAGCTTTGTAGAAGTTTTAACATAACTTAATTCTCCAACTTCAATCTGGCGATAGTTGACACCAGATGCTTTTAGCATTTTCGTTGCTGCTTCATGCTCTTTGGAGTTTTGATATTTATTAGATTCGTATACTATTTCTTGAATACCACTTTGAATAATAAGTTTTGCACATTCATTACATGGAAAAAGCGTGACATATATCGATGCTCCTTTTAAATTGGTAGTCGCATTCAATATTGCGTTGGCTTCAGCATGAACAACATATGGATATTTTGTATCCAAAAAATCGCCTTCACTACCCCAAGGAAACGTTTGATCATCACAGCCTTGTGGAAGTCCATTATAACCAATACCTACGATTCGTTTACCTGTGTTGATAATACATGCTCCAACTTGAGTTGATGGATCCTTACTTCTTAGTGCTGATAGCTTTGCTACACCCATGAAATACTGATCCCAGGATATATAATCCTTACGCATTATTTCACTTCCTCTTTTTTCGCTAATTTTAAGTCAATATGACAATATCCACCTGGATTTTTCTTCAAATAATCTTGATGATATTCTTCAGCAAGCTCGTAATCTAGGTTCTTTTTCACTTCTGTTGCCACACGTGGGAGATCTTTTGCAAAGACTTTTTCCAAATAATTTAATACCAATACTTTATCACTTTCATCTTCATAATAGATTCCAGTTCTATATTGTCTACCAATATCATGACCTTGTCTATTTCTTGAAAATGGATCTATGATTCTAAAGAACTGGTCTAAAACCTTTTCCAGTGAAATTACTTTTTCATCATAATGGACTTCAATTGCTTCGGCATGTGTAGCTCTACCATCACATACTTCCTTATAGGTTGGATTTTTTTTATTTCCATCCACATAACCTACTGAAGTCTCTAAAACGCCTTTGAGTTGATTAAAATAGGCTTCTACACCCCAAAAACAACCGCCAGCTAATATTATCTTCTTCATCTTATTTACCTACCTTAATTTCTAATTCTTCCAATTGCACTGAATCTACAGTACTTGGAGCTTGCATCATTGTGTCCTTTGCACTTTGTGTTTTTGGAAATGCAACAACATCCTTGATGTTTTGTGTATTGGTCATCAACATGACAACTCTATCTAAACCTAGAGCAAGTCCACCATGTGGAGGTGTACCATATTTTAAAGCGTCAACAAAGAAACCAAAACGCTCTTCTATGTCTTTCTTAGTTAGTCCTAAAGTATCAAACATCAGTTTTTGGACATCTTGATTGTGGATACGAATCGATCCACCACCTATTTCATAGCCATTTAAGACGACGTCATATGCTTTTGCCATTGCATCTTTTGGATTATTTTTTAGCACTTCAGGGTCTACTGGAGCAGTAAATGGATGATGCTTGGCGTAAAATCTAGCCTCTTCTTCACTATACTCTAAAAGTGGCCAATCTGTTACCCATAGGAACTTAAACTCATTTTCTGGAATTAATTTAAATTCGTTCGCTAGTTCAATTCTGAGTGCACTTAATGCGGATGAGACTTGTTCAAATTGACCAGGAACTAAAAATAAGGTGTTTCCCTCTTTTAGATATAATCCTTTAAGTTCAGTCTCATTTAAGTATTTGACAATCGATCCAGTATATTGTCCTTCACTATATTTAATCGTAGCGAGTGCTTCACCATGGTTCTTTTTAACAAGTTCTTGTAATTGATCCATTCTCTTTCTTGTAACTAACCCTTGTTCTAAAATGATACCTCTCACTTGATTTTTTCCATAAAATAGTGGTAAATCAATAGTTTTAAAGTATTCAGTGTAATCTTCAATTAGCATTTCGTAACGCATATCTGGCTTATCATTTCCATACTTTTCCATCGATTCTTGAAAAGTCATTTTCAAAAATGGTGCTTTCACATCGACATTGAGTACTTTTTTAAATGTTTTAACCAATACCTTCTCGACAATTTCTTGGACATCATTCATATCAACAAATGATGCTTCGATATCAACTTGAGTAAACTCAGGTTGTCTATCAGCTCTTAAATCCTCATCTCTAAAGCAGCGTGCAATTTGGAAATACTTTTCAAAGCCTGCAACCATAAACAATTGTTTATAGATTTGTGGGGATTGTGGAAGCGCATAAAAA
The DNA here is from genome assembly GCA_018818645.1 of Bacillota bacterium. Taxonomy (GTDB): domain Bacteria; phylum Bacillota_I; class Bacilli_A; order Acholeplasmatales; family Acholeplasmataceae; genus Peloplasma. The sequence continues at coordinate 10,481 of JAHIRQ010000188.1, forward strand.
TGACCTGGATATAGACGTGAAGGGACTAAATAATCTCTCGCACCTTCAGGTGTTGATTTCCCTAAAATAGGTGTTTCCATTTCATAAAATCCTTCTTCAACAAGTACAGAACGGATCGCTTGTGTAATTTCATGTCTTTTAATCATAAAATTTTGCATGACCGGTCTTCTTAAATCCAAATAACGATATTTGAGTCTAGTATCTTCTAGTGCATCTGTTTCATTCGCAATAATGATTGGTGGATTTTCTGCAATACTCAAGATATTGAGTTCAATCACTTCAACCTCAATTTCTCCAGTTGAAATGGTACTATTTTTGCTTTCTCTTTCAATCACTACACCTTTAGCCTCCAGCACAAACTCATTTCTAACCTTTAGTGCGACTTCATAAAAAGCATTGCCTGGTTTAATTAAAAGCTGTGTAATTCCAAAACGGTCTCTTAAGTCAATAAAGATCAAACCGCCTAAGTTTCTAACCTTTGCAGCCCATCCCTTTAAAAAGACAGTTTTTCCAATATGATTCTTATTCAATTCATTATTATGATGTGTATATTTCATGTTATTTCTTCTCCAATTTTTCCAGTAAATATTTCTTTATTTTAGCAAAAAGGACTTCTTCTTGAACCTCGGTTTTGGTATTTTTTATACCAACAACACCCTTTTTATATTCTTCTTCACCAATAATGACTAAATATTTAGCATTCATGCGTAGGGCTTGTTTCAATTGCCCCTTAAATGCTTTTTGAGTATAATTTGCATCAACTGTTAAATTTGCCCCTCTTAATTCATATAAAATCTTAGTAGCTACAGTTTTCAAGTCATTGTTAAAGACGATGACATAGGCATCTAATTCGATTTCCTTTGCAAAATCAACGTTTTCAGCTTCAAGAGCAAGAAGTAGTCTTTCCATACCACACGCAAATCCAATGCCACCTAAATCAGGGCCACCAAGTTCAGAAACTAGTTTTTGATACCGTCCTCCACCACCAAGTACGTTTTGAGCTCCAAATCCTTCGATATCGGCCTCTATTTCAAAGACAGTATGACTATAATAGTCTAGACCTCTAACAAGTTTAGGCGCGATTTCATAGCTAATTTTAGCTACATTCAAATGCTCTAAAACGGATTTAAAATATTCTCTTGATTCTTCATTCAAGTAATCTTGGGGTGTGGGTGCATTCATTACAGCTACATGCTTTTGATCAATCTTGCAATCTAATATTCTCAAAGGATTCTTATGAAGTCTGAGTTTACAGTCTTCACATAGTGTAGATTCATGAGGTAAGAAATGATTTTTTAGTGCTTCTGTATATTGTCTTCTTGAATCATCATCACCTAGGCTATTGATTTTAACTCTAACTCCTTTTAATCCCAATCTTTTGATAAAATCAAAGGCAAGTATAATCATTTCAGCATCAAGTGCAGTATCTACAGCACCAATCGCTTCGACACCAAATTGGTAGAATTGGCGATATCTTCCTTTTTGAGGACGTTCATAACGAAAATTAGGTCCGATATAATAAACCTTTTCAAGTTCTTGTGAGCTATAGAGCTTGTTTTCAACATAGCTTCTTATAACTCCTGCGGTACCTTCTGGTCTTAAAGTGAGTTTTCTATCTCCTCGATCATCGAAATCATAGGTTTCTTTCGTTACCATGTCTGATAACTCAGATTGGCGATGGAAAACTTCACTATACTCCATAATTGGTGTTCTTATTTCTTTGTAGTTGTAAAGATGTAGAACCTCTTTAATTTTATCTTCAAGTTTGTGCCAAAGATATGATTCAGTAGGTAATACATCATAAGTACCTTTCACTTTATTGATTGCCATCATAATCCTCCCTTTTTAGCTCGTAAATGAGCATATCATCTTTCATCACTCCATAAACCTTTTCTAAAAGATATGGTTCAACGGATTTTAGTTTAAATTTTGTTTTTGCAATAACCTTTTGACTTCCAACATTACCACGCAAATGCTTGATGCGTATTAAATCGTAGTTTAAGTATTCAAATCCTATTTTGATTACATATTGGATGGATTCAGTCATAATGCCTTGACCCCAATAATCCTTATGTAGGCAATAGCCTATTTCAGCACTATTCTCACTTTTTATTTTACTATGAAAATCAATAGTTCCTATCATTTTGTTCTTCGTCACATCAACAATCGCGTAGCCTAAAGGTAAACCATTCTTTAATCTAGGTTTAAATATTTCCTTAAAGGAAAGCTTTGCATCCTTTAGGGACGTGAATGGACCCCAATTCAAATATTTGGTGACTTCTCGATCTTTTCCATAATCAAACATATCGAGTGCATCTGATTTTAGTATGGTTCTTAACTTGTATTTACCAAAAGTAAATTCTGGCATCTTGCGATACGGTCTTTTC
>JAHIRQ010000189.1 GCA_018818645.1 Bacillota bacterium
AATACATTAAAGTTGTTCTAATAAATTGATATAGAAATTAACACCATTCACTACATTCTCAATAGATATATCTTCATCAATACCATGTATTTTAGCTAAATCTGCTTTTGATACATCCATCGGTGAGAACTTATAAACATGTTCACAAATCTCATGATAGTTTCTAGAATCAGTTGTTGCTACCATCAAGTAAGGTGCGACTAGTACATTTGTCCATACTTGATTGATTGCTTTTTGAACCATTCTAAATGCTTCATCGACATCACTTACTGAAGTTGCTTCTGAGACAGAAGTTATTGATACATCAATGTTTGGATTCTTAATAATCTTTTTAATCTTACGAACAATATCTTCACTGGTTTCGAAAGGTCTTAATCTGTAATTGATACCTATCGTTGCCTTAGATGGAAGTACGTTACTTGCTTCACTACCACTTGCTTGAGTGAATGCTTGAGTCGTTCTAAACATTGATAGAAATTCTCCGCCATTCTTTTTAGCAATCATTTTAACGACAGGCATAAACAACCACAAATTCGCGAACAATATTTTAATAGGAAGACTCTTTGAATGTGGTGCTAAAGCATTAAATAAATATCTTACTGGATCTGTCATTTTTAGCTTGAACGCTTTACTCTTATTTAAATCAGTTACTGCTTTAGACAGATCAGTTAATGGAGTATTTTTTGGGGGAGTTGAAGCGTGACCACCTCTTGAAATTGCAGTCAAGGTAACATCTAGATATCCCTTTTCAGCGATACCGATAACTGCAGCTTTTTCTTTCACACCAGGAAACATTTTGGATACTATCGCTCCGCCTTCATCCAACACCATATATGGCTTTACGCCAGTAGTTTTTAAATGTTCAAAAATTGCTTTAGCGGACTCACCAGAAATCTCTTCATCGCCTGAAAAGGCCAAATAAAGGTCATTCTTGAACTTTTTATTATTAGATAAAACAAACTCAACGGATTCCATCACTGCATTCAAACTACTCTTAGTGTCTAGTGCTCCTCGACCATACACCGTGGTGTCAGTAATCAGTCCAGAGAAAGGATCATGAATCCAATCGCCATTGATTGGAACGACATCATAATGTGACATTAAAACAGTTGGGAACTCACTAGATTCTCCTTTAATTTTAAAAAGGACTCCACGCACGTGCTCACTATAGGTTGAGTGTTCAACGATTAAAGGATATCTTTCCTTAAGGAATTCTCTGAATGCTTTAAATTCATCTTCATTTTCCTTTGACTTATCATTACTAGAAATGGTTTTGAATTGCAGCATTTTCGATAAAGACTCAACGACTCTTTTCTCATCAATTTCGTGTTTTTTCTTCATTTCTGGAAATTGATTTGGCTTGAATTGAATGGTTCTAACGACTACGACCAAAATGACGAGAATAGGTATCAGTAAAAGAGCATACCATTCCATTATTTAATCATCCCTTTCTTATATAAAATACGTGCACTGACTAAAGATAAACCGACACCTACTGGTACCATAATACCAACATATCCTCCGCTACCAGGAACGAGTAAAAAGAATATAACCATAAAGATTAAAGGTACAATCGCGACCATGACTCTCTTCATAATATAAACAATACCAAGTGCTCCAAATAGTGCTGGAATGATATTATCAAATGCAGGCTTTAACGCTTCTGATTCTAAGACTGGAGTTAATGGGATAATGAGAAGTGCACCGACTAAAATAATAACTGTTGTAATAATAGAGCTGGATGCGACTGCGATGGTTGAGATTACATCACCCTCTTCAGTCCCTTTTTCAATTCCTAAAGCATCCTGAGCGTTTAACGCTGCTGGAACCTTAAGGCTTGTTAAATTCCCTGTAACAAAGGCTAGATAGCTTGAACCAGTGCCTAGCATTGGAGTGAATGTAAAAACTTCAATGGTTGTTACTGGCCAAAAGATGATTGCTGTTGCGAAAAATCCTGGCAAGAAATGTGATAAGGATGGCCATACACCTGTGATTGCACTGATGAGAAGAGGAGCACTTATAAACAGACCAAGTGCACCAAGCATCCAAATTCTACCTTCATAATGTAGTTGATCTTGATAGTTTCTTTCCATGTTATCTGACCCCCATGCTTGCAAATAGAATAGCAATCGCCATTGCACCAACCATCGATAAAGGTAGTGCATAGTTTTTGAGCCATTCCCATTTGAATTTCTTCATCAATAATCCAAAGACTATAATCAGTATTGCAGATGTTAAAAATACAATAACACCAAGTATTGAGAAATAGGTTTCATTATCAACAGTCTTTGGAGCTAATATATACCCAACAAACGCAGAAATCATCCCTAAGAATAAAGCATCCATCATGATTTGATTCCATGAATTATCTTTTTCTTTCACAGCATTGATTCTTTTACTATATTTCTTAAAGAAGAATGGAATAATTAATAATGGTGGGATACACCCTAAAGTCATTACCCATAATGCAGTAATCACGATTTCAGGAGTTAATGTATCACCAATATTCATATTAAATACTCCATTAATGACATTGATTGCTGCAGGAAGCTCATAAGTGACAGCACCTAAAGTTCCTAAACGCATACCAGCAATCATTGGACCAAAAACTTTACTTAAAGCAATCAATCCAATTAATATCGCAAACGATGGTGCGATACTAAACACCACAGAAGATGTGATTGTTTTATTAATCTGCTCCTTAGTAAAACCCATAGAAAATGCTTTTTTTCTTGCTTTAAGTAAAAAAATGACGGATTGCAAGATCACATAGAAAAAAATCACACCTATGATCAAATAAACCCACCAAGAATTCAGGAATGCCATATTCACGCACCTCATTTTGTTGTTTTCTCTTATTATATACGAAATATATAAAATATGATATTCTTGTTATGATAAATACATAGAATAGGTTACATAGGCTTGAATTCGTGTTATATTTAAGCTGAAGTTATTGAATTATTTAAAAGAGGTGAGTGACTATGATTGAATCTATTAAGTTGCGAAAATCAGTAAGAACTTATTTAAAGAAACCCCTGAGTAAAGCTTTAGAAGATACTGTTAAAAAAATACTTATTGAAGCAGAAAATAAAAAAGGTCCTTTTGGAAATCAAGCAAGATTTTTCTATTATAGCACCAATAAGGAATTCGATGATGAGGCGAAGAAAATAGGAACCTATGGATTTGTTAAAAATGCACCATCATTTTTTGGTGGTGTCATCAAAAACACATTCAGCGGAATAATTGATTTCGGATATTTGTTTGAGCATATTATTCTAGAACTCACCAAGCATGAATTGGGTACTGTCTGGCTTGGAGGTACATTTTCTAGAGCTGCTTTTGCCCACAAAGTGAATGAAAATGAGGTTATACCTGCTATTTCACCAGTTGGCTATCCACTAGAGAAACTCTCTTTGATGGAAAAGGCAATCCGAATGACTATTAAAGCAGATCGAAGAAAACCAATTGAAGAATTATTCTTTGTAAATGATTTCAATCATCCAATTGATGAAAACCATCCTTACATCAAATATTTAGAGCTTGTTCAGCTTGGTCCATCAGCATCCAACAAACAACCATGGAGAATGGTTGTAGAAGATAAGAAAATACATCTATATCTTCAAAGAACACCGAAGTATGCTGAATCGATTCCATTTGTCATGCAAGCATTGGATATGGGAATAGCGATTTGTCATTTTGAAGCTGGTTTAATTGAAAATCATATGAAATATATGGTTACCAATTTATTTATGTCAAATATTGACGATAAAGAGTATATCATTTCATTTATCCTTGAGTAAAAAAAGAACCTTCGAAATTTTCGAAGGCTTATTTATTATTATTTACTTTTTAACAACTCTAATTTTCTTTAATTTAGCAAATCTTGGAAGTCCATCCACAAGCTTCGCTTTTGACTCTCCTTGAATTAAAGGAAGTGCATAATCAACATAATCTTGAGTGAGTCCCTTTCCATCAGGTAAAATCCATTCCATTGGAACCTTTTGTTCTGTATTTGCTGCTAATTTAAGAGGAACAAGCACATATTTAATCTTATAAGGATTAGAAGAAATTCTCTTGAAGCCTACCATTTTATCTGTAGTTCCACGAACTGCTGCTTGAACAGCCTTTTTACCAGCATTGAATGCTTCTTCAACATCTACTTTAGAAGCTAGATGAGCTGCAGATCTTTGTAGAAGAGAGAATTCGATTGCTCTAACTTTAACATCAATACGGTTTGCTACTTGTTCAGCTAGAACAGATGCTGTTCCACCTAACTGTGCATGACCAAAAGCATCTCTTTTCAATTCTTGATACATTTCAGGAATATATTTTCCTTCTTTAGTCTTGATACCTTCAGAGACGGCAACGATAACCTTGCCTTTTTCTTTTAGGTTCTTTTCAACAGCAGTAAAGAATTGTTCGATATCAAATGGAACCTCTGGCAAATAAACTAAATCTGGACCTTGTCCTTTATATTGTGCAAGAGCAGCAGCTGCTGTTAACCAGCCTGCATTTCTTCCCATAATTTCAACGATTGTGACTTGCTTTGTATCATAAACTGTTGCGTCATGATATAGCTCCATTAAGGATGTTGCTACATATTTAGCAGCACTTGCATATCCTGGAGAATGATCAGTTGCATTTAAATCATTATCGATTGTCTTAGGAACTCCCATGACATTACAATCATATCCTGATTTCTTAAAGAACTTGCTTATTTTAAAACAAGTATCCATGGAGTCATTTCCACCATTGTAGAAGAAATAACGAATGTTATATTTCTTAAAAACTTCAAGTAGTCTTTCATATTCTGAAGTATCTTTTTTAGGATCCTTCATCTTATATCTAACGCTACCGATTGCTGAGGATGGAGTATTCTTGAGTAAGTATAATTCTTCTAGGTTCTCTTGACCAATATCGTAGAATTCTTCATTTAAAACACCTTTAATTCCGTGAACTGCTCCATAGACTGCTGTAATGTTTTCTTGCTTTAATGCTTCAATGAAAACACCTGCTGCACTGGAGTTAATAACGCTTGTTGGTCCGCCTGATTGACCGAGTAATGCCGCTCCGACTAAATTCTTCATATTATCACCATTTCTTATCTATTTTTTAATTTCCACAGGCATTTTACCATAAATAGCCGCTATAGAGTAGAATAATGTTAAAAAAACGATTTCATAATTTACCAAAATCTATGCTGCATACATTCATTTTACTGACTCTTTATGCTATAATAGTCTTGCAGTACATTTTTTTATGCAGGGGAGTTTAAGAATATGAAAATTGGTGTATTAACATCAGGTGGTGACGCACCTGGAATGAATGCTGCAATTCGTGCAGTTGTTCGTGCAGGAAATCTTTATGGTCATGAGATTTACGGGATCAAAGATGGTTATAGTGGAATGATTAATGATGATTTAGTTTTATTAAACCATCAAAGTGTTTCTGGCATGCTTTCCAGAGGTGGAACCTTTTTAGGTACAGCAAGATCCTCTGAGTTTTTATTGGAAGAAGTGCGTCAAAAAGCTGTAGATAATCTTAAAAAAAGAGGTATTGAAGCTTTAATTGTTATCGGTGGTGATGGAACATATCGTGGGGCGATGGATTTAACCAAAATGGGTCTAAAGACCATTGGTCTACCAGGAACTATTGATAATGATATAGCAGGTACTGATTTTACAATCGGCTTCCATACAGCAGTAGAAACCATTGTTGATGCAATTGATAAATTAAGAGATACTTCCACATCTCATCAGCGTTGTTCAATCGTTGAAGTCATGGGTCGTAATAGCGGTGATTTAGCTTTATTTTCAGGTATTTGTGGTGGAGCAGAATTCATTGTAACACCTGAACATCCTATGAATAAAGAACAAATCATTTCAAGATTAAAAAAACATAAAACAGAAGGTAGAAGACACGCAATCATTGTCATAACTGAAAATATTCTTAACGTGCATGATTTTGCAAAAGAAATTACTGAGAAATCAGGATTTGCATCGAGAGCTACTGTATTAGGATATATTCAACGTGGAGGATCTCCATGTCCAGAAGATCGTATTTTAGGATCAAGAATGGGTACTTACGCAGTAGAGCTTCTAAATGATGATATTTACGGGGTTTGTGTCGGTATCAGAGATTCAAGAATGGTTCACCTTCCATTTTCTAATGTCGTTGGACAAAAGAGACCGAAGAATGAAATCTATAATCTAGTTAAAAAAGTTTCATAATCAAACAAAATCATTTATAATGAAATTGATTAAAATATAGAAAGGAAATACATATGACAAAATACGTATACTTATTCAAAGAAGGAAATTCTTCGATGAAGAATTTACTTGGTGGTAAGGGTGCTAACTTGGCTGAAATGACGACGCTAGGCATGCCAGTACCACAAGGTTTTACAGTAACAACAGAAGCATGTATTGATTACTACAACAAGAAAAAGGTCATTGCACCTGAAGTCATTGAACAAATCTATGCTGCACTTGCAGTAACAGAGAAAGAAGCAGGTAAGAAATTTGGAGATCCTAAAGATCCATTCTTAGTATCTGTTCGCTCTGGAGCAAGAGCATCTATGCCAGGAATGATGGACACAATTTTGAACCTTGGTTTGAACGACATCTCTGTTCAAGGTTTAGCAAAATTAACCAACAATCCAAGATTTGCTTATGACTCTTATCGTCGTTTCATTCAAATGTTTTCAGATGTTGTTATGGATATTCCAAAGTCAAATTATGAAGAGTTACTAGAAGAAATGAAGCATAAGAAAGGTGTTGAATTAGATACCGATCTTGATGCGAATGATTTAAAGAAATTGGTTGCTGAGTACTTAGCTAAGTACGAAGAACTTAAGGGACAACCTTTCCCACAAGATCCAAAAGAACAATTAATTGAAGCAGTAACTGCAGTATTTAGATCATGGGATAACCCAAGAGCGAATACTTATAGAAGATTGAATCACATTCCTTACGAATGGGGTACAGCAGTTAACGTTCAAGGCATGGTCTTTGGTAACATGGGTGAAGATTCAGGTACTGGTGTAGCATTCTCTAGAAATCCATCTGATGGAACTGATGAATTATATGGTGAATACTTATTCAATGCACAAGGTGAAGACGTTGTTGCTGGTATTCGTACTCCAAAACCTATTTCTGAGTTGAAGAATGATAATCCAAGATTATATGAAGAATTTTCAACAATTGCTAAGAAATTAGAAGCACATTATCGTGATATGCAAGATATGGAGTTTACAATTGAACGCGGTAAGCTTTATATGTTACAAACACGCAATGGTAAGAGAACTGCTCAAGCTGCATTAAAACTTGCCATTGATTTAGTTAAAGAAGGCGTATTAACTGAGAAAGAAGCTATCTTAAAAGTAGAACCTGCTCAGTTAGATGCTTTACTACACCCACAATTCAATCCAGAAGCACTCAAAGCTGCTAGAGTGATTACTACGGGTTTAAATGCATCACCAGGTGCTGCTACAGGTCGTGTAGTCTTCACTGCTGAACGCGCTAAAGAATTAAAAGCTAAAGATGGACTACCAGTCGTTTTAGTACGCCAAGAAACATCTCCAGAAGATATTGAAGGTATGATTGTTTCTTCAGGTATTTTAACTTCACGTGGTGGTATGACATCACATGCAGCTGTTGTTGCACGTGGTATGGGTACTTGCTGTGTTGCAGGTGCTGGTCAAGTACACGTTTACGAATCTAAAAAATATTTTGAAGTGAATGGTGAGAAGTTTGTTGAAGGTGACTGGATTTCATTAGATGGTTCTACAGGTAAGGTTTATGGCCAAAAGGTAGAAACTCAGGATGCTACAGTTTCTGGAGACTTCGGAACACTCATGGCTTGGGCTGACAAGTATAGAGCATTAAAGATTCGTACCAATGCAGATAACCCAAGAGATGCTAAGGTTGCTTATGAATATGGTGCTGAAGGTATTGGTTTATGCCGTACTGAACATATGTTCTTTGAAGCAGACCGTATTCCAGCCGTCAGAGAAATGATTGTTGCTAAGAATAAGGCTGAAAGAGAAAAAGCATTAGCTAAGCTACTTCCAATGCAAAGAGAAGACTTTATCGGATTATATAAAGAAATGAAGGGTTATGCTGTAACCATTCGTTACTTGGATCCACCACTACATGAATTCGTTCCAACAGCAGAAGCTGATATTAGAGCACTTGCTAAGGAAATGGGATTAGAATTTGAAACATTACAAAAAACAATTGAAGAACTTCATGAAACCAACCCAATGTTAGGTCACCGTGGTGTCAGATTATCAGTAACTTATCCTGAAATTGCAGAAATGCAAACGAGAGCTGTTATTGAAGCTGCAATCGCTGTGAATAAGGAAGGTATGAATGTTGTTCCTGAAATCATGATTCCACTTGTTGGAGATCTTAAGGAATTGAAATATGTTAAGGATGTTGTTGTAGCAACAGCTGAAAAAGTCATTAAGGAAGCTGGTGTTAAGCTAGAATACTTAGTGGGTACAATGATTGAAGTGCCACGTGCAGCAATTATTGCAGATGAAATTGCTAAAGAAGCTGAATTCTTCAGTTTTGGAACAAACGACTTAACTCAAATGACCTTTGGTTTCTCAAGAGATGATGCTGGTAAGTTCTTAGGCGATTACTATGAAAAGAAGATTTTCGCTAATGACCCATTCGCACATATCGACCAACAAGGTGTAGGCAAATTGATGCAAATGGCTGTTACGCTTGGTCAACAAACAAGACCTAATATTAAATTAGGTATTTGCGGAGAACATGGTGGGGATCCACAATCTGTTGAGTTCTGCCATAATATTGGTTTAACTTACGTTTCATGTTCACCTTTTAGAGTACCAATCGCAAGACTTGCTGCTGCTCACGCAAACATCAAGAACCCAAGAAAATAGTACTTAAAATCATATGAAAAGCATATCCCAAAAAGGGTATGCTTTTTTACTTATTGTAAATTTTTAATAAAAAAAACGTTTTCAATTTTACGAAATATTTAGATTTGCTATATCTATGATATAATACACTGGGATAAAGCGTGTACAAGAGTGAAATCACCTAGATAAACGCCTGAATAATTCATTAAAAAAACAAGCATAAAAATGGTCTTTTCTAACGCCATTTTGTGATTAAATAGATTTCTCGAGTGGGATCAGTCAAAAAACTGGAAATACATTAGGAGGATTTTATGAACGTATCAGCGTTTATGTATGGAGAAAGTATAATGTTCGTATTTGGAGGACTAGCTCTCTTCATTTTCGGGATTAACATGATGAGTGATTCACTCAAAGCTGCAGCTGGAAATAAGCTGAAGGCTATTATTGAAAAGACAACAAATACTCCACTAAAGGGGATTTTGGTGGGTATTGTTTTAACCATTTTGATTCAGTCATCCTCAGGGACAACTGCATTAATGATTGGTTTATTAAGAGCAGGACTAATGACACTTCCTCAAGCTGTAGGTATCATTATGGGTGCAAACATAGGAACAACAGTGACTGCATTTATTATTGGCTTACCGGTTGCTGATTATGGATTATATATACTTTTCGTAGGTGTTATTATGACATTTATGAGAAATAGAAGAGTTCATCATTTCGGTGGTGTACTTGTTGGATTAGGGATGCTATTTGTTGGTTTAAATACGATGTCAGATGGTCTAAAACCATTAGCAGCAACAGCTACAGCTGAAGCGATGTTTCAAACATTTTCAAACAGCTGGTTTTTAGGAACAATTTTTGGAACATTTTTTACTGCTCTTGTCCAATCTTCATCAGCAGCCATTGGGGTTCTTGAAAAGCTTTATGCACTCAATGCAGAGGGGATAGAAACAATTACCTTACATGGAGCACTTCCGATTTTATTAGGTGCGAACATCGGTACGACTGTAACTGCGCTTCTCGCATCCATTGGTGGTAATATAGAAAGTAGAAGAGCATCATTTGTACATATATTGTTTAATGTTGTGAGTGCTGTGTTCTTCTTGATTATTTTAGTTCCCTATGAAGCTTTAATTGTTTGGGTTGAAGCAAGATTCTTTGAACCATTTTCGATGCTTACCATCGCGTTTGCTCATGCATTCCAAAATATAACGATGACATTTATTTTATACTTCTTTATCAAACAAATGATTTTCCTCGCTAAGCTTGTGGTTAAAGACAAGAGTGGAAAAGTGATACCTGAGGATATGTTTGATGAAAAGATTATTGATGAATCACCATCACTAGCCTTAGAATTTGTTAAGAAAGCTATACTCTACATGGGTTCTATCGTGAAGGATTATTTTGACATCGTTAGAGTCTATAGCTTTAAAGAAAACTCTAAACTCGTTGAAGAAGGTTTTCAACATGAAATGATGATTGATACCTATGATCAAAAACTACATGACTATCTAATCAAGATATCTCGAGCTGGTCTTGATACACAAGACTCATTAAAGCTTTCAAGAGATCTAGATACGATTAAGGATTTTGAGCGTATCGGAGATCACTTAACCAATATCATTCAATTCTTTGAAGAAAGATATCAAGAATCTCAACTTTTATCAGAAGAAGGGACTAGAGATCTTCATGAACTCTACGAAGTCATTGGACAAATGATAGAAGATACATTAAATAGCTTCGAAAATCAAGATATTCCACTTGCGAGAAAAGTTGTTGAAACTGAAGACTTAGTCGATGAATTAGAAGAAAAATTTAGATATCGTTATATTGAAAGACTGAAGAATGGAGATATAACATTTGTTACAGCTGCGAATTTCCCTGATATTCTCGCGAATTTGGAAAGAATCGGAGATCATTTAATGAATATCGTTAGCTCAGTCATTGAGCCAATGTATGTTCCACAAAGCATATTAGTACCAAAACCTCACGAAGTGGATAAAGATATATAATAAGGAGTTGGTCATCATGTTTGAACTGAAAGCACCCTATACACCAAAAGGAGATCAAATCAAAGCAATTGAAATTCTCAAAGAAAACTTTGAAAATAATATCAATGAGCAAGTCCTTTTGGGTGCAACTGGAACAGGGAAGACATTCACGATTGCTAATATTGTCCAACATCTACAAAAGAAAACCCTTATTCTCGCCCCAAATAAGACCTTAGCGGGTCAATTATATGGCGAGCTTAAGGCTTTTTTTCCTAATAATAGAGTCGAGTATTTCATTTCATACTATGTTTAGGGGACTAAAATAACCTTATTAAGCCTTATTTAGTATCATTTAGACCGTAAAAAATTGACTAAATAGTACTAAATGGAATAGATAAAACTACATGAACTGAATGTCTTTGTGACCTTAAAGTTATTTAAAACTACGTAAACAATTGAAGATTATTTTGATAATTTAGGAAGGTGTAAATATTTTTTATAAAAATTCAGATTATTTCGAACAAATTTTAATGTTAGAGAGATTTGATCAATTGTCTCCAAAAGATAAACCTATTTACTATATGAGAAATTATATATATCTAAGAAAATTTACTTTCATTTATGTTGATGATAAATTTGGTAAAGATACGATATCAATAGTAAAGAAAAAAATGGGAATAACTAGTGATGAGTTTTTTTCACCATTTTTCTCGGATAAACTTTATGTTCTTAGTGAAAAGTTTTTGCGAGGAAACGATGTCATAAGATATTTTTTTGATATTTATTTAGATTCAAATATTGTGAGTTATATATCTAGAAAAAATAATGAATCAAATGCACACATTAAGGATTTAGTCAAAAAAATAACGCAACGACGTCCAATGACAAGTTCAGTGAATTTTAGCCCATATATAACAGAAAATAGTTTGTTTTTGCAAGAAATGCCTAGTATAGTCAAAGATAATATATACGACTTTTTTAGAATAATGTATCAAAATCATTCGAGGTATAAATTACTATCTTGGTGGAAAACAAAAAGATCCATGAGAAATATTGTTAAAGATTATAAACACACGTTTGAGTCTCCATACTCACAATCATTAAGATATAAATATAAAATAATATTCATTGTTTTATTGAAAATGTCTTTAATTTCTTTTACTAAAAAGAGTTCCAAAAATAAACTAATAGAACTAATAGAATTTCAATCTAAAAAATTAGACTTTATTGATATAGGAATCACAGAGCTATCAGCAACTTTTTTTGGTGATAAAAACAGTATTAGATTTTTTGGTAAAATTCAGGCAGGTCGTTCTGACATAGTTGAAATTGTTGAAAATTTAACTTGGGATATATTCCACTTTAAACAGCTTTATGAAAATATGAATTTTCAACAAATTAAGGAAACAGATGTTTCGATTCCAATAATGTGTAGTATTGACAAGAGATTTTTAGAATTGAAACAGTATATGAGTTTACAAATGGTAGCAGTTAATAAAACTAATGGACATGTGATTCCATTTTATAAACAAAAAAACATTAAAAAAAATTTAACTGGCGAAGAATTGTCGAAATATTTCAATATTGGAAAAATAGCAGATAAGATTATGATAAGTAGAAATATAGATTTACATGATCTTGAAGTAAAGTTGAAAAATGAAATCTTAAAAACAAATAATAATGAGTAATGTTATGTTTTATGAGGTAGATAATACTGGTTAGAATAGTAGAATATAAACTTATTGATATCTTTGTGATTAACTAATAGAGAATGAGATACTTTTATTTTCGAGGGAGATAGTATGAATGAATTGAGAAAGTTAGTGATTACAGAGGACGTTAATGAAATAGAGAAAAGTACCATTATAGTTGATGATATTTTAAGGATTTATAACACAAACGATATAATTGAGAAAACAATAATTGTGTACAAGATTGGTTCTTTATTATTAGATTATGAGTTTTTAGCATTATCAACAATTGAACATCTAATCGTATATTGTAATCAAAAAAAATTATATAATGATAAAAAGAAACGCATCAATAAAAAACACTTAGAAAAACTAATAATTAACTATATGAAAATATTTTATTATGAGACAAAATTCTCTAGTGATGATAAGATTGATCTTTTCAGATATTATGAATTACGTGTTAGAGGGAGTTCTTTTGGCTATCAAGTAAAGGAAGAAGTTCAAGATGTTCTTAAAAACATTATTGTACCGTTTGGTGAAATTGGATTCAATATCAATGATTACATTTTGGTTATTGAAGGAATAGCTAATCGTATAGGAAATCTCTTGAAAAGTCATCTTAATTTTTTATATTTTGCATATAGAGATAAGATTGATTATAAAGCTGTTATAAGGGAATCATTTAGCTTAATTTTAAGGAAGATTTTTACTATAAAAAAGAAAAAAATCTTTAAAATTCTACCTCAAATTAATAAAAATGCAATAGAGGGAATTATTGAATTCTCAAGTGATAGAATAGATGATTTGACAGAAAAAAACCTTGCTAAGAATGCAATTCTTATAATGAAAAACAGCGATTCATATATGTTTTTAGAACCTTTGAATTTTTTATGGAGAGCAATTCCTAGACTTGAAAGTAAATTGAAGCAAAGAGACAGCAAGGATGAAAAAAAATTATTAAATAAGGTGGAAAAAAGTAGATCAAATTGGATTGAAAATAAGACATATGATGTTCTTAAGAGTGTATTTGAAGAAAACACGTATAAAAATGTTTTTTATGAACATTTAGATAAAAAATATGAGATAGATCTGATTTGTTTTTTCGAGGATACAGTTTTGATAATTGAGAATAAGAGTTTTTACAAAAATGCAAGGATTGACAATTATTTAAAAATAAAAGACGACTTAAAGAAAATAATTATAAAATCATATGAACAAGCGGATAGATTAAGAACTATATTGAAAAGTAATATGAAAAAACAAATAATCTTTTATTACGATGAGAAGTTTGATAAAGAAGCTTTTAGATTTAAAACAAACAGTAAAATGAATGTGATAAACATTAGTGTTACAAATGAGGATCTTAACTATATATCAAATTATGTTGATGAAACAGTTATGGAAATATTTGGAAAAGAATACACAAATTATCTAAGTTTCTCGATTCATAATCTAGAAATGATTTGCAGTGTTTTAGAGAATAAGTTTTATGTTATTGACTATTTTTATAAACGAATTACGAGTATCATGACTAAAAATCTTATGACAATGGATGAAATTGATATGATTTATAATTATTTGAACTATAGATTAGTTGACATTCCTCACAATCTTAACTCACTAAACTATAGAAGTGACAAGTTTACAAGTCAGTTAAACGAATACCTTACATTCAAAAAAATACGAAGACCACGAATTAATATTGATTATTTATGGAAAGAATTACTTGAAAAAATCATTGATTCAAATTTGGATAGAAAACTTAACTTATTTTTATATATGATGACATTTAGAAATGATGAAATTAAGAATATTACGGAACTAATAATTAATCATCAATTAATTGCTTATGACAATGTGGTGTTTTCAGATAATAATGAGTTTCTTGTTGTATTTCATGATACAAGAAACATTAATAACAAGACGGAATTAGATAGATTTAGACAAAAATATAAGTATATTTATATTATAAATACAATAGTAGAAAATAGGGTTATACCGACATTCAAAATAGAAGAATCATAGACTAACCAATGTAATTATTATCATTGTTGAAACTGCCGTCTAGAACAAGCAAAATACAGTTCAATTTTAAATTCAATAAGTATATATTTTTAAACTTAACGATTAATTTTATAATGTGTTTAAGAAGCATAAAGTGATAAAATAAGAATAAAGAAGGATGTGAATCATATGATTGAACTAAAACATGAACTGATTAATCTTAAAGACGTAAAAGATAAAAACACACTGAATGGAATAAGCCAGTTAGATGACAACAAAATATTGCTTGTTCCTGTGTCAAATTTTAGAGGTAGAGAGGGATACACCTATCAAGAAGGAACTACTGACTTTTTTAGTTATTTGAAAGATAATTCGGATAAAGAAGTTAAGTTAGTATTCAGTGAGTATTATCAAGAAAATGTTTTGCATAGTGATTGGATTAGAATTACCGAGTTATTGATTACGGTTTTTGTTTTACCAATAGTTACCAACCTAATATCAAACTATATATGGGATAAAATAAACATATCAAAAAAGAAACCTAGCGAAGTTAAAGTAGATTTATCAATTAAAGTTAAAAAAAATGAGAAAATCATTGATTTTAAGTATGAAGGAGATGCTGATAATCTAGACAATGCACTTTCTAAAATTAAGGAAATAATTGAAGATGGAAAGAATAATAAGTAATTTAGAGCAATGGCCAATTGTTAGTGATATAAGCATTTATGAGGAAATAAAGAAAAAACTAGAAGAGGCAAAAAAAAACTGACGATTGGTGATTAATGTTGGTGGATGATTTACTATCATCTCTATAGAGCCAACAAGTTGACTACTTATTGCATGAAAAAATTCTAGAATAAAAATGGTATAATTGAATTGCCAAACAATTATGAAA
>JAHIRQ010000023.1 GCA_018818645.1 Bacillota bacterium
AAAAACATCTTTTAATGGAGTAAAAACTTTTTATGAAGTTCCTGAAGAACTCAGAAACTTCATTATAGAGCATTTACTTTTAGAGTAATATAAATGAAACTGAAATCTAAGTAGCCTTTATAGCAGTATAATTAAAGAAACGCTTTATAACGAAATAACTGTTGATTTGAAGGAATCATTAAATTATTTATTGAATAAGCATTCTAAATTAGACTAGTAGAAAAGAGAGAGAAACACTTATGCAAGAATTTTTTAGTAATCAAGTTGGCGAATCGATTGAATGGTTTGGTAAAGTTCATATTTTCTTAATTTTAGGTTTTATACTCTCCTTGGTTTTATTATGGGGACTCGCTCCAAGATTCAAGAATAAAAAATATGAAATCATGATTAGATTCATTTTTATTGGTTTGGTAGTGTTATTTGAGTGGAGAGTATTTGAAAATAGATTGTTAAATGGATCTATATTTCGAATTCCCCTTTGTGGAATCGCTTTATATGGGCTAACTTATTCAATAGCCTTTAAAAAAGAAAAAGTATTCAAAATCATGTATTTTTATACATTTGGAACAATCCTTACTTTCCTTTTCTTTGATACGTTGTTTGGATTGGATAGATGGAGTGGATGGACTTACTTTGGAGCGCATGCTGCGATTGGTTGGTTAGCAGTATACGGATATAGAGTATTCAATTTCATTCCATTAAAAAGTGATTTAAAGAGATCAATGCTATTCTTAGCAGGTTATGCATTGATATCAGGATTTGCTACTTATAAGTATGGTGGATCTGATGAGTTATTTCTAAAGAATCCTCCAGTCGAATTTATGCGTTTCTTAATCGAAATTCATCAGATCGTTTATTTGGTTGTCTTAGTTTCACTTGCTGCACTTTTGATGTATTTGATGTATTTACCTATATATTTAACAGAGAAAGTGAAAAATACGAGATTTATGATGGAGTGTAGTGTAAATTAATCTGCCTAACATATAAAATTTGAGATTTATATCTATAATTTCAATATTGATTTTATTTTCTCAGCTTAAATCTAGAAGTTTACTTTTATTTTTACTAAACATTTATAATTAAATATAAATAGTAGACTCAATCGTTTTTATTTGTTAGTTTAAACAATCTTTTGAATGCGAGATGGAGGGATTATAAAAATGACTAGTACTGAAATAGAACAAAAATTGAGTGAAATTAGAGAACTGATGTTGTACTACGAATCAAAGCAAAATTCTATTTATCTTATTTTTAAGCTGGGTAGACTTTTACTTCGCATTATTTTTACATTCCCAATCGCAATAATATTAGCAATAGTAGGATGGACAATCAAGATTAAAGCAAACAATAGAAGAAAAAAAGCTGTGAGTCTTGCTACATTGGTTTTGAAGTCTTTGATTGTTGAGCATGAAATCCGTGATCTTGCCTATATATATGAGGAAATACTACCAGGACACTTTTCTTTACCAATTATTATGAAATTACTAAATGAAGACATTGACTTTAAAATGTACAAGTTAGATAATACCAAGACAGTTATAATATTAAATGAAGATTCTAATGATTTAGCTGATATTTCAAAAGCAACTATCGAAGAAGAATCCACCGAAAGCAATTTTAATCAAAATAACGAAGATTATCAATTGGATAGTATTGTAAGAAACTATATTAGAGTAAGAGCAGAAAATGAGGTGTTTTTAACCAGACCTACTGCTAATATAAAAAAAGCTATTAATTTAACGAAAGAACTTCAAATAAGTATAAATTCTGCAATACTGTATTTCATAGTAGATAAAAAGACTCAATCAGTTCATGATTTGGTAACCTGTATGAATGATATGGAAATATGGATGTTTAATGGATATGGACACAACTTTATTTGGAACACTAAAAATATGACCAAAAGAATCAATAATCTTATTAAAAAGAGAATACTAAATAATTGTACAATAGATGAATCAATGATAATTTATTCATCAGAATAATTCACTATTATACGGATAGATAATTTATATAAAAATAAGAATTGATATTCATATAACCTGCAACTGGTCAATTATTGGTAATATCAATATGCTTCTCATTATAAAATAAACGACAGAAAGGTTACTATTAACTAGTAAAGTAACTACACAATGAAAAATATAACTAAGATTATTGCATTATTGATTTTATTGATTTTCCTAAATAATTGTACAAACAACTCGGATGAAGAACAATTAAAAGAGAGTTACAACTTAATCATCGTACATGATGCTGATCACACAGAAACTTTTTCGTATGAAGATGGAACATTGATACAAATACCTGAGTCAATTCAAAAAGACGGTTTTGATTTTGATGGATGGTACCTGGATGAATCATATAGTGAACCAATTGTTTTTGGATATGTGATTAAAAGTGAAACCACTATATATGCAAAATGGATTGATATACGACTTGAACTCAATTTCATAGTTCAAAACGAAATCATATACACTACAAAAGTTTTAAAAAACTCACTTTTATCTCAACCACAATACGAAAAGGTTGGGTATACATTAGAAGGATGGTATTTAAGCGACAATAACGGGGAAACCTTGATAAAAAAATGGTTTTTTCAAAATGATATTGTCAACGGAAGTTTTGACTTATATGCAAATCTAGTAGTCAATGAATATACTATAGGATTTGAGACATCTGGAAGTAGCAATATTAATACTCAAGTTTACGCTTATGATAGTCCAATACTTTTACCAAATAATCCTGTGTTAGAAGGATATGATTTTGGTGGTTGGTTTACTGATTTAAGTTATAGTGAACAATTCAGTACTCAAAAAATGCCAGCAATGTCGTTCGTTTTATACGCAAAGTGGGAACCAAAAACATATGAAGTTCAATATAAAGTAGCAACTTATGGACTTTTTCAAAATGTTGATTTAGTTGAAGGTGAGTACATTATAAAATCAGAACTGGGAAGAAACTTTGGTGCAGCACTTACTTCAATTGGACGAGTTATTACTTGGGGGGATAATATAAGTGGAGAATTAGGTATTGGTACTACAAGAGATTATGGAACTGTTGATATAACACTGAGATTTGGTTTAATTGAAAATGAAGTAATCAGTGATATTTCACTTGGGGAGAGTCACACTTTAGCAGTAACTTCACTCGGAAGAATATTTTCATGGGGTTCAAATGCATTTGGTGTACTAGGTGATGGTCAAGATAATTCTCAGCAATCACCTGTTGACATCACAAGTCATTTGTCACTTGATTTAGACGAAAATATCAAAACAATAAAAGCTAATTATTTTCGTAGCGCGATTATCACTTCTAAGAATAGGTTATTTATATGGGGATCCAACTTTAGTGGACAAATAGGTAATGGAACTACAGACTATTCGAATTTACCAATTGAGGTAACTCCATTTCTAAATCTAGCTGAAGAAGAACAGATTAATGACGTTCAATTAGGTTGGTATCATACTGGTATAATAACAAGTAATCATGATGTTTACATGTGGGGTAAGAATGTAAACGGGCAGTTAGGTAATGGATTGACAACGAATTCATCCATTCCAGTTCTTATTACTGAACAGTTTATTCTTGATGAAGATGACTATATAGATAAATTATCACTAGGCAATGAAACCTCCAGTGCAATTTCTAACAAAGGTAGAGTCTTTACATGGGGGAGCAATTTTTTCCGAAACTTGGGATTGTCTAGTTTAGAAAGTTATCAAAAAGGTTACAGTATTAAAGAACCCTTTGAAATAACAAGTCGATTAGAACTTAATGAAGATGACTTTATCATAGATGTTTCTATAGGATACCAGCATACATTGATCTTATCCAACAACGGAATAGTTTTTGGTATGGGAACGAATTCTTATGGTGCACTAGGAAACATTTCATATAGTAATGTAGTTGATCTACCTGTCAACATATCTGAATCAAGTAGTTTGGACTCTATACGTATTAAACAGATTGAAGCATATTTTTACAGTACCATTTTCTTAGGAAGTGATGACCTAATCTATATCTTAGGTAGTTATCGTGATCAAGTTGATTATAGTGACTCAACTGTTTTAGCATACACAACCGAAATACCAATAGTATTTAATAAACGTATTTTAACTACAAGTATTTCTACAAAGTATGGAGAAATCATAAACCCTAATTTACAAGATATCGAGGGTTATGAGTTTAATGGCTGGTTTGCTGAAAGAAAATACTTGACCAACAATTCACTAGTATTTATGCCAAATAGAAATATAACACTTTATGGGTATTTTATCAAAACGCACGTTGAGTAATACTGGTTAAACAAAAATTAATTACTTCACCAAATCTATTAACTAAAAACATAACTAGCATATTATCAAATTTCGCTATTTCAAGTTATGTTTTTTTCTTATCTTTATGAATTATTAAATTGTTAATCTATTAGGAATCGTGTATAATATTTCATATAGAAATAGTTATGAAACCTAACAAATGATATAATCATAACTAGTTATTATGTGGAGGCTCTTATGTGCGGTATTGTAGGCTTTATAGGAAATAAGAATGCTAAAGATGTAGTCCTCAATGGATTAACACGCTTAGAGTATAGAGGATATGACTCAGCTGGTTTGAGTCTTTTTAATTCTAGATATCAAACGTTTGATGTTTATAAGGATGAAGGAAGAGTTCAAAAGCTAGTAGATTCTACAAAGAATGCAGCATTCTCTAATATAGGTATAGGACATACGAGATGGGCAACACACGGAAGAGTGAATAAAGAGAACTCTCATCCACATTACTCTCAAACACGTCGTTTTATTATTGTTCATAATGGTGTAATAGAAAACTATCAGCAACTTAAAGATCAATATCTACGTAATACTATACTAACAAGTGAAACTGACACTGAAGTCATCGCACAACTGATTGAAACATTCTCACAAACACTATCTGTAGAAATCGCGATTACTACAACTCTAAAATTACTCCATGGATCATATGCTTTATTAGTTTTAGATTCTAATGACCCAGAAAAGATTTATGCTGCTAAATATAAGAGTCCACTTATTGTAGGTCAAGGAGTGGACGGTATAACTGTAGCATCCGACCTAATGGCTTTAATAGGCTACTCAACGGATTATCATGCGTTAGATGATAAAACGTTTTTAGTTGCTAGAAAAGAAGGCATTCGTTTATTTGATTTAAATAACGAATCCTTAGACCTTCACTTTAAACCAATAGAACTAGACGATCAAGATACGACTAAAGGTGAATATGCGCACTACATGATGAAAGAGATTCATGAACAACCATCAGTATTACGTCGTATCGTTACCAATTACTATGAAAAAGAAAAATCATTAATTAAATCTGAAATATTAGAATCGATTAAGTCATCAGATAGACTTTATATACTCGCTGCTGGTACATCCATGCATGCAGGATTAATCGGTAAACAATTAATCGAAAAAATGACTTCAATTCCTGTTGAAGTTCATATAGCATCAGAATTTGCATATCAAAAACCTTTACTCTCTAAAAATCCTATGTTTATTTTAGTGACTCAAAGTGGTGAAACAGCAGATTTGCGTGCTTGTTTAGTCTTGATTAACCAACACCACTATAAGTCACTTACAATCACGAATGTTCCTACATCAACTCTTGCTAGAGAAGCTACTTATTTTCTAGAACTATATGCAGGACCTGAAATTGCTGTCGCGTCAACTAAAGCTTATGTTGCACAAGTCGCAGTTCTTTCCTTAATCGCTCATGAACTTTCTAATCAATCAATTGATATAAGAAAAGAATTATCGATTGCTGCAACTTCAATCGAAAACTTCTTATCATCAGAAGAAATACTTCCACTTGTTAGAGAATATCTTACACGTCGTAACTGCTTTTTCATCGGCAGAGGACTTGATTACCATGTATCCTTAGAAGCTGCTTTAAAGCTCAAAGAAATCTCTTATATTCAAACAGAAGGATTTGCTGCTGGAGAGCTAAAACATGGCACAATTGCCTTAATCGAAGAAGGAACTCCAGTCATCGCACTTATATCAGATCCTAAAATAAATAACAATACACGCTCTAACCTAAAAGAAGTTCAAGCACGTGGTGCGAAAACCTTTAGAATAGTGATGGAATCCTGTAAACAAGATGGAGATGAAGTCATCCTAGAAAACGTTCATCCTTTATTAACACCTCTTGTTATGGTCGTTCCTACACAGCTTCTTGCTTATTATGCTGCGTTAGAACGCAGCTACGATATTGATAAACCAAGAAATCTTGCAAAGAGTGTTACAGTTGAATAGGAGGATACTATGGGTAAATATTTTGGAACAGATGGCATACGTGGAGTTTCTTTTGAAAAGTTAAATAGTGAACTGGCTTTTCGTGTTGGACAAGGACTTGTCCACACCTTTAAACCATCACAAGTCGTTATTGGAATGGATACTCGTGAATCTTCACCAATGCTTGCTTATAGTATCGCAAATGGTATATTATCTTTAGGTGTTGATGTACTCTTTGCTGGTGTTGTCTCAACACCAATGGTCTCACATTACTCCAAACTGAAAAACATCATTGGTGTCATGATTACTGCATCCCATAATCCATTTATGGATAATGGAATTAAGGTCTTTAATAAGGGATATAAATCGGCTGACGCAGATGAACTCATAATCGAAGAGTTCATAGATCATGGTGAAGTCACTTATCAATCATTTGGAAAACTTTCATTATCTAATGATATTCATGATGAATACATCAAAATCTATGAGAAAATGGATTTGAAGCCAACCAATAAAAGAATTGGTTTCGATAGTGCAAATGGTGCGAACTATTTAATCTCAAAAGAGATATTTGATACGATTTCACCCAATTCAGTTCAAATCAATAACAGACCAAATGGTAAAAATATTAACTTAGACTGTGGTTCGACACACATGTATGCGATTCTTGATTTAATTAGAGAACATCACTTAGATTTTGGTTTTAGCTTTGATGGTGATGGCGACCGCATTATGGTCGCTGATCACAATCTTCGAATCTATGATGGTGATTTAATCATCTACATGATTGCTACTTACCTAAAAAGGAAGAATCTCTTGAATAAAAATACAGTAGTACTCACTAAAATGAGTAATCCTGGTATCTTAAAAGCTTTATCTGACCAAAATATCTCTTATAAACTCACTGATGTTGGTGATAAATATGTATTCCATGAACTATACACCAATGACTATACAATAGGTGGTGAGTCATCTGGTCATGTTATCCTAACTCATTTACTTCATACAGGGGATGGATTACTGGTTGGTATCTATTTATTAAAGATCCTAGAAGAACTGAATACTACACTAGCTAATCTTGTAGGAGATGTAGAACTCTACCCATTTAAACTAACAAACATCAAAGGAATCCATAAATCTGTATTATCACTACCTCAAGTTCAATCGAAAATATCATCTATTCAAGATAGATTAGGTAGTCATTCACTATTACTCGTTAGAGCAAGTGGTACTGAAGCATTAATTCGTGTTACAATAAGTTCGAAGGATGAAGCTCTTGTTGAATCCTTAACGGAAGAACTTGTTTCATATATTCAAATGGAGGGTAAAAATTTATGAAGAAATATGCATTAATACTAGCTGCTGGAAAAGGAACTCGCATGCGTACAGAAAAACCTAAGTGTGCGTATCCTATTTTAAAGAAGCCTATGATCTCTTACATTATTGAAAACATTGAAAAAAGTATCATTGATGAAACTTATGTCATCGTCGGACATAAGAGAGAAGTCTTAGAAGAAATTCTAGGAGACCGCGTCAAATACGCTTACCAAGCTGAACAGCTTGGTACAGGTCATGCTGTCATGTCTGCTGCACCTGTTTTAGGGGATAAAGAAGGGGTAACCTTTATTCTTCCTGGAGATATGCCATTAATGGAATATCCAGTTATGAATAAAATTCTTCGTTCTCATGAAGAAATGGGAAATGACTTAACGATTGTAACGATGATTATGGAGTATCCTAAGACTTATGGAAGAATTGTCCGTGATGAATATGGTACAGTAACTTCTATTGTTGAAGAAAATGATTGTAATGAAACTCAAAAACAAATTAAAGAAGTGAATTCTAGTGTTTATGTCGTTAACAATAAACTATTATTTGAATATGTGAATAAGATTCAAAGAAATGAACGCAAGGGTGAATTCTATTTAACAGATATCGTAGCCTTAATGCATCAAAGCCAAAAAGTTAACACCTTTATCGTACGTGATCCTCTAATTACGATGGGTGTCAATGATTTATATGGTGTTAGTATTGCTGAAAAGTACTTAAGAGAATCTATCAATAAGGGACATATGTTAAGTGGTGTTTCCATGGTCAACCCAGAAACCATTACGGTAGGACATAATGCAATCATTGAAGAAGGAGTCATCATATATCCTAACTCAGTCATCTTAGGAAATTCAGTTGTTAAGAAGGGTGCGATTATTGGACCTAATAGTGAAGTAAACGATTCTATTATTCATGAGCATGCAGAAATTCGCCACTCCATCGTTAAGGATAGTGAAGTTGGAGCCTATACAACTGTTGGACCATTCGCTCATTTAAGAAATCATGCAGTTATTGGTACACATAATAGAATTGGTAACTTCGTTGAAGTTAAAAATTCTACAACAGATGATAATACCAAAGCAGCTCATCTTATCTATATTGGAGATGCTCAAGTTGGTAAGAATGTTAACTTTGGATGTGGATCTGTTACAGTAAACTATGATGGCGTTAATAAACATAAAACTATTATTGGTGATGATGTCTTTATAGGATGTAATGTGAATTTGGTTGCGCCTGTTGAAATTGGCGATAATGTCTTTATCGCAGCAGGTTCAACTGTGACTCAAAATGTACCAAAAGGTGCGATGGCTATCGCACGTAATAAGCAAATCAATAAAGCTGATTATGCTAAGAATTTGATTAAGCCTAAAGAAAACACCAACGGCACTACAAAATAGAGGAAAATCATGAACAGTAAAGATATGATTGTTGATTTATATGATGAAAGAATCAGGAAACCTGATTTCAAATATGAAATCAAAAGAGTTTTATCACCAAATAGTGATTTGGTGCTTGATTTCATCGGTACTCACTTTTCTAAGGGATGGGTGAGTGAATCCAAATCTGCTTTATATAAAGCGAATCCATCTTGTTTTATCGCCATTGACGATAAAAAGATTATAGGTTTTGCTTGTTATGACGCGACTGCTAAAGCATATTTTGGACCAACAGGTGTCGATGAAGCCTATAGAGGACAGGGTATCGGAAAAGTTTTACTTTTAACTTCTTTAGAAGCGATGCGCTATGATGGCTATGGTTACGCCATCATTGGTGGAGTATCTGAAGAAAACAGACCATTTTACGCAAATGCGAGTGGAGCTGTTCCAATTGAAAATAGTAAAAAAATATACAGACGCATGATTTAAGGCACTCGCCTTAAATCATGTTTCTACGAAAAAGTGAAGGAGACTACCTGATGAAACTTATCATTAATGATTTAAAGATTAAAGAATCAATTGAACTGATGAACAAATACTTACCACTTGATTTTGGTAACATACTCAGTTTAGATTTTAAGAAGAGTGAAGAACAAGGCTATTTGATCAATCGGAAAGATGAGCTTGTGCAAATAACCTATAAAGATTTAAATGAGCTTTATGCTGCCTTAGGCTATATTTTATCGCATCTTGACATAGATAACTACAAAGTCTCTAGAAAGCTTTCTATAGACTCTTTAGGAGTGATGATCGATTGTGCAAGAAATGCAGTTCCTAAGATAGAAACATTTAAAGAATATGTCATTCAGTTAGCTTTATTAGGATATACAAATCTAGGTTTATATCTAGAAGATTTGTTTGAAGTTGATGATGAGCCTATGTTTGGTTATATGAGAGGAAAATACTCGAAATTAGAATTAAAAGACTTAGTTGAGTTTGCGAGTCACTTTGGAATGGAGATTGTTCCTTATATTCAAACACTTGCTCACTTAAATTCAATATTTAGACATCATGATTATAGAAGTATTAATGATACAGGAGATATATTGCTAGCAGATGAACCAAGAACCTATGAACTGATTGAAAACATGCTAAAGACTACAAAATCAATATTCACATCTAAAAAGATTAATATTGGTATGGATGAAGCGTGGATGCTAGGCTTAGGTAAGTATTTAACCAAACATGGTTATACCGATAGAATGGATATTATGATCAGTCATCTTGATCAAGTCTTATCTTTATGCAAAAAATATGATTATGAACCTTCAATGTGGGCGGATATGTTTTTCCATCTCACAACAGGTGGATACTTTAATCCAGGAGTTCTCGAATTCTCAGAAGAAATCAAGAAGAGAGTCCCTCAAGATGTAGAACTGGTTTATTGGGATTACTATCAGGTGAGTGAACAAAAATATACTGATAAGTTCACTTCACTGAAATCACTTACCAATAATTATGCATATGCAGGTGGTGCATGGAAGTGGATAGGCTTGGCTCCCTTGAATGCATTTTCTATTCGCTCGATGAGCTTAGCGATATCAGCTGCAAAAAAAGCGAATGTTAAAAACTACGTTTTCACTTCATGGGGAGATAATGGTGCTGAAGCATCCATTTTCTCCATTTTACCGACTTTGATTTATATTGCAGGTGAATTTTACGAGGATACACTGACTAACTTAGGAGAATTATCTAAAATAATCAGTGGTTATTCATTTGATGAACTACTTGATCTGGATTTACCTAACCAAATTTATTCATCTAAGGATCACATTGCAGTCAACCCTTCAAAATATTTACTATTTGAAGATTTGCTATTTGGAAACAGTCAAACCAAAATCAACATGAATTATAAGTACTATTATTTAGATATAACAGAAAAACTATCCAAATATATCGACAGAAAGGGATCATTTACTTATCTTTATCAAACACTATATCACTTATCAAGAGTATTATCGATTAAATCAACTTTAGGACTAGAAATATTTTTGTCCTATCACAAGCATGACTCAGTTGAACTATCTAGATTGACCAATCAAGTGATTCCCAAGCTTTTAAAGAATTTAGAACTCTTTTATGAATCATTCAAATATCAATGGTATCTAGAGAATAAAGCAGTTGGTTTTGAGGTTCAAAGCTATAGAATTGGTGGTCTGATGAAAAGAATTGAAGAGGTACAATCCTATTTAATTTCTTATTTAAACCATGAGATTAAATCGATTCCTGAATTAGAAGAAAGAGTCGTCAATATATCTGAGGATGATGACCCATACAATGGAACTTCATATAACAACCAGTTTTCCAAGAACATCACATACGGAAATCTCTAATTTTTTCATATTTTGTGTAAATTTTTACATTTATTTTTCATATCTATTGACATTATTATACTTAAAGCGTAAAATTTGAAACAAAAACGAGGAAAAGTATGAAAAATTACACTAGACTTGATATTTTAAAAAGTGCGAAAGATAATGATGTGAGATACGTTCGTTTACAGTTTACAGATATGCTTGGAACTGTTAAAAACGTTGAAATACCTGTCACCAATTTAGAAAGAGCATTATCGAATGAAATCATGTTTGATGGTTCATCGATTCAAGGGTTTGTTCGAATCGATGAAGCAGATATGTATCTATATCCTGATTTATCGACTTGGTTAATTCTTGAATGGGAAGACTTAAAGGTTGGAAAGGTTGCTAGATTGATTTGTGACGTTTATACAACTAAACACACTCCTTATGAGGGAGATCCAAGATATATATTAAAAAGAAATTTACTCGCTCTTCGTGATTTGGGCTATGATAAGTTTAATGTAGGAGTAGAACCTGAGTTTTTCCTATTTAAATTAGATGCTCATGGAAAACCTACAATGGAATTTTCTGATCATGGCGGATATTTTGACTTAGCACCAATTGATGGTTCTGAAGATGTGCGTCGTGATATCGTCTTAGAGCTTGAAAAAATGGGATTTGATATGGAAGTGTCACATCATGAAGTTGCTTTTGGACAACATGAAATTAACTTCCATTTCGATAATGCCTTGGAGGCTTGCGACAACATTCAAACATTTAAGGTACTGGTTAAAAATGTAGCACGTCGTCACGGATTCCATGCTACCTTTATGCCAAAACCTATTCAAGGTATTAATGGTTCAGGGATGCATTCCAACTTATCAATCTCTGATAAAGAAGGAAATAATTTGTTCTATGACCCAAATACCGAAAATCAACTATCGCAAACTGCATTACGCTTTATTGCAGGTGTGATGAAGCATGCTCAAGAATTTGCATTACTCTCAAACCCCACAGTCAATTCCTATAAGCGTTTAGTTCCTGGCTATGAAGCACCTTGCTACATCTCATGGAGTGATGCGAACCGTTCAACAATGATTAGAATTCCTGCAGCACGTGGAAAATCAACACGTATTGAAGTGCGTTCTGTCGATCCTTCTGCAAATCCTTATCTAGCGATGTCAGGGATTCTTGCAGCCGGTCTAGATGGCATTCGAAATGAACTCGATGGTATATCACCAGTAAAGAAGAACTTATTTAAGATGAGTGATGTCGAAAGAAAACGTTTAGGCATTAAAAATCTTCCTGAAAGCTTACATGAAGCGATTGAATTCTTTTCTGCATCATCTATGATGAAGGAAATAATTGGTGAAGAACTTTTCACAAAACTGATTGAGGCCAAACAAAGAGAGTGGGATGAATACAAAATGAAGGTCACTCAGTGGGAATTAGATAAATATTTACCCATTATTTAACATATTACGCCTATTCATTAGGCGTTTTTTTTTTCGAGTGTTATAATAAAATTAATATAAAGAGAAGGGGTTACGAATCATGAAAAACTGGAATTTAAACGATCTTTACCCGAGCTTTAACGAACAATATAACAAAGACTTAAAGAAACTAGAAGATTTAACAGATTCATATATCTTTCATATCAACCAAAAAAATCCAGAACCAGTTCAATATATTGAAGGATATTTAAAGTTTCATGAAGAGATGCACATCTTAGCGCGTACAATGGGATCTTTCGCGATGCTCACGATGTCTACGGATGTTACAAACTCTGAAGCACCAGTTTATATGTCTAAAATTCAAAGAATTACTAGAAAATCAACAGCAGAAGATGTCCTTTTTACAAGATATTTAACAACTGTTGATTTAAATGAACTCGCTAAGAAGTCAGAATTGATCAATAAATATTTATACAATCTAGAGCTTGAACAAAAAGAAGCGAAGCACCTATTATCTGAAAAAGAAGAAATATTATATGCGAAGCTCCGTGAGCTCGCATCCTCTGGTTGGTCGAATCTTCACAGTCTAACAACTGCAAATTTACCAGTTCAATACAGAGATAAAGAAATCACTTTATCAGAGGTTAGAAATCTTGCTTATGAAAATGATCAAGCGGTTAGAAAAGATGCGTTTGAAGCTGAAATTAAGAGCTTCTCGCAAATTGAAGATCAAGTTGCTCTTGCACTATCTAATATTAAGCGTGAAGTGACCATTATGAATGACCTTCGTGGTTATTCATCAGCACTTGAAAAAACACTTGATCAATCCAAGATGACCAAAGAAACATTGGATGCGATGCTATCTGCAATGAAGGATTATAGAGTTCATTTTGAAAAATATCTACAAGCTAAAGCGAAATATCTAGGACATGATACAGATCTTCCATTTTATGATTTATTTGCCCCAGTTGGAAAGCTAGATAAGACATATACATATGAGGAAGCTCAAGAACTCGTGAAAGAAGCATTCTATGGGTACTCAAAACGTTTAGGTGACTTCGCAAAGAAGGCCTTTGATAAAGAATGGATTGATGTTTACCCTAAAAAAGGAAAACGTGGTGGTGCATTCTGTGCGAACCAACCTCAACTCAAACAATCTCGTATTATGACGAACTTTACAGGATCTTTATCTGATGTCTTAACTCTAGCTCATGAATTAGGACACGGTTATCATGGTGAAGTCATTTCATCAAACTCTGCTTTACATTGGAGCTATCCAATGCCACTCGCAGAAACTGCATCGATTTTCTGCGAAACGATTGTGAACAATCATTTACTATCTTTAATTAAGAATCCTAAAGAAAGACTATCAGTTTTAGAGAATTCACTTCAAGGGGATACTCAAGTCATTATTGATATTCTTTCAAGATATATTTTTGAAACAAATTTATTCGCGAAAACGGATGGACCAGTATCTAAACACTTGATGAAAGAGATGATGGTTTCAGCTCAGAAGGAAGCTTATTTAAATGGTCTAGATCATAATCAACTTCATCCTTACATGTGGTTAGTTAAAGGGCATTATTATAGTTCAGGACTAAACTTCTATAACTTCCCTTATGCATTTGGACTCCTTTTTGGGAAGGGTTTATATGCACAATACTTAAAAAACCCTCAAGCATTCTTAGCATCCTATGATGACTTATTATCACTTACCACAAAAACAAGTGTTGAAGCATGTGCAAAGACCATGGGAATCGACGTCACAAAGAAAGACTTTTGGATGGATTCATTAGAACAAGTCAAGAAAGATATAGATGAAGTCATTCATTTATTTCAGACTTAACTCAGATTTATTACATTTCGCTTACTTACGTAAGATTCGTGTGATATAATAAACAATGATAATACATTAAATATGGAGGATTCAATATGAATAATGAACAACTAGAACAAACCAATGAAATAAGTTTACTTGACTTATATAAAATTCTGAAATCAAACATTGTATTAATAATGGTTGGTACATTGCTTTTCGGATTACTAGCTGCAGTTTATGCATTTGCAGTTGCTGATCCTATGTACAAATCCAATGCTTATGTGATGGTACAGGTTCAAGTAGAAAATCCAACCGGAGATTCATTTGACTTGGTCAATGCACAGCGCTTAATGGCTACTGCAGCAGATTTAATCTCGATGCCAGTAGTTTTGGAAAAGGTGATTGAAGATTTGGATTTAGAGATGACCCCAGGTCAACTCAAAAGTAACTTAAGTGTTAGTTCATCTACAACCAGTTACTTTATCAATATAAGCTATCTTTCCGAAGATAATGTCTTATCCAAAGAAATCGTCAATGCAGTCATTGATTCAGCTATCGCATTTGCAGATGATAATGTAGCAATTCTAGAAGATAATATCATTCGTACAAGTACTGCAAATGATGGTGTCTATGATTCACCAAACAAGGTCTTATATGTTGTGATCGGTTTAATTCTTGGTGGAATCGTTGGAGTAGGTTTCGCATTCTTAAAGGAAATGTTTAACAACACCTTTAGAAATAAGGAACAACTAGAAGCAGCATTTGGTATTCAAGTCTTAGGAATGATTCCTGAATTTGAAGTAAAGGAGCAAAAATAATGAGTAAGAAAAAAGTTAAATTATTTTCTCCAGAACGTAATGAACGCTACGATTATATCGTCACCAAAGAACAACCACT
>JAHIRQ010000190.1 GCA_018818645.1 Bacillota bacterium
AAAGCAGCTCAAAGCAAGAATAAACGTACAGCATATGAACCCGACTGGTTAGAGGATTATATTGCTGAGATTGCTAAACTGGAGGGCTAATATGAATTTAGATGAAATGAAAAAAGCAATTTTAAAAGATCCTGAAACCATGAATCTATCGATTTCTGATGTCGATATCTACAAGGTATATCAATACCTTCAAGATCGAGACCAAAAAACGGTAAGAGACGGCTATCAGCCAGTTCTAAGAACTGATCCTTATATTGAGATTGTTTATCGTCCAACGAAGGAGAAAGCAGATGAACTGAAAAAACAAAAAATCAGACAACACTTAAAGTTCTATGATACAGAACTCTATATTCAAGATGCCAGTCTTGATCGTTTTGAAGTGTTCAATGAAGAAAGAGAAAAAGCTTATCATCTCGCTAAAGAATTTTTAGATAACTACAAGAAAGACCGCTATTTCAAGGGATTATATATTTACGGGAAATATGCGACTGGAAAGAGTTATTTACTATCAGCAATTGCTCAAACCTTAGCAGAAAGAAATATTAGCGTCTTATTTGTTTACATGCCTGATTTAGTTAGAAGCATTAAACAAGGGATGAGTGAAGGGAATTTAGAAGAAAGAGTCAACCAACTAAAACAAGCAGATGTTTTAATGCTTGATGATATGGGCGGTGAAAACATGTCTGTATGGTTTAGAGATGAAATTTTAGGTCCAGTCATTCAATATCGACTCTCTGCGAAGCTTCCTGTCTTTATGTCTTCTAATCTAGAATACGTTGGACTCATTGAAGCACTAGCAATTACTAGAGATGAAACCAATAGGGTTAAAGCTGCTAGACTCATTCAAAGAATTAAAGATTTAATGACTTATGTAAAATTAACTCAAGAGAATTATAAAGGTTAATTCCTCTTGAAAATGTATAATTAAGTGTTATAATAGATACATAACGATGAAGAGGACAAGGTTATGTCAACCCTAGCGACGCAGGAAGGTGAAAGCTGCGAAGGACATCAATCACTCCCTTGGAGTTGGCTAATAAAGATAGCCCGGGTCATGCCGTTATCCATATGTTGAGTGCTAGGGGAATCCCTAGAACTAAGGTGGTACCACGAACATATTCGTCCTTAGATATATATCTAGGGACTTTTTTATTTGATAAGGAGCGATGAAAATGATTAAAATCAGTTTTCCAGATGGATCCGTTAAGGAATTCCAAAAAGGTGTCAGTCCACTTGAAATTGCAGAAGGCATTTCAATGAGCTTGGCAAAGAAATCGATAGCAGCAGTTTTTAATAAAAACTATGTTGAACTATCTAGAAAATTAAATGAGGACGGAATGCTAGAGCTACTCACAGAAAAAGATTTAAGAGTACTCGATGTCGTCAACCACAGTACAGCACACTTAATGGCTCAGGCTATTACTAGATTATACCCAGGTGCTTGTTTTGGTGTAGGACCTTTTATTGAAGAAGGCTTTTATTATGATGTCGATTTTTTAGATGCTAAAGTTACCGATGAGGATCTACCTAAGATTGAAAAGGAAATGTTAAAGTTAGCTGAAGAGAACTATGAAATCAAAAGACGTGAAGTCAGTTATGATGAAGCGAAGGTATTATTTAAAAATGATCCTTACAAGCTAGAACTGATTGAAGAATATAAGGATTCAGAGCTAACTGTTTATTCTCAAGGTGAATTCAGTGATTTTTGTCGAGGCGGACATGTCGCATCAACCAAGTTATTAAAAAACTTTAAGCTGCTTAACCTAGCAGGTGCTTATTGGAGAGGTAATTCCGATAATAAAATGCTTGTTAGAATCTATGGAACATCCTTCTTAAATAAAAAGGATTTAGATGCGCATTTATTACTTCTTGAAGAAAGAAAACAAAGAGATCATCGTAAGATTGGTAAAGAATTAGATCTATTTATGATTTCTAAAGAAGTTGGAGCTGGACTTCCTTTCTGGCTATCTAAGGGTGCGACTATCAGAAGAATTATTGAAAGATACATTACAGATAAAGAATTAAGTCTAGGCTATATGCATGTTTATACTCCAATTATGGCGAATGTCGATTTATATAAGACTTCAGGGCATTGGGATCATTATCAAGACTCAATGTTTCCTCCAATGGATATGGGAGATGGAGAATTACTAGTTCTTCGCCCAATGAACTGTCCACATCATATGTTAATTTATAAGAATGATGTTCATAGCTATAGAGAGTTTCCTTTGAGAATCGCTGAGTTAGGAATGATGCACCGCTATGAAAAGAGTGGAGCATTATCAGGACTTCAACGTGTTAGAGAAATGACTTTAAATGATGCACATATTTTTGTACGTCCTGATCAAATCAAGGAAGAATTCAAAAGAACTGTTCAATTGATGCTAGATGTCTATCAGGATTTTAATATCAATGACTATCAATTTAGATTGAGCTATCGTGATCCACTGGATAAACATAAATATTTTCCAGATGATAACATGTGGATTGAAGCTGAAAAGATGCTAAAAGTCGCAATGGATGAAATCGGAATGCCTTATTATGAAGCAATTGGAGAAGCAGCATTTTATGGACCTAAGTTGGATGTTCAAGTCAAAACTGCTTTAGGAAATGCAGAAACTCTTTCTACAATTCAAATTGACTTTTTACTACCTCAAAGATTTGATTTAACCTATGTCGGTGAGGATGGTAAGAATAACAATAGACCAGTAGTTATCCATCGAGGTATCGTTTCAACAATGGAAAGATTTGTAGCATACTTGATTGAAGAATATAAAGGAGCATTCCCATTCTGGTTAGCGCCAGTTCAAGTGAAGGTATTACCAGTCAATGTCACTCATCACCACAAGTATGTGATGGATATTCATGAAATGCTTAAAGCTAGTGGTATTCGCGTTGAAAGTGATTTAAGAGAAGAAAAGCTTGGCTATAAGATTAGAGAAGTTCAAACATTGAAAATTCCTTATTCTTTAGTATTAGGTGATAAAGAAGCTCAAGAAGGCTTAGTAACCTATAGAAAGTATGGATCACAGGACCAAGTCACTGTATCCATTCAAGAGTTTTTAGAAATTATACTAGCAGAAAATAAAAAATAATAAAAAATAATTATGTTGCATTTTAAATAATTATGGTATAATAATGTCAGGAAGCGAGGTGGGGGCACATGAATATCATTGGTATATTCGGTGGAGTCTTAGTTCTTGGCATTATTTTCGTTATTGTCTTCTTTGTCATCCTTGGAGGATCAGAAGATAAAAAAGCGAATAAAGATGACTGGCGCGATCAATTAAAGAAAAAATGAGTGAAACATAGGAAAGAAGGCATGAAAAAATGTTAGAAGTAAAAAATGCGAGATTGCTTTATGGGGATTTGGTTGCAGTGGATAGTTTGTCATTCACCATCAAACCAGGGGACATTTTCGGTTTACTTGGCACGAATGGTGCAGGTAAAACAACAACGTTTCGAATGATTATGGGGCTCCTTGAACCAACCCAAGGAGAAGTATTGTACAATGGGGAAAAAGTTGGATATCATAACGTCAATGAAATAGGATATATGATTGAAGAAAGATCTTTACTCACAAAAATTACCGTCAAGGAATTGATGTTATATTTTGGTCAGCTTAAGGACATGGAACCAAAGATTATTTTGGAAAGACTTGATTATTGGTTAGAAAGATTTGATATCGTTGATTACAAAAACAAAAAGATTAAAGAATTATCCAAGGGTAACCAACAAAAAATTCAATTTATTTCTGCAATCATCAACAATCCTAAATTACTTGTTTTAGATGAACCATTTAGTGGACTAGATCCAATCAACACAGAACTATTCGTAGAAGTCATTCGTGATTTTCAAAAGAATGGTTCAATGGTAGTATTCTCTTCTCATCAGCTCGATCACGTCGAATCATTTTGTGAGGAATTGATTGTCTTAGAAAAGGGTAAAGCTATCATTGAGGGAAGAATTGATCAAGTCAAAAAAGATTTTAAGAAACAAAACATTAAAATCATAGGCGATGTTGATGTTGAAACTTTGAAGTCAATTCCTGGAGTTTTCCAAGTTATTGAAAATTCAAATGAAATCATCGCGAAAATCGAAAATGAAGATGTTGCTAAAGATGTATTTAATTATATAAAAACATGTAAGAATATTATGAAGTATGATGTTGAGCAGGCTTCCTTATCAGAAATATTTATTGCAAAAGTTGGAGGTCTAAAAAATGAAAAAGCTTAAGTTCTTAATTAAGTACGGTTTAAAGAAAAGAGTTGGAAGAAAAGCTTTCTTAATCGCGAATATCGTGATTGCAATCCTATTAATCGCAATTGTCAATCTTCCTGCAATCATTAGCTTATTTGGTGGTGATGATGATCAAATCGAAAATATCAATATTGAGATTATCAACCAAACTGCTGAAAATAATTTAGTTACGGATTTGGATGCATTATTCAATTCAGCCAATCCTGAAACACCATTTTATATCGTGAATTCATTATCAATTGGTGATTTTGATATCGACGATTTTTGGGCAGATAGTGAAAGAGATATTGTCTTTCATTTCACTGGAAGTATTGATTCACCTGATATCTTAATCTATAGTAAATATCCAGAGATGAATTTCCAATTTACAAATCAAATCGAATTGCAAATTATCAATTATCAAATTGGAAATTATGAAAGACCAACATTTACTCCTGTACTCGCACCAGATTATGAAGATCCTGAAGCAGGAATGATGGTAGGATCAATTGCTAGTTTACTGATATTACCAATGTTTATTTTGATTACGATGGCAACTCAATTTGTTGGTGTTGATATTATTGAAGAAAAATCAACCAAAGCGATTGAAACCATTATTGCATCTGTACCAGCAAATATTCACTTTTTGTCAAAGATTGCAGCAAGCATTTTATTTGTCATCATTCAAGGTGGATTGGTACTTATCTATAGTTTAATTGCCACATTAATCGGTGGAGCCTTATCTCAAACAAGCATGATTAATCTACCTACAGGTGGAGAATCCTTATTTGCATATTTAGCTGAGATTATGCCAAATTGGCCAATCGTCTTAATCATGACATTACTCTTTATGCTAATTGGTACACTCTTCTATTTAGTAGTAGCAGCGCTATTCGCATCGATGGCAGTGACACAAGAAGATTATCAACAATTTCAATCTCCATTGATGTTAATGCTACTCGGTGGATTCTATATTGGGATTTTCGCGCCAATGGCTGGTGGAGATACCTTCATGAAGATTATGGCATTCGTTCCAATATTCACTCCAATGGTCGCACCAATCGCATTCGCATCTGGAGTATTATCTCTTGGTGAGGCGATTATCGCACTGGTTGCAGTCATTATATTCTTCCTTGGAGCACTCTATTTTGTAGCACCAATTTATAAGGTAGCAATCTTAAGTTATGATCAAACGAAGTTCTTTAAGAGAATCAAGGATACAATTAAAAAGGCATTCCAAAAGAATGGAAAGAAAGTAAAAAAAGAAGAGATTTAACAATTAAAAAACATGCCTGATTGTGAAAAAATCAGGCATGTTTTATTTCCGAGTGGATTCAAAATTTCAGGTTGCAAAAAAAAACTGACGATTGGTGATTAATGTTGGTGGATGATTTACTATCATCTCTATAGAGCCAACAAGTTGACTACTTATTGCATGAAAAAATTCTAGAATAAAAATGGTATAATTGAATTGCCAAACAATTATGAAA
>JAHIRQ010000191.1 GCA_018818645.1 Bacillota bacterium
CCTTGCTGTAGTCAAACTCTGAACTAGAGTTTTCCATTCCGTCGGTTGTAATTATAAACATCACTTTGCTTGGTCTGTCTTCTTTTAAAGTATCCGCATAAACATGTTTGATTTTGCGAATCGCCCTTCCTACAGCATCTAGCAATGCAGTTGTTCCACGGACAACATATTCATTTTTAGTTAGAGGCAGAACAGTATTAATGTCCAAACGATTATGTAAAACGTAAAATTGATGATCAAATAAGACTGTAGACACAATTGCTTTTCCCTCAAGATTTCTTTGTTTTTCAAGCGTTGCGTTAAATCCCCCTATTGTATCTTCTTCCAGTCCCGCCATTGAACCGCTTCTATCAAGAATAAATATAACTTCAGTATAATTTTCTTTCATTTGAATTTCTCCTTTTCTACTATAGTTATACCATATAAAAAGAAGTGATAGGTCGCCTTGAATGCGACAAAAAAGCACCATCAAAAAAAGGTGCCATTATGCTCCTAACAATTCCTGATCAAAATCAAACAGTGTATTGTTAATGAGAAAAATATCGTAATTCTTTTGTTCAATATAGTATCGAATAATGACATCAAATCGAATTGCTTGTGATAAATGATACCCAGCTTTCCCAACAAAGTCTATGGTATCATCAATTTCTAGATTCAGTGCAATGGCAAATGCTACCGCAGTAGGTTTACTCGGATGATAAAGTGAATTACTCCTAATTTTAGAAAAATGTTTGCGGTCGATATTTGCTTTTTTATACACATCTGTTTCCTTTAAACCTTTTGCATCTATATACTGAAACAATGCTTCTTGCCAAGTATCTTCTTTGATATCAAATTCACGTGCATGAAAATGTACAATTTCAGCTGACTCCATTTGTCTTCTTCTTTGTCTCATACCCATCTCATTTGCTCGTTTTTCTTGAAGATCAACTTCCCCTGAATCAATTAGTGATTCAATATGCTCATGAATTTCTTTGGAGATGATATATGATTTTGTATCAAAAACAACTAGATATATCATTATCTCGTGTTTCTCTAGAAAGTCTTTTATTGCACGAGTGGCAATCGTAATTGCTTTATCTCTAGGAAAACCAAATATGCCGGCAGAAATTAGTGGAAATGCAATTGATTCAACTTTCATATCTCTCGCTAATAATAATGCATTCATATAACAAGAATATAATTGTCCTGACTCGTTTTCATTACCATTTTTATATACTGGACCAACCACATGGAAAACATGATTAGAAGGAAGATTATAGCCTTTTGTTTCCTTTACTTCGCCAATATTGATTGCACCTAGATTTATCCGAGCCTCAACCAGTTCTTTACCACCAGCTTCATGGATTGCGAAATCTACTCCACCACCAATCATTGGTTCCGGATTCGCCGAATTGACAATTACATCAACTTTCATTTTCGTAATATCATTTCTTAAAACGATAAACGGCATACTACCCCTTGTATAATTAAATTGTATTAATTTAACTATAACTTCCTTTCTTTTAAGTTTTTAATTAATCTCCTATAATGAAGTTACAAACGTTGTGGAGTGTGTCATATCATCCCTACACTTCGAGTGTGTTAAGGAGGGGACACCCACAGCTAATATGATAAATGTGAATGAGATGGTTACACTTCGAGTGTGTATTTACAAGGTTACATTTATATTAGTTTGTGGCTCATAACGTTTGAACATTCAAACAAGGAGGTTTTTTATTTTGATTTTTATTGGAATTGATATCGCAAAAGATCATCACGATATCGTAATCATTGATGATTATG
Source organism: Bacillota bacterium (assembly GCA_018818645.1). GTDB lineage: Bacteria > Bacillota_I > Bacilli_A > Acholeplasmatales > Acholeplasmataceae > Peloplasma. Next base: position 1,786 of record JAHIRQ010000191.1, read on the forward strand.
GAGAAATCATCAATGAACATTTTCAAATTAGTAATGACAAGATAGGGTTTAAAAAACTTCATACAGAGATCAAGTCCTGTATGAAGTCCATTAATGACATTCATATAGGAATGGAAGAAACCGGAATATATCATGAGAATCTAAGAGATTTTCTGATATCTAAAGGTTTTACGGTGTACACAATAAACCCATTACTTACATCTTACAGTCGTAAGGCATCGTCCCCACGATTAACAAAGACTGATAAGATAGATGCGACAGCAATCTGTCGCTATATAATGAACAACGTTAGGCTTCTCCATTCCTATACACCTTCATTATACTATATCGATGAATTAAAACAACTTTCTAGATTGTATCATGACAGGAATTATCAGCTCTCTAAAATAAAAGATGAGTTAAAACGTTTATTACAAATGAGTTTTCCTGAGTTTTTAAAACACTTTAATCCTTACGCCAAGTGGGCATTAGATATTTTAGGTGAATACCCTTTACCAAATAGTTTTAAAGGTCTTCATACAGAAGCATTAGCTAATCGTATCAAAACCAAATCAAATCGATTATCTAACGCTATATTACTCAAACAAATAGCCAAAGATTCAATCGGTAAATGTGATAATTTACAATCATATCTTATTCAATCTACCATTCAGGATTTTCTTCACTATGAGTCACAAATTGAAGAGTTGAAGAAGATTATCACAAAGAAAATGGTTCTCTTTCCTAAGATTCTGTCCGTCCCAGGTGTAGGTCCAATCAATGGCGCAACAATCTTAGGTGAAACAGGAGATATTCATCGTTTCAGTAACAGAGATGAATATTATGCCTTTTGGGGTTGCGATCCAATCATTCATGAATCAGGAAACTTTAAACTTAAAAACTCAAAACTATCTAAACGTGGCAGCAAGTATTTACGCACAGCACTTTTCAGTGCTTCTCGTGTAGCATGTGTCGCTCCAAATATCAAAGATAATAAGTTCCAAAGAAAATACATTACAATGACATCTAGAAAAAACAAACATCATTATACCATCCTATTCGCAGTGGGTAAAAATATGGTTCGATCAATTTATCATATTCTTAAATACAATGAGTTCTATGACGATACAAAATAGTTAATAGTCTTTTCATTACTTTCAAATTCGGTTCTATGAACCTCTTTTAACTATGTCTTATTATTGATTTTCTGATTTTTTTAACTTTTTACTTGTTTTCTTTATAGATGGCTCCTTAA
>JAHIRQ010000192.1 GCA_018818645.1 Bacillota bacterium
AATAAGAACTGTGGTAAGAGTCTCCTATAATAGTCAAAGCTATACACATATGACACAAATCCACAGTGCTTGATTTAATTATAACAATAGAGAGAAAGGAAGCTATACTCAAACTATTATTACAGTTCTGAGTATACAAGACCTATGAAAAAATTATTATCCATCATCTTTTTAGCATTCATTTTATTCGGTTGTCAAAAAGATGATCCAATTTCAATGATTGTTCCATTTGGTAGTCCAGAACTTGCTCAACTCTATCTTGAAGACTCAAAGGATTATAAGGTTGATATCGTTTATGGTCCAGATCCTCTTGTTGCAGCCTTTGGTTCATCGTCTCATGATGTGATTTTTGCACCAACTAATTTAGGTGCTAAAATGTATCAATCTAAGGATGATTATCAGTTACTTGCTACTGTTGTTTGGGGAAATTACTACTTAGTATCTAGCAAAGCTGGGAACTTAGATGCTTTATCTCTAGATCAAGAAGAAATTATTGTATTTGGAAGAAATCAAACTTCAGATATTATTTTAAAGTTTTTATTTGCTGAGCTTGACATTCAACCAATCTTTACATATGTTGATTCAGTTTCTTCAGCAGCACAATTGTTTTTAACCAATCAAAATCATACTGTTTTATTAGCTGAACCATTATATTCAAATGTTATGAATCAGTTACCCTTAACAAAGACTTTAGATATTCAAGATTTATATGAAGATGTTACAGGCTATGATTCATATCCTCAATCAGGTGTTTTTATTCGTAAAGACTTAAGTCAAGCAAAAATCATGAAAATTCAAAATGACATAGAAGCCTCTATTAAAAATGCTTTGGATTACCCTGATGAAACTGCAGATCTTGCAGTTGAACTTGGAATGGGATTACCGAAAGCAATCTTACAATCTGCAATTTCAAATAGCAATTTAAGATATGTAGCTGCTATGGATTCGAAAGATGCTATAGAAGTGTACTTTGGCTTAATATTAGATATGAATCCAGTATTAATTGGAGGAGAACTACCAAATGATACTTTTTATTATGGTGATTAAATGAAAAAGACGCTTTGGATATCAAGCTCTATATTTGTTATATTCATGATTTGGGTGATCACATATCAAGCAATAGATCATCAATTGATTATGCCTTCACCTCAATCTGTTTTTCTGTCATTATTTGATTTGATAACTCATATGACTTCGCTTGGTATTATTGCAACATCTATTTTTAGACTATTTATATCCATTGCTCTGTCAGCACTTTTAGGGATTATTCTTGGAATGCTATCTGGATTAAATCAAAAAGTCTCCTGGATATTGAAGCCCTATGTTACTATTTTAAGAACGATACCTGTCATATCCATTATTGTCATATTGTTAATTTTATTTGGATATAAAATTACGCCATTTATCATTACGTTCTTAATGGTTTTTCCGATTGTATTTCAAGCAGCAGAGTCTGGAATTAAAGCAATTAACCATGAATTGATAGATGTTTATAATTTAGAAAAACATGATTTTATCATATCCATTCGAGATCTTTATTTTCCCATGATTCAAAAATATCTAATTCTATCCTTTCTTCAATCCTTTGGTTTGGGTTTAAAGGTGTTGGTCATGGCAGAATATTTAGGTCAAACTAGAAATTCTATTGGTAATTCTCTTTACTTAGCAAAAACCAATTTAGATTATTCAGAAGTGTTTGCATGGACAATTCTATTAATTCTAATCTCTTTTGCAATCGAATATGTAGTTCATCGCTATCAGGTTAAAAAGCTAATCGATTAGTCATTCATTTATTTCATAATTCGTTCACAAATCAATTGACTATCTGAATACATTTCATGTATAATACTAGTGTTTCCCTTCCCTTTTGTGAAGGGCGACTCGTGAATTGGTCCTAATATCTACATCCCCCCCAGATATTAGGACTTTTTTGTTGCTAAAAACTTCGATAATCTAGATTTTTACTTGTGATATAATAAGCATAATAGGATTTGTTGAAAAGAGGAAAAAATATGGCGCTTCTTGAATGTAATATAAAGTCTGATTATTTAGAATTAAATGTGAGTGTGAATGTAATCATTCCTCAAGATATAAAAAAAGGAGAGAAACTGAAGGCGGTTTACCTCCTACATGGATATATTGGTAATCATACGGATTGGACGCGCTATAGCTCAATTGAACGCTATGCTTGGGAGCATAGATTTATCATTATTATGCCAGGTGTCAATAATAGCTATTATACAAATACTAAATTCGGTCAAAGGTATTTAGATTATGTTGCTATTGAATTACCTGATATCATGAGTAGAATGTTTCCAATCTCACAAAAAAGAGAAGATCATTATGTTTGTGGATTATCGATGGGAGGATATGGA
>JAHIRQ010000193.1 GCA_018818645.1 Bacillota bacterium
AAAAACTAGACCCTATTCAAAAAATATCCAAACTAGTCATGATAATAAGCCCTATCAAGGCACTATTTTAGAGCATTTGTTACTTCAAAATCTTGTAGGTCACCACAATATAGGTGAACATGGATTCGTTAGAATTGAGGATGCTGACTGGAATGATGGCCTAGACATGGCACATCAAAAAGGCGAAACCATCGCGTTTACCCACATGTATGCTAGCAATCTTGAATTACTTGCTAACATGATTTCAAAACTTGATATCGATGAAATTGAGATTTTTAAAGACCTATCACTTCTTTTAGAAGACAAACCAAATTTGGTTCACTTCTTTGATTCAGTTGCTCATTTTAGTGGTAAAACCATCCATTTGAAAAAAGATCATTTGGTAGAGGTTTTAAAAGATCTTGCAGCTAAAAGAATTGCACATTTACATGAGCATGCCTTCAAGAACGAAAGATATCAAAGTTATTTTAATAACGATGGTGAAGATTCTGATTCTATGAACACCATGAATTTAACTGGTCAAACAATGGCTTTGTTATCCTTGACAGCGACACCTACTCAAGCTGGATTTATAGCAAGTAAAACAAGAGATTTACTCTTTAAAGAGCATTTAGGTGGATATCAACTCAACAGTAACTACAATGAAGTATTAACCAATATGGGTAGAGCCTATGGGTTTGCGTATGGACATAAGGAAAATGGAGCTGTGTTTTCTCACATGGCAGTGATGTATGCTTATGGCTTATATCAATATAACCTAGTTTCATATGGAAGAGAAGCATTCATGTCCCTACTGAAGCGTGCACAGTCTCCTGATGCTAAGGTATTCCTAGGTATTCCTGAATATTTTAATGATCGTGGAATTGGTATGTATACCTATTTGACAGGGTCTGCTTCATGGATGCTGAAGCTCATTAGAACTGAAGTGTTTGGAATTCAAATGGATTTTGGAAAACTGAGATTGTCACCAAAACTCAAAAAAGAAGATTTTATAAACCACAAGGCAAGTATAACAACTTATCTATTTGGTAAGTTAACTAAAGTAACCTATCATAACCCCAAATCTTTAGATTTTGGATTTTATAGAATTCAAAAGATCAAAGTCAATGGTAAGGAAGTTCAAAATGAGTTATCAAAAATTGATGGCGATATCGAGGTGATTTTAGATGAAATTCTATGATACATATGATTTTACGGGCATCGGGTACGAAAAACTGTTTCATCATCAAAATTGGCGTGTAGCAATCTTAAATTATATTGAAGAGCTAGAACTTGATAAACTTTTCTATGTAGAAGCACATAGCTTAACAGATGAGGTATTCGTTTTACTTTCTGGAACATGTCACATGTTTTTCGCAGAAGTAGATAATGCGCGTATTAAAGATATAACTTGCATCTCATTAGAACCCAATAAGGTCTATAAAATACCAATGGGAGTTTATCACACACATACTCTTAGTATGGATGCCAAGCTTCTCATTGTCGAAGAAGAAAATACCTGTTACGATAATTCTCCTAGAGTTTATATGACAGATGATGAAAAAAACATGATGATTCAAAAATATAAGGAGCAATTTAGATGACATATAAGCTACTATGGGAAGACAACTTTGATCAAGATGGTAAACCAAATGAATCGATATGGAACCTTGAAACAGGTGGATATGGGTTCGGAAATAATGAATTTCAATATTACACAGAACGCAGTCAGAACGTATTTATAAAAGATGGCATCTTAAACATCGTCAGTTTCAAAGAAACCTATGAGAATAGAGGATATACCTCAGCTAAACTCACTACCAAAAATAAAAAGTCAATTCTTTATGGTAGAGTTGAAGTCAGTGCGAAAATCCCTGATGGATTTGGTACATGGCCAGCAATTTGGCTGCTTGGCGATAATATGAAGGAAGTGGGTTGGCCACTCTGCGGTGAAATCGATATGATGGAGCATGTAGGGAGAAATCCAAATCATATTCATTTCTCACTCCATACAAAAACATTTAACTTTCATCAAAAAAACCAGAGAACTGAAGTCGTAGAAGTACCTGACTTATTCAATGGTTTTCATGAATACGCGATCGAATGGACAGAAAACGATATCACCTTCTTTCTCGATCAGAAACAATATCAAACTTTCTCAAAGAAACCAAATGATACTTCTGCAGAATGGCCATTCAATCAAGGGTTTTATCTCATCTTAAATCTAGCGATAGGTGGTAATTGGGGTGGAGCGGTTGATGACAATATATTCCCATCTACCATGCAGTTTAAGTACGTAAAAGTATATGAAAGAAGTGAATAAAATTGACTAAAAAAAGAACGATTTACACCATTGCAGATGAACTGAATCTAGCACCAGGAACTATTTCTAAGGTTATCAATAGGACAGGTAATGTGAGTGATCAAACCAGAGAAAGAGTGCTTGCTTATATCAAGGAAGTTGGTTATGTACCAGCCTCTAGTGCAAGAATGCTTAAGTCAAAAAGAACATATACAGTAGGTATCGTTTTTACTGAGGAATCTGATGTTGGACTAGAGCACTCCTTTTTCTCCAGCATCCTCCAACACTTCAAAACCTATGTGGAAAAGGAAGGCTACGAGTTATCCTTTATCGTGAAAAAACTAGGAAAACACGAACTATCCTACTATGAATGGTGTATCAATAAGCGTGTTGATGGAGTTTATATTGTGGTAGGTAACTACACAGATCAAGGGTTATATGAACTCGTTAAGAGTGGTATTCCTTGTGTGTCCACTGATATGTTACTTCCTGGATTACACACAGTCATCAGTGACAATGAACAAGGAATTCGTATTTCCTTAGAATATATTAAAAATCATTTAAAGAAACAAAATGTTTCGATGATTTCAGGACCTATTTCTTCTAAAGCTTTCAATGAACGTTTGGTAGCCTACCAAAATTACTGTTCTAAATTATCCTTGACAAGTGATTTAAATTCAGTGGTTTTCGCTGAAAGCTTTGGTTTTACAAGTGGATATAACGCAGTCAAAAAATTATTAGAACAAATGATAGAAAAACCAGAGGTCATTTTAGTAGCATCCGATGATATCGCACTCGGTGTTTTAAAGGGCTTAAGGGACCTAGATATCAAAGTCCCAGAAGATATACAAGTGATTGGATTTGATGATATAGCATTTGCTAAGCATTTTACACCTTCACTCACGACAATTGCACAAGATCGAAGACTTCTTGGGGAGACCGCAGCTAAGCTTTTAATTCAGTTAATGGAGAACCCAGATCAAGAAGTAGATGAGGTAGTGAAATTACCCGTGCAATTAATTACTAGAGATTCTACAAAAATATAAAAAATAGCATAGTTATTGAAAACGGTTCCATATTTGTGGTATGATATTAATAAGCTAACAAAGAAACCGATTTCCTTGGAGGAAATATGAACACGAAAGAAATGGTTGAGTACACCATCAAAGATTATCAAAAACAAAAAACATTCTCAAGTTTCTTAAGCGGTATTGCTGGAAAAATGGGAATTCCACTGTGGGCATTTTACGTCAATCGTGGCCAATTGATTACTTCATTTGGTATTAGAGATAAAAATGGCGCAATGATGGAGTTTTTTCCAGCAAATAATGCATACCACTTTGTATCAAGAATTGGCTTTAGAACATTTATTAAGGTCAATGGAGAAGTTTATGAGTTTTTTAAAGAAAAAAACGAGCATCAAGATTTAATCATCAAGCAAGATAGTGTATCCATAATAGAAAAAAATTCAAATATTGGAATTGAAGTCAAGGTAACCTATTATACACTTCCAAACGAAAGTGTTGCTGGGTTGGTTAGAAAGGTTGAAATTACAAACCTAGATCTAAAAGAAAAAGACATAGAAGTGATTGATGGACTTGCTCAAATGCTACCATCTGGTATTGACTATGGTGGATATAAGGCAATTTCGAATTTACTTCAAAGCTGGATGTCATCCATTCATGAAGAAAATTATGTATTTTATAAGCTCAGAGCCTCAACAGATGATTCAGCAGAAGTGAGTGAGCTCCTAGATGGCAATTTCTATTTTACAGCAGCCAAAGAAGAAGCATTTTATATCAGTGATTATAAGCTCATCTTTAATGAAGATTTAAGCTTAGAAACACCCTATGGTTTTATTGAAAACAAGTTTGACAAACTCAAAAAAATAAGTCAAGTGCACGTCAATCAAGTGCCTTGTGCAATGAGCGGATTTAAGTTTGATAACCTTAAGAAATCAGAGTTTATCAGTGTGATTGGCTATTCTAAGGATAAAGACAATCTATCACACCTAGTTAAAAGAATGAATTTAGGGTATCTACTTGCTAAGGAAAGCGAAAACAAGAGTATTCATGACGCAATAGTTGGTGCAATCGAAACCAATACATCCAAGCCCATTTTAGATGCATATTTTAAACAGTCTTATCTAGATAATGTTTTAAGAGGTGGAACACCCTTAATCGTTAAAACACTGGATGGACAAATCGGCTATCATCTGTATTCTAGAAAGCATGGAGACTTAGAGCGAGATTATAATTTCTTTTCCCTAGAACCAGCATTCTACTCTCAAGGAAACGGAAATTTTAGAGATGTACTTCAAAATCGAAGAAACGATTTATTCTTTTATCCAGAATTGGGAGATTTCAATATTTATCAATTCGCATCTCTTATTCAGGCAGATGGCTACAACCCATTATCGATTGAAGGTGTTCAGTTTACCTTTGATGGAACAATGGATAAGTTTCCTAAAATACTTCATGAAACCCTAAAGGGTGAATATACTCCAGGTGGTATAGCTACAAAGCTATTTAATGAAGGGTTACCGATTGAAGATACATTAAGAGATGTTTTAAGAAATAGTCATGTACGCATCAAAGCCTCTTTTGGAGAGGGATACTGGGAAGATCATTTCACTTATTTATATGACTTAATGGATTCATATCTATCAATTTATCCAGATCACCTAGAGGATTTAATCTTTAATAAGCAATATCCATTCTTCAAATCACCGGTTAAAGTACTACCTAGAAACTTGAAATACGTCAAAACAAAGGATGGTAAAATCAGACAGTATGGAGCAATCCATCATCAGCATGGTGCAAATAGCGGATGGTTAGAAAATGATAAGGGTAAAATAAAGGTAAACCTCTATGGAAAACTACTTACCTTAATCTTAAACAAATATGGTCATCTAGATCCCTATGGAATTGGACTTTCTTATGAAGGGAATAAGCCAGGATGGAATGATGCTATGAACGGGGTTCCAGGACTCTTTGGATCTGGGGTTTCAGAAACGGTTGAGCTCTTAAAACTTGTCCAGTTTCTTATCACTGTTTCCAAAGATAATATGGAACGTAATATCACACTCTTAAAATCTACAGATAAGCTCGCTCACGCCTACATGCACCTAGAAGATAAAGATGATTATAAAAATTGGGATCTCAGAATGACACATCTTGAAACATACCGAGATGAACTTGAAGGAAAACAAGAACTCACATCAAATCATGTCGAGCATTATATGAATTTGCTACTTTCAATCGAAAATAAACTGAAAGAAGCACTACAAAAAGCTAAAAAAATTGATTCAGTATATCCAACCTATATCACCTATGAAGCGAAAACCTATGAAGATATTTTGAATCATGAAGGAAAACCGGTCATTGGTGAGTATGGATTACCTGTCGTCAAGGTTACTTCATTTGAGATGAAGCCTCTTCCGATTTTCTTAGAAGCACCAGCAAGATATTTAAAGGGTCTATCTGATAAGAAAGAAGCCAAAGAGATTTATCAAGCAGTTAAGAAGACTGAATTATACGATGAAAAGCTTAAGTTCTATCAAACATCAGTATCCTTAGATGCATACAATCATGAAATCGGTAGAATTAGAGCATTTACTCCAGGCTGGTTAGAACGTGAATCGAATTTCTTGCATATGACCTATAAATATTTACTAGGACTATTAAAGTCAGGGTTATATCATGAATTCTTCAAGGAAATTGAAACCAATTATACGTGCTTTATGGATCCACATGTTTATGGTAGATCACCTATCGAAAACTCAAGCTTTCTAGCAACATCTTCAAATCCAGATCCCAAAAAGCACGGACAAGGATTTGTATCTAGACTTACAGGTTCCACAGCAGAGTTACTTTCAATGTGGAGATATATGTTTTTAGGAAATCATCTATTTGGTATGCAAAATGGACAGCTTTATTTCGAGCTATCACCAAAGCTTCCGAAAACATTTTTCAAGGATGGTACCGTTTCAGTTAAATTATTCAACAAAACAACGGTGACCTATCATTTAGTGGATGATATCGATACGTTTGATGAAAACGCTTATATCGAAAAAATGACACTTCATAAAGAAAACGAACTTTGTGAGGTTGAGGGAAGTAAAGTATTTGGTCAGTGGACAAGAGACATCCGAGAAGGTCATGTCTTTAAAATAAATGTCTATGTTAGAGGAGGAAAATAAATGAAAAAACGTTTTTTATTGATGGCACTTGTATTATTGTCTGCATTCGTATTAGTTGCATGCAATGAGCCAACGCCAACTGTAGAACCAACACCAACACCAACACCAACGGTGCCTGTTCTTTCTACAATTACATTTAGTGGGGCAAACGACGTTACAATTGCTTTTGAAGCAGAATTTAACGTATTAACGGGTGTCACTGCGACAGGAAATGACGGATTAAGCTATACGAATATTATTACTTATGTTTCAACATCCGACATTTCAGCTACTCATATGCTTGATACAACTAAAACAGGTGTACACGCAATTCGTTATGAAGCTAAGGTTGGAACAGTAACTGCTCAACGTTGGAGATATGTCACTGTTGAAGCACCTGAAAGACCTGAAGGACTTGTAGTCAATAGCGATTTTGCTGAAGGTACTGCATTCTGGGATGATGCTGCAAACGGTCTATATCTTGGTGATGGTGGTTTAACGATTACCCATGAAGATGGTGCTCTCAAAGCAGAAGTCACTGCTGGACCACAAATGTACATGCCAAGATTTGGTCAACAAATGATTGCATTTGAGCAAGGTAAAACTTATGAAGTTTCATTTAAAGCTAAGTCTTCAGTGAACAAGACAATCAACCTACAAGTTGGGGAATTATTATCAAATGACCCATGGTTCGTTGACTTCAAACCTGGACAATCTGTTACAAGAGAAATAACAACAGAATGGGCTACTTATACGTATAAGTTCACCATGACATTGGATAATCCACGTGGTGGAATCCTATTTGAATTAGGTAAAGTTGGAACACAAGTGGATGCAACAATGTGGTTTGATGACATTACTGCTGTTGAATCTACTGCAGATCCAATCGTCTATGAAGGATATGATTTCTTAACTGGTTGGACAGAAGGCGATCCAGACACTTATGATTTCACAACTGTTGATGAAACAACTGTTGTTGATTACACTAAGGGTGGAACATACGCATTCATGAGAAGAGATTTTGCTGCTGTTGATGCTGAAGGTTATAACACACTAGTCATGACACTTCAAGGTACAGCTGGTAAAACAGTTTTAATTAAGCCTAATGATTTAGGCTCACTTGAACAAACAGTAACATTTGGTGCAGAACCAGTTACAGTTCTTATATCTGCATCCGCATTTACTACTGTTATCGTATTTGCTGAACCAGGAACTGCTGATGTAAGTGGTCAATTTACCATTCTTGAAGCTGTATTAACCTATATCGAAGGTGCAACCGATCCAGTATGGAAAGGATATAACTTCACAGTAGATGAAACAGATACACAAGTATCATTAACTTATCCTGCAACTCCAGTAGAATGGTGGAATAATAATGCTCAACTTGCAATTGTTGACTTTGATGGTATTAGAGAAGAATTACTATTCACATTCACAGGCGTAGTTGGCCATGAATATGTATTTAAGATTGAAGGCGGCGGAAAAGCTAAAGAATCTTCAGTTGTTGGTACTGGTGTTGAACAAGAATTCATTTTAGACTTAAGTGAATTTACAGAAGCAGAAAGAGATGCATTTAATTTACTTATCGTCTTTGTGAAGACTGAAGCTGCTGCTGGTACAGTTGTTCTTAAGAATTGGGAATATGTTTACAGCTGGATTGGTTACGGTTTAACTGCTGTTCAAACTGAAACAGATGTCACAATTACTTATGCATCAACTCCAAATAATTGGTGGGAAAATAACGCTCAATTAACACTTAAGAGCTTTGATGGCACTAAAGTTGGTGTTTCATTCACATTCACTGGTGTAGCTACTCAAGAATATGTATTTAAGATTGAAGGCGGCGGACAAGCTAAAGAAGTTACTGTCTTAGCAACTGGTGCTGAACAAACTGTTGAAATCAATTTAAGTGAACTTACTAAGGAACAAAGAGATGGATTGAACTTACTCATTATCTTCTCTAAGACTCCTGCTGCATCAGGTACTCTTGTTGTCAAGAATTGGGAATATCTATATAAGTGGGTTGGTTACGGTTTAACTGTTGCTCAAACTGAAACAGATGTTACCATTACTTATGCGAATACTCCAAATAACTGGTGGGAAAATAATGCTCAATTACCACTTAAAGAATTTGATGGAACAAAGACTTCAATTTCATTCACATTCACAGGTGTTGCAGGTCAAAAATATTTATTTAAGATTGAAGGCGGCGGACAAAACAAAGAAACATTTGTAGAATCTGCTACAGGTCTTGAAGAAACTGTTGTTGCTGATCTAAGCGCATTTACAGAAGCTCAAAGAGATGCATTTACATTAATCATTATCTTTAGTTGTACTCCAGGTGCTTCAGGTACAATCGTTGTAGACAATTGGGTGTATGTAACTCCCTAGTAACGAATAGATTAAAAAATGATATAGCGTATGATGATTTTTCTTCATGCGCTATATCAAAACAATAAACAAGGAGGAAAAAATGAAAAGAATATTAGCGCTATTGCTAGTAACGTTGTTTGCTTTTGGTCTTGCTGCCTGCGGTGGTGATCCTACAGTAGTCCCTACTGAACCGATAGATACTGTTGTGCCAACAACTCCAGTTCAAACAATTGAATTAACTTATGCAGATTGGGGTAACCAAGAATTTAATCAACGCATGATTGATGCGTTTATGTTGAAATACCCTAATATTAGAGTAACACTTCGTCAAGATATTCCAGGTAGTGGAGCTGAGTTTACAGGTAATCTTGTAACTGCTGCTCAAGCTGGACTTCTTCCAGACGTATTTGCTACAGATAATGTACCAACAGTTATTAATGCTGGTTTAACACTTGATGTTGCATCATTATGGGATGCAGATCCAGATACTGATTTAGTATATGATAACATCGCATTAACTGGTGTTTATAACGGTAAACGTTATGCAGTTCCTTCATTCCAATTTCTAAAGGGTATTTTAATTAACCTTGACATTTTTGAAGAAGCGAATCTAAATACTGTTGCTGGTCAATATCGTATTGATAATGATGGCTATCCAGTTAAGGATTGGACACATGAAGAATTTGTTAATATTGC
>JAHIRQ010000024.1 GCA_018818645.1 Bacillota bacterium
ATTAGTTGTTTCTCCAAAAACTGCAGAAAGTAATTGATAAAGTTGTACTTCACCGAAGATTCCTCTAGTTTTCTTATCGGTAAGTAGCACATTCAATGACACAACTTCTCCAGACAATGACTCGATTTTCTTTTGAGCTTCATCGATTCGTCCGAGTCTTTCGATGACATCTGTAAATGTTTTATTTGTTTTATCAAAGCCTGAAGTTAATCTGATTTCGACTTTTTCATTGATTTCTTTCATTTGACGATCAATATGTAGCATCATATTTTCTTTAAACGTGTTTAAATCTGTTTGACTTGATTTGCTTGAATCTCCAAATAATTTACCCATTTCATACTTTAAATCCCCATATTCCTTTTGAAAATAGAGTTTGAGTTCGTTTTGGGCTTTGGTTTGTTCACTTAGGTCAATCTCTGGAACGATTGGTTTTGATAGTTTAATCCATAAAATGACAAACAAACCTATCAAAACAATTAGCAATCCAATCATAATATATTCGAATAATCCCATGTCTTCCCCTCCTTAAATATCCTCTAGATAATATAGATGAACGACTTCATCAATAACCTCAACATAACTTATAATATATGTTTCTTTGGAAAGAATAATATCGTGAACTGATGTTATAAAGCCATCATCGTTTAATGACTTCGCATAATCTCTTTGTCTTTCAGGTTCTACCAATGCAGCCTGATAAGCCCTACTCACTAAATCGGTACACCCATATTTATATCTCATATCCATAAATATTAAGAAATTATATAGGTTTTTATCGACTTTATCCATTCCATAATCTACAGCAGCATCAATTTGTTCTTGAGTAACGTTCTTGACTCTTAGTCCTACATACTTAGTTCTATACATTTCTCCATAAATAGCTGCATCTGGATGTTCTGGAGATCTAAACTTTGGATTGAGCCAATAATTATATGAGGTTGATACGGTTACACTATAATCATGAGGTTCATTGCCTGGATGGAAGATGATGTCAAAAATAGACTCATCATCGTCTGGGAACCCAACTGCTTCAATATATCTATTCTCTCCGTTATTTAACGCAACATGTCCACCAAAATAGTAGGTAATAAAGGTATCTATAATTCCTGCATTTGGAAATGGGGATAGGCGAGTTGCGTACATATCACCTTTTTGACCAAGAAATTTCCGACTACTGTTATAGAATACGCTACGCGTATCTGCAAGTTCATATGATGTTTCACGTGAAACACTATAATACCTTCTTGTTTGAAAAACTCCTGGAGTATACTCAAATTCCTCTTCATACTCAAACACAGCACGATCCACGAATTCTTGTATCTCTTTATCCATTTGTTGATTTTCAGAAACAGCGACACCAAAAGAATAAATAATAGCGGAAAGGATAATAATCAGCATAATTTTTAGGATAGGTTTAATTTTTACTTTTCGAATTGGCTTTAATAAAAAAATATACAAGTTATTCACCCACTCTTTTCGTATACATTATAACATTGAATAGATTAATAATTGGCTATAAGAGAAAAAAAAGTAGTCAAATGACTACCTTTTTGGTTTAATTACTAATGCTCTTTCTTCGCCTTCACCCTCAGATTCAGTGACTACATCTCTCCACTCACTTAATTTTGTGTGAATAATGCGACGATCAAATGCGTTCATAGGATCTAGTTTAACTGCTATTTTTGTTTGTGCAACTTCTTTAGCGGTCTTAGTTGCTAGAATTTCTAACTGCTTTCTTCTATTTTCATGATAGTTTCCGATATCTAATGAAATAATGAGATGATCATCCACAAATACATTTAAATAGTTTCTTAGCATGAACTGTAATGAAAGTAGTGTACGACCTTCACGTCCAATCAAAAGTGCATTCTCATCACTTTCGACATGATAATGAATTTCAGTGCCTTCTGAAAGTGTTCTAACTTCCATTCTAGCTTTAATTTCCATAGTCTTAAGTATGTTTTCAAGGTATACTTTACCTTCTTCGGCAAGATTAACATTCGGAGTTGCTTCATAGGTTGTCATGTTTCCAATATTAAACAACCCTTTCTTTTCTTTAGTAATCGTTAGTTTAATCTTATCTTTACGTATTTTTAATAGCTCAGCAGCTGTTTTTTCAGCTTCCTGAAGAGTCTTTGCTTCAAATTCTACTTTTTTTAACATCGAAATCACCCCATCAATTGTTTCTGTTGCAACGCTTCGTGTTTCTTCTCGTTAAGTTTTCTGTTGACTAATGTTTGTCCTAATGAATATATGTTACCAAAAATCCAATACAGTGCTAAGGCATTACTTTGGAAAGATGCGAAAGCCATCATGATTACCATGAAGTAACTTACAAATTTCATCGTCTTTTCTGTTTGAGCTGCCTGTGGATTTGGATTATGGGAAGCTGTCTTCTTAACATAATCAGGTTTCTTCATTGAAATCTTTTGTAGCAAGAACATCGTTCCACCTACAATACCCGCTAAAACCATACCGATGATGCCATCACGTTGATTTGCAAGATTAATTCCTAAGAAGTTTGTATTCGCAACACCTGATGCATACATACCGCCCTCAATCGTAATACGTCTTACGACACCATACATTGCAATGAATATCGGCATTTGCAAGAATGGGAATAAACATCCTAAAACGTTAATTCCGTGTTTTTTATAAACTGCCATCATTTCCATCTGCATTTGTTGTTGTGATTGTGGATCTTTTCTTGTTGCATATTTTTGTTGAACACGTGCCATATCTGGTTGAGCAACATTCATCTTGATTGACATATCATTACTCTTTGCATAGATTGGCCAAGCAATCGTTCTTACAACAATAGTTGTAAAGAGGATCCCCACCGCAAAGTTATTACCCATAATACTTGCGAATAAATTCATTACAAATGCAACTGGTATAACTAGAATCCAGTCAAAGAATGTTGCATCTTCTGTAGAAATTGGTCTTTCGCCACCTGCTACATAAACTCCGATATTTTTGGTTACACCACCATATGTGAATGTAATGTCATATGCATATTTGTTTCTAAATCCATCATCTCCGAGTGGGTCATAATCATGATCATCAAATAAAGCTGCGAACGCTTCTTCATCCAGTGTTTCATGAAGTTTGATAATATCTCCATCACGTTCTACTGCATAAGCTTCAATTCCATTTGAATCAAAGTGTTCTCCAATTTGATAAAGTACATTGTCGACTCCATATCTAAAAGCTACCATGACTACATCGTTTGCATTCCCAACAATAGTTTCTGGTTGAATATAGATTTGAAAGCTGACTTCGATATCTTCTACTGTGAACGTATACGTGCGCACACCATTACTATCTGTTTCGACATTGGTTGGTAATGCACCTTCATAGTTTACAAGTGTTCCAGCACCTGCATCTGATAAAGTCCAATAGGATAATCCATTATCGCCTTTAAAAATGATGTTATTTGCTTCATCATGATCAAAAACGAGTTTTTCTCCATTTTCACCAAATGGATTATTTACAGCAATTGCTGCAGTTTCACTTGATCCAGAGCCGCAAGCAGCCAAACTGAATACTACCATCAAAATCATGGCAATAAAAAAGATTTTTTTACTCATTCTCGTTCTCCGTTAGTTTTGATTTTTTTAATAGAACGGTTAATTTTGTTTTCATGTCTTGATATGACAATTCAGAAACCTGAGGTTTAACAACGATAATAAACAACTTGGTTTTAATAAATTGTTTCTCATGTTCACTCACGATCATTCGAATTCTTCGTTTAGCTAAATTTCTAGCAACTGCATTCCCATATTTCTTTCCTATGGAAAGAGCGAATCTGAAGTTTGTCGCTTCTGAGTCGTCAGATTGATAAATAGCAAAATAACTGTCGCCTTTTACTTTCTTAACTTTGAAAATCGCATCGATTTCGCTGTTTCTCTTTATGCGATATCTCTTGTTCATAATGTTTTTTAAAAAAATAAGGATTACTCAAAAAATAACATAAGTTATTATTTTAATCGAGTAATCCAAGTGTTTTTAAAATAACGATTCAATTATACAGTTAGTTCTGCGCGGCCTTTTAATCTGCGTCTTGCAAGTACGCGTCGGCCACCAGCTGTTGCCATTCTAGCTCTAAAACCATGAGTCTTGATGCGTTTTAGTTTACTTGGTTGATATGTTCTTTTCACAAATAAAACCACCTTTCTTGCGAAACCATGCTTAATCATTATATAAAAAGACCTTGTTTTTGTCAACTATAAACTTTGTTTTTCATACAAAATATTCTGCTTTTCTTTCTATTCACATAAATGATTAGTTTTCAAGAAATTTTCATCTCTTCTTTTATAGGCTTAATGTGGATAACTTAGTCACATTTTTGGGGATTTGTGGATAAATGGGTAAAGTTTAAGGATGGCTTAATAAAGGCGTAAGAATTATGGAGTTTTCCACGATGTTCCCACATATCCACAACACCTAAATAAAAGTTTTCCACAAAAACTGTTGATAACTTTATTAAGCATTTTCCTCTATTCGTGTTATCCTATTTGTACATTATTTAAGGGGTATATCAATGAACACTTACGATCTTCTATGGCAGAAGATTTTGAACGAATTGGAGACAACTTTCTCTGAAGAAACATTTTCAGAAGTCTTCGAACCTTTAAAATCTACACACAAATATGCAAATGACCATGTTTATGTGCTTGTCCCAAACGAATTCATTAAGAGTCGTATTAATCGTCTTTATCTGACGAAAATTAACGATCTCGCACAAAAATTTAATAGCACACCGATTCGTTTCAAATTCGTGACTGAGTCAGAACTCTTACCAGAAGAGACCTTAGTTAGCCCCGAAAGAAACTTAAATCTAAAATACCGACCAGGTAATTTAAACGCTACCTATACTTTTGATAACTTTGTTGTTGGAAAGAGTAATATGTTTGCTTTTAGAATGGCAATGAAGGTTGCCGATCAACCAGGTGCAGTAGCTAATCCATTGTATATTTTTGGAGATGTAGGTCTAGGTAAAACCCACTTGATGCAAGCTATTGGTAACTATATAATGGATCAAGATATTAATCAAAAAGTTATGTATGTTAAAGCTGATGGTTTTATAGAGGATTTTGCTAACCTTTTAAAAAAAGAAAAGATGGAAGATTTTAATCAAAAATATAGAGATATAGATATTTTACTTGTAGATGACATCCAAATCATGGGTGGAGCAACAAAAACACAAATGGAGTTTTTCAAACTTTTCGATTATTTATATCAACAAAATAAACAAATTGTTATTACATCAGATAAACCTGCGTCAGACTTAAAAAACATAATGACACGCCTAACATCTCGTTTCGAAGTCGGACTAACTGTCGATATACAAGTACCTGATTTAGAGCATCGCATTGAGATCTTAAAAAGAAAACTACAATCTGAATCTTCTGACATTCATGATATTCCAGCTGATGTTCTAGATTTCATCGCTTCATCCTTCGTTACGAACATTAGAGAACTCGAAGGAGCGTTAAAACGAGTTTTATTTTATTGTTTAACCAATAACCTAGATTTAACAGTAGAAACCGTTAATGAGGCTCTAGAACCACTCTTAAAAACAAAAAGAAAGAGTGATTCATTGAATGAAAATAATTATGATCGTATACAAAGTATAGTTAGTGATTTTTATGGGATAACATTAGAAGATTTAATAGGAAAGAAAAGACATTCTAAATACATACTTCCTAGACATATAGCAATGTTTATCATAAAAAGTAGGTACAATATTCCTTATAAAACTATTGGTAATTTATTTGGAGATCGTGATCATTCAACTGTTTTAGCAGCTTGTGAAAAGATTGATAATGATTTAAAACAAGATGTTAGTTTAAAGATTGCAGTGGATACAATCCTTAAAAAAATCGATGCATTTAGTAAAAAATAAATGTTTATAACTTGTTGGAAATATGGTATAATTATAGCAGTACAAAGCCTTTATTAGATTTACCCACAAACCCACAATTGTAACAACAATAATTAAAGATTTAAACTAAGAAAATAAAAGGAGCTGCCGCTATGATTTTCAGTGTTGATAGAGATGTGTTATTAACCCAATTACTTATTGTACAAAAAGGACTTCCTTCAAAAACTCCACTTCCAATTTTATACGCTGTTAAGTTTGAAGTGAATGAGGACCATATGCTATTAACATCAAGTAATACTGATGTTGCTATACAAGTGTTAATTGATGACCATACATTAAAAATCCAAGAACCAGGTAAAGTTGCTATCCCAGGACGTTACTTGATTGAAATTATTAGAAAAGTAACTTCTCAAAGAGTTGAGTTTGCGTTAATTGAAGATAAATTGATTGTGATTAAAGCAGATCGTTCTGAATTTAAACTAAGATTAATGGATGTTGAAGATTATCCAGAAATTGACTTTTTAGATTTAGATGATCCAATTGTTTTAGATAGTCAACTCATTAAAACGATTATTAAAGAAACAAATTATGCAACTGCTTCTTCTGAGAAGAGACCTATTTTAACAGGGGTAAATTTTAAGTATTTAGACAATCATTTGTATTGTGTTGCGACTGACTCCTATCGCCTTTCTCAAAAAAATGTAAAATTAAGAACTCATAGTAAAGTGTTTGATATTGTTATTCCCAACAAGAGTTTAGATGAATTAAGTAAAATTCTTGATAGTTATAATGATGATGTTGAGCTATTTATTAATCCTAATAAAGTCTTATTTAAAATGAATAAAATTCTATTTCAAACGAGATTATTAGAAGGAACTTATCCAGATACACAAAGAATTATTCCAGTAGAATTTCCAGTAGTGATTCCATTTAACAAAGAAGAATTACTAGCAGCTGTTGAACGTGTCTCCTTATTATCTCCAAGAGATAGAGAAACCAATTATAATATTATTAAACTCAGCCTTCGACAAGATCAAATTGTAGAAATCAGTTCAACTAATAATGAAATCGGTGATGCGAACGAAGAAATCATACCATCATCTGATGTAACAGGACCAATGATTAAGATTGCATTCTCCTCAAGATATCTAGTAGATGCTCTAAAATCATTCAGTTCATCAGAGGTATTAATTCAATTTGCTGGAGAGGTAAAACCATTCGTTATCAAAGGAAATTTAGATCAAGATCTCTTGCATTTAATTTTACCGGTACGTATCGACTAATACAGCCAAAGAGCCTTAATTTCTAATTTAAGGCTTTTTTTTATGCCCACATGAACTCATGACTTTATGCGTAAAAAAAAGTCGAAAATGAGTGCTTTTTTGCTTATATTATGATATAATATAAAAGAACATAGAGGGTGAATATATGAAAAAGTTTAAAATTAGAGAAGAATTTATAACTTTAGGACAATTTTTAAAAGCAACAGATCATATTAATTCTGGTGGGGAAGCGAAGTTTTTTTTATTTGAAAATGATGTTTTTGTCAACAATGAAAAACGAACTGAACGCGG
>JAHIRQ010000025.1 GCA_018818645.1 Bacillota bacterium
GTCTTCATCCTCGCTACGTTCGTTTAATACCCATTTGGGAACAACCAATTGAAACTTTGATAGATATTCCCCTTTATACTCTGATTCACTATTTAGATATCGAACGCTATTTTTGATGTGTTTATTTATTGTTGAAAAAAAGTTTTCAGATAGATTTAAACGTATTTTATGAAGCGATAGAACAAACCCTACTTTTTGGTATAGGCTTTGCGTATTATATTGATTCAAATATGAAAGTATCTTATCCTCATTAACTTGTGCTACTAAATCCATACTATTCAATAATTCATCTAAACTAGAGATTTTGTCAATATGATATACTGCATCAGTAATGGTTCGTTCAATATCAGCAACTCTGATTCCTTTTGTGTTCTTCGGTTCAAAAACACCGAAATCACCTAATGATTTAACGTATTGATACTTAACTCCTTCAAACTCAAATGAGTTAAAATGTGTGGTTGAAGAAACATAAACAGTGTTATAAACTTGGTTAGTGTAACCATAAAAATCGAAAGCAGAATAATGACTAAGATATGCGGTTGAGTTTATATTTGATGCTATTTGAAATTTACTTGCAAACACTTCCCCTGTCGATGCATTCACACATGAATAAAGATTGTTGCGAACCTTTCTAAGTAATCCTTTTTGAGTTAGTCTTCTTAGTGCAGAATAAGTCGTCGACTTATTATTAAATAACTGATTAGCATCTTCAAATGTAAAAATCACTTTTTCAGATAGTTCCTTATATCCATTCATAAATTCACCTTCTTTCACTTTAATATTAGCAGGTTATTATTTATTTATCAATAATAAATTCACTTTTTTAAAGAATTAAGAACAAAAGGAACCTCTTCAACAAGAAATTCCTTTGATTTAGATTATTTTAAATGGTTATAATTTCTTGAGTTCATCGAATATATCCCAAACCCCGTGGGATGTGTTCGATACTGCGAATTTATGCTTCTTCGTGATTGGGTGATAACTCGATGTAAAGGATATCCCAGGATCTCCACCCATTAAGTAAGGATATAATATACCATCTACTTTCTTTAACCACAATCCTAAGCCATAGAAGTTATCTGTTTTTTCATCGACAACTGCGTGTGGATACATAAACTGATCCACAAGTTTCTTCGAAATGATTTTATAATAAAAGAATGATTCCCAAAGTAACTTCATTTCATCGACAGAGAATATTGCTCCTCCGTCACCACCTGCTTGATAGGGAAGTAAACCTAGATTGGATAATGAATTTTCATCGCTATTTAAATATCCTAATGCTGTATGCTTTGGAAAATGATTGAGATGATAGATTCCACTTCTGGTAATTCCTAAAGGATTTAATAAATCGTCATTGATATAATCGTTATATGCTTTTTTGGATACCTCTTCAACAATGATTGCTAAATATACAAAAGCCTGATTGTTATAATTAAACTTTTCACCAGGATTAAACTTTTGAGGTGCTTTTGAAAATATTGGAATAAAGTCTTTAGGATTGATTAAGTCCTTATACGGTACTTCAAAATAGATAGGTTCTGTGTCATCTAGTAGATCCTCATCTAAATAATCAGACATTCCTGATGTATGAGAAAGTAATTGCTTGATTGTAATATCTGGGTCTATCGATTCCATATGTAAGTCATAGATATCTTTAGCCTTTGTGTCTAAGTTTAATTTCTTTTGATCAATTAATTTTCCTATAGCAAGTGCAGTCAAAAACTTAGTTCCTGAAGCGATTGCAAATAGTGTATTTCTAGTAATAGGTATTTTAAGCTCTCTATTTTCCATTCCTTTGATATATTGATAGATGATTTTGTTTTCATCTTCGATACTAATCACACCAGAGAATTTCTTTTCTTTTGCAATTGCTGTTAGCGTTTCACATTTAGTATTATCCATTTATATATACCATCTTTGCTGAACGCCTTTCCAATCTATTCGTTGATTTGTTTGTTGATTTTTAATACCATAACCATATCCAGGACATAGATTACATTTAATCACTTGATAAGATACATTTTCAATCTTGAAGCTAATGTCTCCACCTTTTTTATTGTTATTGATATAATGCATTGGCTCAAAATTGTTCCATGTATCCTTACCACCTTTTGAAATGGGCATGATATGGTCAACAGTCCATCCATAAACATATTCTTTACCATCTCCATTAGGTCTTCTTCTCATATTTGTTGTATTACCAAAATCATCTTTATGTATCCATGTACCAAAACAATCTCTAGCCCAAATGGTATTCTCACCAAATATATCATTCCATAATCGCATGGCAACAACACGGGTTATAACCATTTTTTCACCTACTTAATTTTTTCCAATTTTTCAAACATTAAATGCATATTACTATTTGGGTTTTCAAAACAATTCTCTTTGTATATTCTAGCAATATTGACCATCATATTCTTAAATGACTCTTCAGTTATTTTTGCAATAACTAGGGATGTATTACGCTCGTTTTTATACTTACTCCAACCACTGACACAAAAATGATTTTTCATATGTGCATCATATTGTTTTTTTTCAGTAATTGGACACCCAAATGCCACCAAATGACTTAATAAAAACGTTTCAAAGGAATAATTGTTAAAATAAGCAATATCTTTAGTTTCTTTTTTACTTAGTATTGTTTTAATTCTAATAGAACGTTTAGTATTGCTTTCAATACAATGATCAATATCCAAAACTAAAAACTTATAAGATATGTCATGATTTTCTTTAAAGATATTCTCATAAGAGCAATCATCGCCTTGTATAGGCTTGAACCTTAGATTTGGAAATATCCCCAATTCATTAATCTTTTCAAAATATTTCTTTTCAGTATTTCCATCAACAATAACAACAATAGCTGTTTTTGCAACAGCTAATCCTCTTTGAGTAGGTAATTTATTTCTCTTCCGTGAAGTCTGTAAAAACCCTACGTCTTTTTTTCCCATAGCGCTCTCATTTCCTTAATAACATTTGAAATGTTGGTATCGGGTAAATCAACAATTCTTTCCTCCACATACATCTTTTCAAAATTACTATCACTTCTAATATCTTTGAGAGAGTTAGCTTTAAAATCATCTAATGAGACAATTGAAACAGCTTCCTTATTTCTTATTACAAAATTTACTTGATCTTTTCTAAACAACTTGGGTGATAATAATTTAACATCATGTGTAGACATAATGAATTGGGATTGATGGTTCACATCCGAATTCATTAAAATAACAAGTGCTCTAGTCAGTTTATAATGAAGACTACTATCAATTTCATCAATTAACAGTATTTTATTATTTAAAATTGCATTAATGATGGACATAGACAATACTATAAATTTATTCGTTCCAATTGAATCAAATAGTATCGATGGTTTTGCGACACTTTCACCTAATTCATTTTGATAATATGAGACCATTCTTAGACCTTCAGATTGAGATTTCATAGTTTTGATTCGAGCAAATGCATCTTTTGGTATATGTTTGTTATAATATTCGTTCTCAACAACATACCCTTCTTCAGCTAACTCTCTCTTATCGATAAATAGTTCAGTTGACTCAATTAAATGGTTTAAAATTCGCATTTTTGTGTTGTTAGTCGAAAACTCCATAATCTCTTTTGACATTATCATATTTTTATTGGAGTCATTTATATATTCGATTTGATCAAAGAACTTTTTAACATTCATAAAAACATCAGTACCTGGATTAGATACATATTCATTCATATATGATAAAACAAGTTTATCTAAGGGTAAATCTTCTATTCTTTCTTTAATTTTTAAGTTTGAGTCAATAAGTTTACCTTCAATAGAGTGATCTCTTTCTCTTGAGAATATTAGTTCCTCCCCAATAAAAACATACTCTCCTAAATCTTTTGACTCATTAAACTCAACTCCATACGTAATATCATCATGATTATGGAGAAATGATATTTCGAATATCACGTCGTCTTCAAAATAACAAAAGTTTTTATAGAGATCAAAAGGAAAATCATCTAAATTGCCCGTGCTAATAAGTTTCTTAAAGACTAAAAAAGCATCTAACAATGATGACTTTCCTGTGTTATTCCCACCATATAAAAGTGCAGATTTTAAATTTTTCTTGCTGAGTGAAACTATAACGTTTTCGTCCAAAGTTTGATAATTTTTAGTTTTTGGGACCATGTTAAGTTCAACTGGTTTACCAAAAACTTTAAATCCAGACACTTTAAAACTATTTAGCAGCACATCCCCACCACCTTTTACTAATAGTATACAATTTGTGTAACGACTTGTCAAATCTATATGCATTTTTTTTGCATTTTCATTAAAAATTTGAATATAACATAATTGTTGCCAGAATGAGATTTTCTTCATCCATATTAAAAACCTATACATTTTTTAAAAAGTCTTCGATTGAATGGTGAGTACCATTCACGAAAACTTTAGACAAACTCGATTAAATTCATGAAATATAGTGTAATCAATATAAATAGAACATTAAATCTTTTTAAGCACAGCTACCTTACATTCAACCTGATGCTCTACCCCATTTACATAAACAGGAATTTGAACTGATTCATCATGAATATATTCTACCTTGACGGTATTCTTACCTATTTGAAGAACTTGATTGACCTCTAAACTATCCTTAGCTCTAAAAGTCATGGATTCTAAATTCTTATCCATGATTCCATAAATCGGCATATCTAGGTTAATAAACTCGCTTGTTACTTTCTTAACTTTTACGGCTTCCTTTTTAAATGCTTGATAAAGTTCTACCATTTCCTTGGTGTCTACTACATACTGTTTGACTTCATCCACCGCTTTATCTGCTTGTTTCTTAACTTCTCTAAAGAATTCTTTACTTTGTTTTTTCATTTTATAGTTAATCCTCCAATCTATATCTATATTATACCTTGAAATTGATGAGTTGCGTGAAATTAAAAGAGTTCATCTAAAAGAAGATAATAATCAAGTTTCTTTTCATTCACTTTGATTCCTAATTTCTCAAAAATCATTTTTTTATAGTTCTTTGAATTGATATTAAAGCTAAAAGATCGAATGAATAGACTTATGTCTTGATAGATATCTGCTACCCCAGCACTCGATAAATCAATAAATCCAGAAATTCTATTATCTTTAATCAAAATATTGGGTAAGCAGTAATCCCCGTGACTCAGAGTCAGTTCTTCTTCCATTTGATTGATTAGAAGATAATCATACAATTCTTCTACAGTTTGAAATCTATTTAAGATAATATCTGGGTCCCAATCCGAAGTACTACATAATCCTTTTTCGATATTTCTTTTCGCAATCTTCAACTTATATTCAATTCTGTTATCAATTGGACATTCTTCGACCGGTAGATTCCAAAATGATTTGATACCACCAACAAGAATATCAATTAAGGATTCTGGATCACTCATCAAGCTTTCATCAAAACTCATTAAGCCTTCAATTAAAGTCATCAATATATAGAAATTACCGTGGCTTTCCCCAGTCTCCATAACATGAGGTACCAAAACCTTTCCTTCAAGCCATCTCATCATTTGAAGTTCAGCTATATAATCAGATTCTACTTGATTCACCTTTAATACCAATTTTATATCCTCATAAATGAAAACTTGAGAACTCTCCATACCGATTGTATCGATTCGGTATTTTTGATTCTCTATGTATTTTTTGATATGCTTAGGTGTGTGATTGAGTATCTCTATCTGCTTCATATGCATTCATTTCCTTATCAATCTTATTCTACATGAAAAAGGTTCTTGAATCCACCCCGTGGATAAAAGAACCTTTTATAGTTTTAATTTTGATTGAGTCCATTAAATCTCTATTCTACCTTGTCAACAACATCTAATTTAGCTACATGACATTCAACTTCATATTCTTCACCATCAACCGATAATGAAAACATAATCTTTTCAGCACTAATTGAAGAAACTTGATACAAATTTTTAAAGATTAATTTTTCGTATTATGATTGCGGTCATGATAGTGTGTATGCAATAGATGGTGTGATAACTTCCCCAATGGCTCTTTAAGAAAATCTTCATACAGCGCAATAACTTCTGGGTTCTCATGGGACTTGCGCAGTTTCATACTTGCATCTAGACGATAAGTCGAATCTATTCTATCTTGGCGAACCTTGTTGTTTGTACCATATGGCTGTCCACCGCCACCGATGCATCCACCTGGACAAGTCATGATTTCTATAAATGCATAAGGAGATGTCCCTGCTCTTACCTGATCACATAGAATCTTAGCCTTTGACAAAGTATGAGCAACCGCAACCTTGACATTCGTTCCTCCTAAATTGATTTCAGCTTCTTTGATGCCTTTGAGTCCTCTCAACTCCTTAAAATCCAAGCTTTCCAAAGGTTTCTTATTCACAACTTCATAAACAGTTCGAATAGCTGCTTCCATAACACCGCCTGTTGCTCCAAAGATTGCTGCAGCACCTGTAGTAATTCCAAATGGCGAATCAAAAGGTTTCTCGCCCAAACTATCGAAATCAATACCCATTTGCTTAATCATTTTGCCTAATTCACGGGTTGTCAAAACAACATCGATATCAGGACTGTTTTCATCGACTCTCATTTCTTCACGCTGAGCTTCATACTTTTTCGCTGTACATGGCATAACCGAAACAACAAATACATCTTTTGGATCTAGTCCAACTTTCTTTGGATAATATGTTTTTGCAAGAGCACCAAACATCTGCTGCGGTGACTTGCATGATGAAATATGATCCAAAATGTCAGGATAGCGTGTTTCTGCATAATTAATCCATCCAGGACAACAAGATGTCATCATCGGAAGAACTCCGCCATTGGTTACACGATGAATCAATTCATTACCTTCTTCTATAATTGTTAAATCTGCTGTAAAATCCGTATCAAATACTTGGTCAAAGCCAAGTATCTTCATTGCTGATACCATTTTTCCAGTGACGATTGTACCAATCTCTTGACCAACTTCTTCACCCAAAGAAACACGGACAGCAGGTGCAACTTGAACAATCACATGTTTCGTAGGATCGGTTAGTGCTTTCCATACAAGATCTGTATCATCTTTTTCTCTAATCGCTCCTACCGGACAAACGCTTGCGCATTGTCCACAAAATGTACAAAAATCATCCGATAAATCTTCATCAAAAACCGCAGAAACTCTCGTTTCATGTCCTCTTCCCAGAATGGATAGAACACTTGTTCCTTGAACATTGTTACAAACATCAACGCAGCGTCCACATTTAATACATAAATTCGGATTTCTTATAATCGATGGATTGCTTTCATCTATTTCACATTTCTCGAATACGCTTGGAAAACGGTTTTCACTAATCCCAAGATTTTTTGCTAGATTTTGTAATTCACATCGCATGTTTTTAACGCATGTGGTACAAGATGTATCATGATTTGACAAAATGAGTTCGACAATCGTCTTTCGTGCATTCAAAACTCTTGGTGAATTGGTGTTAATCACCATGCCTTCACTTACTGGTGTCGAGCATGCTGAAACAAGACCCTTTTTCCCGTCAATTTCAACAACACAGACACGACAGTCAGATTTGATGTCTAAATCTTCATAGTAACAAAGCGTTGGAATATTCATACTGAATTTCTTGGCTGCTTTTAATATCGACGTATTTTGTTCGACAGATACTTTGACATTATTAATCGTTAAATTTATCATTTTCATTTCGTTCTAACCTCTCTCTGGATGTTCAACACGATCAATATAATCATCTCTAAAATATTTGAGTGATGAAATAATCGCTGTCGGTGAAGTTTGACCTAAACCGCATAATGATGCCTGATGGATGACTCTGGCAAGTGATTCCAAAGATGCGATATCCTGCATGGTCGCTTTCCGTTCAATGAATTTCTCAATCAGATTTCCAAGTTGTATGTGTCCTTCCCTACACGGTGTGCATTTACCACATGATTCATGTTGGAAAAAGCGAACAACCTTGAGCAAAATCGTGAAAATATCAAATCTTTCATCGATAACTATAATAGCTCCAGCTCCGGTCTTAGATTCGAATTCTTCAAAGCGTTCAAAATCGATAATCATGTCAAGCATGTATTCAGGAATAATCGGACCGCATGCTCCGCCTAGTTGAACCATCTTGATTTTTCTGTCCTTTTCAATGCCTCCACCCAACTTATAGATAACATCTTTTATGGGTACTCCGAATGGAATTTCAAAAACACCTTTATTCTTCACATTTCCTGATAATGAAATTAGTTTGGTTCCTGTAGATGAAGGCGTTCCTATTTTAGCAAAATTAGCTCCCCCTACTTCAATAATCGTAGGGATGGTCGAGAACGTTTCAACGTTATTGATCAACGTTGGTTTGCCATAGAGGCCAACTTGTGTCGGAAAGGGGGGTTTGACTCTAGTCCTACCCGGATTTCCTTCAATCGATTCAATCAAAGCGAATTCCTCACCACAAACATAGGATCCAGCACCAGACCTAACTTCAATATCAAAATTAAATTTGGATCCCATGATTTTTTGCCCAAGGAAACCTTTTTTCTTAGCTTCGTCAATTGACCATTTTAGCAGACTCATCGACTTTTGATATTCACCACGTACATAGATAAAACCCTTGGTACCACCTGTTGCATAAGCAACAATAATCATACCCTCTATAATCTGATGCGGGTCATTTTCCATGAGATATCTGTCTTTAAAGTTCCCCGGTTCTCCTTCATCAGCATTGCATATGATATATTTATCCTTATTCGTTTCTTTTGCCAAACCCATCATCTTGATGGCTGCTGGAAAACCTGCACCGCCTCTTCCGCGAAGATAAGCTTTTTGTACTTCTTCGATAATCTCTGTCTTTTCCATAGACAAAGCTTTTTTCAAATTTGTGTATCCATCAAACTCGATGTATTCATCTATGGATAATGGATTGATTTTTCCGAATCTCTTAGAGATCATTTTCATTTCTATCATCACATGTACACTCGATACTCAGATAAAATCGCTTTAATTTTGTCAGCTGTCAAATGAGTGTAAATCTTATCATTAATTCTCATGGCAGGACCAGCGTCGCAACAACCTAAACAACTCGTGTACTCTAGAGTAAACTGTTGATTTGGTGTCGTTTCATTCATGCGAATTCCAAGTTCCCTTTCAATGATTTTTAAAACGTTAATTTCCGAGCTTACGTAACACGGAACATCCTTGCAAACCTGGATGACGTATTTTCCTCTAGGTTTATCAGAGAAAAATGTGTAAAACGATAAAACACTGCAAACCTTGCTTTCAGGTATGCTCAAATACGATGCAATCTCGATAATTTCTTCTTTTGAAATGTAGTGATTGCTTTTCACATTCTGATAATCAAGTAAGATTTCAATCAATTGATCCTCTGTTTTTGCATACTTTTGCAAAACATCCTTTAGCATCATTTTCTAT
Source organism: Bacillota bacterium (assembly GCA_018818645.1). Taxonomy (GTDB): domain Bacteria; phylum Bacillota_I; class Bacilli_A; order Acholeplasmatales; family Acholeplasmataceae; genus Peloplasma. The sequence continues at coordinate 9,416 of JAHIRQ010000025.1, forward strand.
CCTCCTGTTTATAAAGTAAAAAAACAACAATTGAATAATTGCCTTCGTGTCTTTTTCTATGTGTCCCTTATCATGTTGACAAAGTTGGTTTTATATGTTGGTATCATCAAGATTCAAGTCAAAGAAGAAATAAATACCACAATAAAAATGTTCTATTTACTTGATTCTTTTAACCAATCGTATAATTTATCTTAATGATAATATGAATTACTTTGAAAGTCAATGTATATTCAAAAAATAGAATACAATATTTCTAAATAGAACTATAACCATGGTAGAAATGGATATGCAAAAATAGATTTTCATATCAAAAAAAATGAACCAGTAATTTCCCTGGTTCATTTCTTGAATCATTATTTGATTTTCTTCCAAAAGTGTGATGAGAAATAATACGTGAATCCTAGTTTTTGATAGAACTCTTGATTCGACCCAACAACTGCAATTTTCGCACCTTTATCCTTGGCTCGTTGCAGCGCTTCATAAATTGCTGCTTTCCCCAAACCCATCTTTCTAAAAAGAGGAACAGTTGCTACAGGTTCTAATAAGACTCCTACACTACCCTCATGATACCATGTCCCACAATATGATACAAAATCACCATTTGGTTCAACAATCGCTATATTTCTATTCAAGTTTACTCCTAGAGCACTTAAGCTTATGCTTCGGTCATTTAATTCTTCTTCATCTGGTTCATATGGTCCTTCGTGATTAAATCCTTGAAAAAGACATTGCCCATATTTCTTTAGATTATATTCTTCAGCTAAACTAGTCACTTTAAAGCCTTCCTTAAGTTCGTAGCTCAAATCTCTATTCAAATCTAGCATATAAGTATATTCAGTGTGATCTGTTTCAAATAGATTGAATGACTTAGCAATCTCCTTCATTTCTAAGTCATAATCAGGAATTAAAATCCTAAACTGATTTGTATCATCAAATGTATCGATTGCATGTTGAATCATTTCTGCCTTCAAGAACTCATATCCATCCTTAATAACATAATAGACATCTCCAAAGCTTGATTCATAGGTGAGTAAAGCAACTATTTCATGATTGTCTTTGTAATAACTGATTTTTTGAATAAATGTTTTATCTAAATATGGTAAAGAAAACATCCAAGCCCATCTACCCCAAGGATAATCAAGTTTCTTTAATTCGTTGAATTCTAGATTTTGCAGAAAATCCCTGATTTCAAGAAAAGTTTTTGAAAAATCTCCATACCCTTTGGAATCCAATAATTGATACTTCTTAATCTCTTTCTTCATTTCTAAAACCTTTACTTTCTATGGATTGATTTCGTCACTTAACAATACTTTTGAATGGATAATATCCTGTGTAAATATCTGGAATGCAAAATCAGGTTCTTCAAATATAGGACTGTGTGCCGATTCATGAAATGTATAAAAACCTTTTATTGGTGCATCTAGTATTTCATAGAATTCTTTTTGGAGTTGATATGATGTTGTATAATCATGAATACCTGCAAAAAAGTATATAGGAACCTCTAAAAACAATACATCTTCTCGCGCATCAAAATCATCAATGGTATAAAGCATTTCTGATCGACTTGAAAAAACCTTACCTCTCCAAATATCAATTCTTTCTCCTATTGTGTAGTCTAGGCATCTTAGTGATGGAAAGAAGAGTCCGGTGATGACTGAGTTCATTTCATGCATCGTTCCAACCCCTAGCTCGTGCATTGCTTGATCTCTTAATGCTGATTTTCTATATTCCATCATATCATTTTCTGATGTCATTACGTCATATTGATTGAATTTTTTTATCATTTTCTTGTCATTTTTTAACTGATATTGATTGAGCATATATTCAAATGCCTCTTTCTCGGAATCCATTTGATTGACTACCTGACTCATCGCAATATATGCATGATACAATTCAGGAAAAGCTTGGACTGCCATCAGTCCTAAATATGATCCCCAGGAATGACCGATCAAATATATTTTTTCTTGATTAAATCTTTCTCTTAAATACTCGGTGACTTCAATGGTATCCAATACAAACTGTTCTTTATTGATATTCTCATAGTCTAAGTCTTTATGATAAGAGAGTCCGGTTCCTCTTTGTTCCCAATAACAGACAACAAATTCTTTTTCAAGTCCAGTTTCATAAAGTGTCGATAAGAAATAATCAGATAGTCCTGGACCTCCATGCACCAATAATAAAACCGGTTTATTTATATCTTCACCTTTAATAATCATTCCTTGTTTGGATCCATTGATCTCTACATATACCTTTTCAGCTATACTCCCTAGAAGAACATTGCCTTCGCTATCTTTATATGGCTTTATAGTACCAAATGATGGTGGGATGAAAATGAAAATTAATAGAACGATAATGACTGAACCCAACGATAAGACGATCCACATATTTCTACCTCTTTTTTTATTCATTTTGATAAACCTCCTGAGCTTTTTTAATCTACACTCCTATCATAAGCGAAACTAAAGAGAAAAAGACCTAACCCAAGGTAGGTATTGGGTTAGGTTATTATAAATAGGTTTCTTATTTTTTTCACTTCTTTATTTATCCTTGACATCACCAATACTTACAAGAATTCTAGATGAAGCACCTTCAGAAAAGAAATCTAGAGATACATTAAAAAAATCACACTATTCAAGCTGATGGTGTGATTTTTATATTTATTTTGAATCCGATAATGATGTTTTCTCTTTTAAGGATTTCACTTCAAAAAATAACAATACACTAAAGACAATTTCGATTAGAATCATAATAAGTCCTAAAACATACGGGTCATAGTTTAGTCCAATAATTAAAGCTATTATAGGAATCAAAATGGTTAGAACCATATAGATTTTAGATAGATACAACCATCCGTATGGAAGTAAATGTGCACCAAAAATAATCGCGATTACCATTAACATCTTATCTGGAATTGTAGGATATATCCACATCGCAATAATTAAATAAATCATTTGATTCAATGAAAATAATACACCTAGATTTGTTAATGGATTTTCCTTATTTTGAAAATCCACACGAATAATCTTTGAGATTAAAAACGCTAAGGGCATCAATGGAGCTGTAATGAAAAGGTATATAGATTCTTTGTCAATATGGGTAAATCTGTTAAATGAAGGATTGTTACTAATATCCAAATGATGATGGATGCTAAGATGAAATGTAACCCTTTTTTTTGCTTGAGTGCACTGTCAATGCGCCATTCTTTAATATTCATAAGTAGTTCTCCTCGCTATAACTCTTTTCATTATATCAAAAAACTGGATTATAACTGAGATAAATCTATATCTTTTTGATTTTTCAATCCTTTTAGAAAGACGATAAAAACATAAATAGAAACCAAATTCAATGCTGGGAACATAATCAATTCGATAGTGTTTACATTCACCCGATTAATGACTTGATTGACAATCATCGCACTAATCGCAAGAAGCATTGTAAAGCCCTTTACAGCAACTACAGAAGTCAGTAGATAGCCCATAGGTCTTCTTTTCATAAGGAGAATACCGGATAGAATTGCTACTGGAACTACGAACCCTAAATCCATACCTTGAATAACTAAAGTTGTGTAGTACTCCAATCCAACTGGAGTTGAATTATCTAAGATGGTAGGCATTATCTTTCCTAACCAAAGTAGACCGATCAAAGCTCCGATGACAATTTGATATATACCCAAAAAGGAAATCGGAAGTTTTTCAACAAACTGCTTTTCAATTGTCTCTAGTTTAAAGCTCATCATCAGCATAATAAATGAGAATAGGCTAAGTGACATTAGAATTACATATATAATAAATAATGGATTATACATCCATAGGAAGGTGTAAGACATATAGGTATATAAGAAATAACCTAGAGTTCCTA
>JAHIRQ010000007.1 GCA_018818645.1 Bacillota bacterium
ACTAAAGCCCATGACTATACCAATCAGTGTTGCATAAGTTCCTTGAAAAATATTCATATGATAGACACCAAAGAGCAATCCAGCAAGAACAATAGAGATATAAATATTCATTCTCTTTTGCAAAGCATCATAAACAATTCCTCTAAACATCACTTCTTCAAATAGAGGAGCTACAATCACAACTCCCAATAAAACAACTAAAAAAGGTGCATCCACAACTACATCCATGGTTTCTACGAAATTAGCATATTGCAAAGGAAATAAGACTGATAAGAGTTGCACAATAAGAAGACTTAAGAAAACAAATGAAAATCCAATCAAGGATGACCATCCTGCTTGTTTTATAGTTAGTGAATTAAACTGAGAACGCTTAAATAAATTCTCTTTTTTATTCCTAAACATAAAGATAAAGATAAGCAGTGCAACAAGTCCTGCAAAGATAGTCGCTTGCATACTTTGAGCATAAAGCAGTTCTTCTAATTGTTCTCCTTCTATTCCAATTAGATTGTAATATACACCAACTGGAACCAAATATACTAATGCTAATCCCTGATGGATAACAACAAGCAAAATAAATAAACCAATCATTTTTAAATAACTTTTCATCCAATTTTCCCCCTAAGGTATCGATATTTATCTTCATTATAACAAATCTATTCGATTTCTTGATAGTGGAAAATTAAAAATTACTTTCAAATCTCTCTTTTATGACTGATAGATAAATCTCTTGTGCTATAATCATAGATGTAAAGGATGTGAGTTTTATGCAAAAAAGAGATACTACAAAATACTTTTGGTATGCAATAGCTATCGGTTTTACCTTACTATTTATCTTAATGCTACTAAGCAGTGTGCTTGATGTCGGAGATCGATTGAGAGCTATTCATCCATATGTTGAATATGGATTCTATGTTTTATCTTTCTTACTCGTTTATTTCCTAATTATCAGACCAGTTCACATTATTCTTTTTTCACCTGCTTTCTCTGTTGAAACAACATTGGATCAACCATCTAGAAAGAACGCGATGGTTTATCGAAAGGTTGCTAAAAGAATATTAACTGACAAAGATCTTCCAGAAGGAGAAGTTGTTAGACTTCAAGATGCCTTAAATTCTAACTCTGAAGATTTGAAACTTGCATTAACACATGTATTCTCACATCACACAAGAAAGAAAATGAATCAAGTTATTAAAAGAAATGCGAAAACAGTCATGATTTCGACTGCAATTTCACAAAATGGACGACTCGACTTCTTTACAGTCGTTGTAGTGAACATCAAAATGATTAAAGAGTTAGTCGTGATGTGCGGCTTTAGACCATCATATAAGAATCTTTCTAAGCTTACAGTCAATGTATTTACAACCGCATTAATAGCAGAGGGACTTGAAAATCTAGATATCAATGATGTGCTTCCCACATCAACACTCAATACACTCGGTGACATACCATTTATCAGACCCATGTTATCTTCAGTCACTCAAGGTATTTCCAATGCATTATTAACACTTAGAATTGGTATTGTGACTAGAAAATACTTATTTTCTGATTCCAATGAGATCAGCAAAGAAAAAATTCGCCATGGTGCTTTATTAGAAGCAGCAGGTATGCTTCCATCAGTTCTTGCAGAAGCATTTATGATTCTTCCTAGAAAGATTGCTAACCTTTTCAAAAAACCACAACCAAAAGAAACTGAACCAGTAGAAGATAAAACTGAAGAATAAGTAATTAAACTCTAACAGTTATTCTGTCAGAGTTTTTTTATAAAAAAAATATCCTAAAAATAGTTTCAACTTCAAAGCACCATTTTTAATCAAAAAAAACGTAAATATTTATATTTATGGCTTGCAAAAAGTGTCAAGAATGAGTAAACTATTAATGATAGGTAAAGAAAGCCTTTACATACTCAAAAAAAAGGAGAAAAAAGAATGAAGAAAATTTTATTAGTATTTGTATTACTAGTAACTGTTGTTGCTTTAGCTTCATGCGGTGCTAGAACTTATGAAATCGCTATGATCACTGACTCAGGTGATATCGATGACCGTTCATTTAACCAAGGTACTTGGGAAGGTATCGAAGAATACGCAGACGAAAACAACAAGACAATTAAGTATTATAAGCCAACAGAAATTAGCTTTAATGCTTATGTAGCTGCTATTGAACTAGCTGTTGAAGGTGGAGCACAAGTTGTAGTTACTCCAGGCTTCTTATTTGAAAACAGTGTTCACAAGGCACAATCAATGTTTCCTGAAGTTATGTTTGTTATTATTGACGGTGCGCCACATAACGTGACTGACTGGGGTACAATGGCAACATACGATGATGCAGCTCCAGATTTCACAATCGCTGATAACACATTATCAATCTTCTTCCAAGAAGAACAATCAGGTTTCTTAGCTGGTTATGCAAGTGTTAAAGAAGGATTAACAAGCCTAGGTTTCATGGGTGGTATGGCTGTTCCTGCAGTAGTACGTTTTGGTATCGGTTATGTTGCTGGTGCTTATTACGCTGCTGAAGAAGATAGCGTTGCTAACTTCTCATTTGCTTCAAACCGTTATTTATATTTAAATTCATTTGCTCCAAGTGATTCAACTAAGACTACAGCTGCTGCTTGGTATTCTGCTGGAACTCAAGCGATTCATGCTGCTGCTGGTGGAGCTGGTAACTCAGTTATGGCTGCTGCTCAAGAAACTACTGGCAAGTGGGTAGTTGGTGTAGACGTTGACCAATCTAACCTATCTGCAAGAGTTATAACATCTGCTATGAAGGGTTTAGCTGTTTCAGTTCAATCTGCTCTAACAGATTTCTATGCTGATGATTTTGATGGTGGTAGAAGTATTACACTAGGTGTTTCTGAAGATGCTGTTGGTCTTCCAACTGCAACTGATTCATGGAGATTCACTAACTTCACAACTGCTGAATACAATGCAATCTTTACTAAGCTTGACAATGCGACTGTTGTTGTTCCAACTGACAGAGCTACATTAAGCACATTCTTAACTGGATTATATCCAACTGGCGACTTCGCAGCTTTATTAGAAGTCATTAGCCCAACACCTGCTTCTTAAATCTTATATTTCACAGACTGTAACTTTAGGGGAAAGCAAACACTTTCCCCTTATTTATAGTATTTAAAGGAGTGAACAATTTGAACTACAAAATAGAAATGAATAACATCACGAAAGTATTTGGTACACTCGTTGCTAATGACGCTGTGACACTAAAGGTGAAACCTGGAGAAATACATGCTCTTCTTGGAGAAAATGGTGCTGGAAAGTCTACATTGATGTCAATTCTTTTTGGCCTTTATCAGGCTGAAGAAGGAGATATCTTAATTGATGGACAAAAAGTATCCATCAACAATCCAAATGATGCAAATCATCTAGGAATTGGGATGGTTCATCAGCATTTTAAGCTTGTTGAAACTTTTTCTGTATTAGATAATATCATACTCGGAGCTGAGGATACAAAAAATGGTATCATTCAGTATGAAAAAGCTGTTGAAAAGCTATCAAACTTAATTAAAAAATATCACTTGAATGTAGAATTAGATGCATTGATCAGGGATATCACTGTAGGTCAACAACAAAGAGTTGAAATCTTAAAGATGTTATATCGTGATTCTGATATTTTAATCTTTGATGAACCAACTGCTGTATTGACTCCACAGGAAATACATGAGCTAATGAATATCATGAAGGGATTTGCTAAAGAAGGCAAAACCATCATTGTAATTACACATAAATTAAATGAAATTAAGGCGGTTGCAGACAAATGCACCGTTTTAAGACGTGGAAAGATGGTTGGTTCAGTCGATGTAGCCAACACATCTATTGAAGAACTCGCTGAACTCATGGTTGGTCGCGAAGTTTCATTTACTGTCGATAAGAAAGATTTAGAACGCGGAGAAGTCATTTTCTCAGTGAAGGACTTAATTGTTCCTGGTAGACATTTAAAACCATCTGTGAAGCAAGTTAGCTTTGATGTCCACCGAAATGAAATTCTTGGGATAGCTGGTATTGATGGGAATGGTCAAACTGAGCTCATTCAAGCTATCACTGGTTTATCAAGCCCTTCTAGTGGTGAAGTTATTCTAAAAGGAGACAATATCACAAGAGTATCCATTCGAAAAAAATATGAAAAAGGCATGTCACATATTCCTGAGGATCGACAAAAACATGGAGTCGTTATGGATTTTGACCTCCAAAGCAACTTGATTCTTCAAAACTATTATTTACCTGAGTATCAAAAACATAGTTTCTTTAAATTTAATGTAATTGAACAGCATGCGAATGAATTGATTGATCGTTTTGATATCCGTAGCGAAAGAGGAGCGAAAACGATTGTTAGAAGTATGAGTGGTGGTAATCAACAAAAAGCTATATTAGGTCGTGAAATCGATCGTGAGCATGATTTACTCATCGCAGTTCAACCAACGCGTGGTCTTGATGTTGGAGCTATTGAATATATCCATTCACAGCTATTGGCTGAAAGACAAAGTGGAAAGGCTGTTTTATTAGTCTCTCTTGAAATTGAAGAAATCATGAATCTTTCCGATAGAATTCTCGTCATGTATGAGGGTGAAATCGTGGGAGAACTTGATCCAAAGAATACAACTATCAATGATTTAGGTCTTTATATGTCAGGTGCAAAGCGAGGTGAATCTCATGGACAATAATGATTCAAAAAATGCATCCTTTATAAAGAAGTTGACTCAGCTCAATTTAAGAATTTGGAAATCAGCATTCAACAAAACTAAACCAAGCTTAATAGCAATTGGATTCGGTCTATTAATTGGTCTAATTATTATGTTAATCTTTGATGCGAGAGACGCATTTCCTGCTTTAATTACTTTATTACTTGGTGGATTTAATGGCGGTATAAAGGGAATTGGTGATACACTTTATATGGCAGCACCAATTATTTTAACAGGTCTAGCTGTAGCATTTGCATTTAAAACTGGACTGTTTAACATCGGGGCATCTGGTCAAATGATGGTAGGTGCATATGTATCCATTCATGTTGGTGTTAAATGGGGTTTCCTAGGTGGATTTCACTGGATCGTAGCTTTACTCATGGGTATGCTTGCTGGAGCAATTTGGGGATTAATTCCTGGTTTACTCAAGGCATTATCAAACGTGAATGAAGTGGTTGCATCCATTATGATGAACTACATCGCAGGACATATCATTATTCTTTTGATACGAAATAACGTATTTAATGTCAATTACTCTAGATCACTCAATATCTTGCGCTCTGCACAGCTTCCAATGCTTACTTCAATATTTCCAGGGTCGACCGCAAATATAGGGATTATTTTAGTAATCTTTGTCGTCATCGGAGCACATTATGTCATTCATAAAACAACTCTTGGATTTCAACTCAGAGCTTCTGGTTATTCCATTGCAGGGTCTAGATATGCAGGAATGAATACCAAAGCAAATATCATTACAGCAATGACTATTTCTGGAATGTTTGCTGGTATGGCTGGTGCAGTTGCATTACTCGTTGTTGGGAAAAATATAGGCACAAGTTTTGAAATATTCCCTCAAGGTTTTGATGGAATCTCAGTTTCACTTCTTGGCTTAGGTGAGCCTATTGGAGCATTGTTTGCTGGATTATTTTTAGCAAACATTCGTATGGGTGGTTACTATATGCAGCTTTATAGTTTCGTCCCACAAATTATTGATATGATTATTGCCGTTATTATTTATGTAACTGCGATTTCAGTTGCCCTTCAGGCAATCTTTAAAGTTTACGGAGATCGAATCAAGATTTGGTGGAAAAACCGTAAAATGAAAGGAGTTGACAAATAATGGATATCATTTATCAACTCATTCAAAACACTTATATATCGATGACAGTCTTGCTAGTCGTCGCATTGGGTGGATTACTTGCAGAACGTAGTGGTGTTACCAATATTGCATTAGAAGGTATTATGGTCTTAGGTGCATTTGTCGGTATTTGGTCAATTCAAGGTTTAGAAGGATTTCCTTATTCGCCTTTGACTGAACTCGTAATCTTTATCATTGCTTTATCATTTTCAGTGATCATCTTACTGCTTGTTCAGATTTTAATGGTCAAAGTGTTTAAGGTTGATTTGTTTAGATTCAAGGACCCTGAAATGCAAAAGAGTAGTGAATCAGTCAATGGATTTAAGATCTTCTCATTTTTAATACCTCCACTTGGCTTGATTTGGTATTTTACATTAAAAGTTAAACGTCCAAAAGCATCAATTACTGCGATTAAATTTGCAATCACTGGTATCATTGGCTACTTAATTGCATATAGCATTCAACAAGTGATGATTGGAATTGAAGCAAGAACACAATTTATTCTCATCATGGGAATGATGATTGGTGGTATTGTTGGTGGATTATACGCAATGATTCATGCACACGCCTCCATCTACATGAAAGCAGACCAAATCATATCTGCGACTGCCTTAAATCTATTTGCTCCTGCATTTGCAATCTTTACTGCAAGATTCTTACAAGGTGGTCAACAAATACAGTTTACGTCTACATTTATGATTCAAGAAGTGCCAATCCTTGGAGCAATTCCAATACTAGGTGATTTATTCTTTTCTAGAGTATTCTTGAGTTTCTATATTGGACTTGCATTGCTTGCTATCATTGGTTACTTACTATTTAGATCAAAATTTGGACTACGCTTAAGAGCTTGTGGTGAAAATCCACATGCTGCAGATTCCTTAGGTATCAATATTTATAGAATGCGTTTTATTGCAGTGACCTTATCTGGTGTACTTGCTGGAATGGGTGGAGTTATCTTCGTGACAACAACTTCAACAGAATTTAATGTCACTGTTGCTGGTTTTGGATTCTTAGCAATTGCCGTATTAATCTTTGGTAACTGGAAGCCATCTGGAATCATCTTAGCTGCCCTATTCTTTGGCTTTATGAGAACGATAGCTAACTCTTACTCGATCATTCCATTCTTAACCAATTTAGGTATAGAAAAAGAAATCTATGACATCGTCCCTTATGTAGCAACCTTATTCATTCTTGCTGTATTCTCGAAGTCCTCTAGATCGCCTAAAGCTCTTGGTCAAATCTACGATCAAGGTAAACGATAAAATTCATATTTTCAATCAACGGTTGACTTGTTCAACCGTTTTTTATTTGATATAATAGCGTTGTACGAAAAAAACAACGTAAAAGAGGTGTATTATGGAAAAAGCTATAGAACTACTAAAATCCATTCATTTCACTGAGACTGAAGCAACCATTTATGTTCATCTATTAAAAAACCCTGGTTTAACAGTCTTTCAAATCTCAAAGGATCTACATGTTTCAAGAACATCCATCTATTCCATCATTGATCAAATGTATGAAAAGGGGATTCTCCTCTTAGAAAATGGAAGCAAAGATTTGTATTTTGCAGAGGATCCTAATTCGTTACTCGATAAACTCGCAAAAGCTTATCAAAAAAACATTGATGACTTAAAAAAAACCATGTCAAGTATCGATTCAGGTGTGAATAGAGAACCTTATTTAAATATTGTTGGCTATTTTAATATACTTGGCAAGATTAGAACCATGCTCTATGGAGCAGAACAAGAAGTCTATATCAATACAGATATGGATTTAGAACAGTTTGATGATTGTTTTTCTCACCTAGAAAGAAAGGGTGTAGATGTCTATATCTTTTCATTTCGAGCAACAGACTATAAAAGAACCAACGTGCACATCTTTAGTCATCAATATAAGCCAACCATTCAAACGAGAATGATGCTCGTCATCGATTTAACATCCGTTCTTGTTGCTAACCACATCATCGATCGAAACGAGTGGATGGGAACCATAACCAAAAACGATTTGATGGTTCATATCATTACTGAGCACATTCATCATGATATCTACCTTTTGAGGCTCAAAAACAAGGTCAATCAAAGTATCTTCGATCTCTATCCAGATCTTGGTATTTCCTCAAAATTTGATCGATTATCAGCAAATCTAAGTGAAAAAATACTCAAAACAGGAAAAGAAGAAGAATAGTAGAAAAAATCTTCGTTTTACCTCTTCAAAAAGCATATTTTCATTGACTTTTACTATCAACTACGTTAAAATATCTATGTTGTACCACATAGGACAGGTTATAAACACTAAATCATTTAGTTACCTTAGATAGTGAGTCTTCATAAAATTAAGGAGGTGTAGCAACATGTATGCAGTTATTAAAACTGGTGGTAAGCAAGTTAGAGTTACAGAAGGTCAAGAAATTTATATTGAAAAATTAGATGTCGAAGCTGGAGATACTTACGAGTTTACTGAAGTCTTAATGGTCGGCGGAGAAAACCCAGTCATTGGAACTCCAATGGTAGACGGTGCAAAGGTAGTTGCCAAAGTAGTGAAACACGGTCGTGGTCCTAAGATCATCGTTTTCAAGTACAAGGTCAGAAAAAACTATCGTCGCAAGCAAGGCCATAGACAATCATATACTAAGCTCGTTATTGAATCAATCGTCGCTTAATCATGATTAAAAGTAATATCGTTTTAGAAAACGGAAAAATTAAAGAATTCAACGTTTTCGGACATGCCAATTATGCGAAAAAAGGCGAAGATATCGTCTGTGCAGCCGTATCAAGTGCAATACTTGTTACTGCAAACGCAATTGAGCACTTAGGGTTAAGTCAAGTTATCGACTTAACAGTAAAAGATGGTTTCTTTAAATTGATAGTAAACAAGGAAAATGATACTGTTCAAAAACTATTAGAAAATTTAGAGTATACAATCGTTGATTTAGAAAAACAATATCCTAAATATATTAAAAATCAGAAGGAGGGATAACATGTTAAAATTAAATATACAGTTATTCGCATCGAAAAAAGGTACAGGTTCGTCTCGTAACGGTCGCGATTCCCACGCTAAGCGTTTAGGCTCTAAGTTAAGTGATGGTCAGTTTGCAACTGCAGGCTCAATCATTTATCGTCAAAGAGGAACTAAAATTCATCCAGGCGCTAATGTTGGACGTGGTGGCGATGATACATTATTTGCTACAGTTACAGGCTATGTGAAATACGAAAGAAAAGGCCGTGACCGCACTCAAGTGTCAGTTTACGAAGGATAACCTAGTTATCCTTTTTTTCTCGTTTGGAAAGAGGTGTTTTAAATGTTTGTCGATGAAATTACAGTAGAAGTCTATGGTGGTAGAGGCGGTAATGGTATTGCTGTCTATCGTAGAGAGAAATATGTTGAATATGGTGGCCCATGGGGCGGTAGCGGTGGACATGGCGGTTCCGTTATTTTTGTTGGTGATGAAGGAAAGACGACATTAATCGATCTTCGTTTTCAACGACATATTAAGGCTAAAATGGGTATCAATGGAAGAACTAAAGGACAGCATGGAGCAAATGCTGAACATACTTATATCCGTGTTCCTCTAGGAACAATCATCTATACTGAGGATAAGTCCTTAAAAATTGGTGAAATCACAGAGCATAACCAAGAATTGGTTGTAGCACGTGGTGGTAAGGGTGGTCGTGGAAACATGGCATTTGCAACACATAAAAACCCTGCACCAGATTATGCAGAAAATGGAGACCCAGGTGTTCATCGTAAGATTTTGGTAGAGCTTAAGGTTTTAGCAGATGTCGGATTGATTGGGTATCCAAGTGTTGGTAAATCCACTTTAATTTCTGTTGTCTCTAACGCTAGACCTAAAATTGCAGAATATCCATTTACAACTCTCCATCCAAATTTAGGAATGGTTCAAGTTGGAGACGAGTCTTTTGTGCTAGCAGATCTACCAGGCTTAATCGAAAATGCGCATTTAGGCTTAGGTTTAGGTATTCAATTCTTAAAGCATATTGAAAGATGCAGAGTCTTTTTACACGTTCTAGATTTGACACGAGAAGATCCTTATGAAGACTATATTAAGATTAATCATGAGCTAGAGATGTACAATGAAGAATTACTCCTACGTCCTCAAATTGTCGTCGCGAATAAAATCGATATGCCTGGTAATGAAGATAAATTAAAGGTACTTCAGGATAAGATTACTGTACCACTTATTGTAATATCAGCACATCAAATGACTGATATCGATAAGCTACTCAAAAAAACATTAGAGGAACTTAAGAAGGCACCAAAAGTTATTGATCATACCCCTGAATATGTTAAAAACTATACATTTGAAGGTGATGAACCTGCATTTATCATCACGAGAACTGATGATGGTTTTGAACTAACAGGAGAGAAATTGAGACTTGTCTTTGAAAGAACTGATTTCACTAAGGATGAGGCAGTGAAGCGCTTTGCTAGACAGCTTAGAAGTATGGGAGTCGATGAAGCACTCAGAAAAGAAGGTGCTAAGCATCATGACACCATTCGAATATTTGATTACGAATTTGAATTTATCGAATAAGGACTCCGGTCCTTATTTTTTTTAACAAAAAAGAAGGATTTCTCCTTCTTAGTTTAAGTGTAGCATTCTTACTCTTGAATTGTGCGCTTTTTTTAAGACACGCATTTCCTTCTTTAAAGCTCGATCTTGACTCGCTTTAGTCATTTTATTGAATTTCAATAAATGATCATTGATATTTTTAAGTTCATTTTCTCTTTTTTGATTCATACGTTTGATATTTTTCTCATAATCTTTTCGTTTTTCTAAATCACTATCATTTTCTTTTTGAATCAACTCCAGATAATGATTGGTTTTCTGTTTTAACGAAGCTAAATTCTTTTCATAATTGGTTTGATATTTAGATAATATGGCTTGGTTCTTGTTGCTTAGTGATTCTTCTAAACCAATTTGATTTTTAACTGAGTTTTGAACTGATAAATCCAGAGAAGCTATCGTCTTATTGTATTGATCAAGTAGTTGATTTGACTTCAGCAAATGATCATGTTGATATTGCTGTGCAATCGACTGCTGATTATCATTAATCAGTTTTAATTCTTGATCACGCTTATCATTATTCTCTGTAATTTTAATCTCAAGACTCTTTAAAACAGAAAGATCAAGCATCAATTTCTTTTTATAGGATAATGCTTCTAGCTCTAACCTCTTAATTAATTTATCATTTTCAACCTTGATTGCTCTTGCTTTATCTGCAAGTCTTTTTTCATGTGTATGGCGATTGTCTTCGACTGTATTGTTATAGTTTTCATTCAAGCTATTGACTAAGGATTGAGTAGATCGCTTGAATCCTCTTGTGATTAAAGATTGCTGCTTTTGATTCTTTAAATAGAATTTTAACATCAGATTTAAAAATGCTTGTTGATAATCAATGGTTTCTTTTTCATATGAAGCAAAATTATTCTCTAGTTTTTTTAGTTCTGTTGTTAAAAATAAATCAGATACATAGACTTCATTCGATAATGCTTCATAAAAGGAAGTAACACCTTGATAATGCTTATCGATAATTGTAGAGTATCTACGATAAATATCTTGATTTTTGTTTAAGTATTTATAGAAACTAGAAGCCTCTTGATGTTTCTCATGTTCCAGTTTCTTTTCAGAAACCTTTTGCATTTCTTCAATTTTTAGAACTTCTTTATCCAGCGGATCGATTTGGGCATGCTTTTCATCAATAGCTTTTTCAATCTTAGCCAATTGTATACGAATTCTTTTTGACTCATGTTCATGATTTGCTATTAATTTCTGATTTTCTTTAATGTCATGATGCTTATGTTCACCCTTTTCACTGTTTTTTAGATCTTGAGTAACTTTACCTAAAGATATTAAAGTAGCATGATGACGCTCAAGTTCACTTGTATTTTGAAAATACTGTTCTTCAAGTGTACGAATTTCAGTTTCAATAGCTTTTTTCTTTTCTTTCGATTTATCGATTTCGGTTTCATAGAAATTCATTAAATCTTCATGCTTCAGCATAAATTTATACGCAGTTAAATCTTCAATTTTCTTCACATAAAAATCTTGGTCTTTTATCTGAAAATATCCAATCACTTGTAATAAAGAATTTGATAGTTCCTTGGTAAGATCAATAATCGTTTTTAATGCACCTTTAAATACTTCTGGATGAGATGGAAGATGATAGAGTTCCTTTACAGTATCTAGATATGTTAAATCATTTTTGTAAAGCATTCTTACAATATCCATGAATTGTTCGTTTAAACTTTGGTTAAACTCTAATTCATTTTGATAGATTTTTAATAGTCTTGATGCTTTTTCATTCGAAAAACGTAGCTGATGCTTATATTTAGCTTCACTGACCACGAATGCACGTTTTTGTTCCTCTAACAAAGCCTCTTCCTTAATCAAATCGAGCGTATATTTATTTTCAATATATATTTTTTCTCTCTCAGATTCAATCGTGTAGGATTCAATATTATATTCATGTTCAATCGCTTGCTTAGACTTGTTGTAGATAGCTTGATTGAGTTCAATTCGTAGTTCCTCTTCACTTAAAATATAATCTCTTTTAATCTTTTCTTTTTCGAGTTCAAGTTGTGTATTCGTATTGAGCACTTGAGTGTCTGCATAGAAAAGAGCCTTTGCTCTTTCTCTTTCTAGATGAATCAGTGCTTGATTTTTTTTGAGTTCAAATTCGAGAAGATGCTCAGAATGTTTAAAGGAAGCAATCGATAGATGTGCATCATTAGCGAGTAAATTGAGCTCTCTTTCTTGAATAGAAGCAGCAATAGCAAGCTGATATTCAAGAGGTAGAAGATCCTTATTTTGTTCGAGAAGTAGAACATCTTTACTAAACTGATAGTGAATCTCTTCAAGCTTAAGTAATTGTTCAGATGCACTCATGTTATGATTGTAATTTAAATCAATTTTTGCAAAGTCTTGTTTCTTTTCATACTCATAAAGCACCTTTTTCAAGCGCCATTCATTGATCTCTCTTAAATGCTTGATATCATGATCATAAAGTTTCTTTTGAATCTCTTTTTTCTTCATGATAATATCTTTATTGGTTCTAATGATTTGTTTATTCAGTTCAGAATCGAAGGCTTTGAGTTCAGATGTTAAATCATGATTCTTTTTTTCACGATCTCTTTCTTGTTCAATTGACTTCATTTCATCACGCATTTCACGCGATTTAATTAATTTTTCTTTTTGGATTGTTTCTCTAAATGCAGAAAGCTTGCTATTCAATAAGGTGATTGCATCGTTGCCTTCATGAATAATTCGAGCTTTTTTATCATCAAAACTCTTTTTTTGAACATCAAAAATAACATTTAAGCTATTCAATTTTTCACTGTATAATGCAAGTGATTTTTTTTGAGCTTCTTGATAATTCTTTTTTAAATCCTCAATTGCTTGATGAATTGGTTTAATCTTCGCTTGATTTTCTTTGTCGAGTTGATTTTTAGCGGTTTGATGTTTCTTTTTAATTTCATTTATTTTCTTATTCAATGAAACACTTAATTGTGAATATGTATTTTTAATGGTTAAATAGGACTCATCATTTCCTGAAGAAGCAACCTGACTATCTTCTTTAACGAATGCTAACTTTTTATTAAACTCATTTTCAAAATCAATCAGTTGCTGATCAAGAACAGCAATCTTCTTATCATAGTTTTGTGCGAGAAGAATTGTAGAATGCTCTTTTTCATGCTCTATTTCAGTTGTTGCTTGCTGATGAACCTTGCGGGCTTCAACCATCACCTTTTGAATTTGAGCAAGCTCTCTTTTTATACTTTGATCTGCTTTATTTAACTTTTCCTTGGTTTCTTCCTGGATACGTGATATTTTTTCTTCAAGAGATTCTAATGAAGTTTTAAAATTGATGTTTAAATCATGTGTTTTTTGTAATTTTTGCTTCTGAAATTTATCTACTTCATTGTGGTTTTTTTCAACAATGATTCCAAGTGAACGATGATAGTTTTCAATATTTTCCCCATAATTTCTATTAATAACTAGACTATTTTTGATAAATAATTCCTTCGCTTTTTCCTCTCTAGTTGCTATTTGAGCAAAAAAAGGATTGATTTCACGCAAAATAACTACCAATTTCTTTGAGATTGGTAGGTATTTCTTGTCTACTGCAAATTGGTTCTTGAACTCAGTCTCATAAGACTTTAGGTAATCTAGCTTTTGAATATCAATCACGTCCTAAAATAATTATATCATATTCAATGGATATGATAGAAAAAACCAGGGAAAAATGATATAATTAAAAGTAATATGTTAAAGGACTGGTGATTTATATGTATGCATGGATTGAAGGCACGATTCAAGAAATAAAACCGAGCTACCTCGTCATTGAAAACCAAGGAATTGGTTATTCAATTATTTCACCAACCCCATATAATTATCATATCGGTGATCATACAAAGATCTACACTCATCATTATGTTAGAGAAGATATCAACAACTTATATGGTTTTTCATCCTTAGAATCAAAAGAACTGTTTATTCGCCTTATTGGCGTATCTGGGATTGGTCCCAAAAGTGCTTTATCGATATTAGCAACGGATGCTATTAACGATATTATCATCGCAATCGAAGATGGTAATGCCAAGTATTTAACGAAGTTTCCTGGTATAGGTTTGAAGAGTGCTCAACAAATAATCCTTGATTTAAAGGGTAAATTGGTCGATACTGACGATGAGCTCATACCAACGCATAAAAATGATGTGGAAGATGCCTTATCTGCATTGGGGTATTCTAAAGTTGAAGTTAGAAAAGTCATGAAAAAAATAGATCAGGATCAACCTGTTGAAAAAATGATTAAACAAGCTTTGCAACTCTTATTAAAGTAGGTAGAAAATGGATAAAGATAGAATTGTAACAGCCATGTCAATCAAAGAGGATGAAGATCAAAGTTTACGTCCTCAATCCTTAGACCAATATATCGGTCAAGAAGATATCAAAGAAATGCTTGATATCTATATTAAGGCTGCACTCAAAAGAAAAGAAGCACTAGATCATATCCTTTTATACGGACCTCCAGGACTCGGAAAAACAACACTCGCTCAAATTATTGCAAATGAACTCGGTGTACAAATCAAAATAACATCAGGTCCAGCAATTGAGCGAAGTGGCGATTTAGCTGCAGTTTTAAGTAGTTTAAACCCAGGGGATGTTTTATTTATCGATGAGATACACAGACTCCCTCGCTTTGTTGAAGAAGTATTATATGCTGCAATGGAAGACTATGTCCTAGATATTGTAATTGGAAAAGATCATGATTCAAGATCGATTCGTATTGATTTACCTCCATTTACTTTAATTGGAGCAACCACAAGATTTGGCGATTTATCGGCTCCACTACGTGATCGATTTGGAGTTGTCATGAGATTATCATATTATGATGTTGAAGATTTAAAAAAGATTGTTCGAAGAACCGCTAAGGTCTACCAAAATGAAATTGGTGAGGATGCAATAGGTGCTCTAGCGAAAAGAAGTCGCGGTACACCAAGAATCGCGAATAGACTATTTAGAAGAGTCAGAGATTTTGCAGAAATTATTGGTGATGGCGTCATTACCGAAAAAATTACAAATCATGCACTATCTAAGCTAGGAATTGATCACAATGGTCTTGACCATACCGATTATCGGTATCTAAGAAGTATTATCGAGAAATTTAATGGTGGTCCAGTAGGTATAGAATCCATATCTGCAACCATTAGTGAAGAAATAACAACCGTTGAAGATGTTTATGAACCTTATCTTCTAATGGAAGGATATATAAAAAGAACTGCTAGAGGTAGAATGGCAACTCAAAAAGCCTACGAAGCCTTAGGCATTAAATACTATAAAGGACTTTTTGATGATGAAATTAAGTGATTTTGATTTTGAATTACCAAAAGATAGAATAGCACAACACCCAAGTGAAAAAAGAGATCATTCGAGATTGATGATTATCGATAGATTAGATCAATCGATAATGCATGAGCATTTTTACAACATTATTGATCATTTAACTCAAGAAGATGTTTTAGTGATTAATGATACAAAAGTGATTCCAGCTCGATTAATGGGTGTTAAAGAAGATACGGATGCACTGATTGAAGTATTACTTTTAAAAGAAACTGCTCCTCATCTTTGGGATGCCATGACAAAACCTGCAAAACGTGTCAAATTAGGCACTATAATCCATTTTGGAGCACTTTTAACTGCAACATGCATAGGAATTAAAGAAGAGGGTATAAGAACCTTTCAGATGGATTATGAAGGTATCTTTATCGAAATCCTAGAAGCCCTAGGAACGATGCCATTACCTCCTTATATTACTGAGAAATTAATCGAAAAAGACCGTTATCAAACGGTTTATGCCAAGGATTTAGGGAGTGCAGCAGCACCAACAGCAGGACTTCATTTCACTAAAGAGTTACTCAAGAAAGTTCAAGAAAAAGGTGTTGAAATCATACCAATAACATTGCATGTTGGTTTAGGTACATTTAAGCCAGTCGCAGTAGACAATATCTTAGACCACCACATGCATGAAGAAACCTATACACTCACTGAAAACAGTGCAAAAAGATTGAATGAAGCGATCAAAAATAAGAAAAACATCGTCTGTGTTGGTACAACATCCTTAAGAACGATTGAAAGCAATTATGATACAAAATTTGTTCCTGGAACCTTTGATACATCCATCTTTATTTACCCAGGATATCAATTTAAGGCAGTTAGCAAACTGATAACCAATTTTCATTTACCTAAGTCAACCTTGATTATGCTTGTTTCTGCACTTGCAGGAAATGAATTGATCAAGAAAGCTTATCAAGAAGCAGTTGAAAATCATTACCGTTTCTTTTCTTTTGGTGATGCAATGTTTATAAAATGATTGAAAAATCATTCATTTATAGATATAATCTATATGAGCGGAGGTTTTTTTATGTGGAATTTACTAGACATCAATGAAGAGTATCATCTGATCTTAAATATTGTTTCCATCACCCTACTGCTCTTAATACTTTTAATTCTTGTTGTTAGATTCGTTCGAAAGAAAACAAAACAAGCACCAAAAGAAAAACAAGTATTTATAGACAAAATCTATTTGGAAAGACTTGCATTAGCACTTGGGAATGAAGGAAATATCAAGAGCTTATCTGCTGAGCATCAAAGGCTTAAAATTATTGTCAATGATATTAAAAAAGTGGATTCTAAACAACTTTCTGAATTGTCAATTCCAACATTTCTAAAGGGTAAAGAACTTACACTACTTATTAAAAATCACACAAAGGAAGTCTTATCCTACCTAAATGATAAGATACGAGAGGAAAACTAATGGAACAATCATTTCTAATTATTTCTGAATACGGCATTCATGCAAGACCTGCAACAAGACTTGTAAATTTGGCAATGTCATTTCATTCAGACATTGATTTGACTGCAATGGGAAAAACTGTGAACTTAAAGTCAATCATGGGTTTGATGTCTTTAGGTATCTATAAAGGCGAAACCGTTAAGGTACATGTAACCGGAACAGACTCAGATAAAGCCATTATGGCTATTTCTGACTTTATAATTACTGAGGGTTTAGGAAGACTTGCTTAGTTTTAAATGATCTTAAAAAAATAAAATCAAAGTGGTAGTTATGCTACCGCTTTAAGTTTTTAGAATGGAAGTTTATGAGACAAAAAAAAGTAAAATACGCAACCAAGGAAATCCTTGAGTCTTATGGTGTCATCGTTGAGCCAAAGAGATTAAACCTAGATGAAAAAAGAACCTATTTGGAAATTGGTAGTGGTAAGGGTCAATTTATCACCAAACTCGCAGAAGATAATCCAAATGATATATTCATTGCTATTGAAGTCAACATCAATGTTTGTTTTAGAATCATGGAAAAGAAAGAAGCAATGAAGCTTGATAATTTAATCATTATCTTGGGAGACGCATCATTCATTCATCTTTATTTTGATCTTGAATCGATCGATGGTATTTATTTAAATTTCTCGGATCCTTGGCCAAAGGCAAAGCATCATAAACGAAGACTCACTTATCCTACATTCTTAAAAACTTATGTATCGCTATTAAAAAATAATGGATTCCTACAATTTAGAACAGATCACCAACCTCTTTTTCAAGAGAGTATCGAATACATTGAAAACTATTTTCACATCACTGAAGTCGAAAACAATTTAAGTGCTTCAGCATATATGACAGAATATGAAATTAAAAAAAGAGCAATTGGACCCATCTATCAGCTCATTGGAAAGGTAGAAAAACATGTTAAAGAAGGTTTATAAGGACTTATTTGATCTTGAAGGTACAAG
>JAHIRQ010000026.1 GCA_018818645.1 Bacillota bacterium
GTTATTGTCCTCACTTGAGAAATATTATAGGTCGGATAATTAACTCTATATTTAATATAATAGGCTTTCACAACTTTTGTGTTTACAGTCGATATAAAGGTCCACTCAACACCATTTCTCTCATAAAACATTCTAGGGTCTATAACTAATACATCATCAATATATAATTTTGCTTCAGGAAGATAGGTATAGCTATCGATATTTTCATTCAACTCAATGGTTAAGAAATCATTAATCCAATCTATACGCACGGTCAATATATTCAATAGGCTCACTAAGGATAATAAAAAGGACATGTTCTCACCTCTACCCTATGATAGAAGAAAACATATCCTTTTTCTTTAAATTAAATTTTCGCTTCTAGTTCTACGCTCTTTTCTTTAAAGAATTGATTTCTATAAAGTTCAAAGTACGCTCCTCTTAAATTGAGAAGTTCTTCATGACTTCCCATTTCAACGATTTCGCCCATATCGAGCATCACAATTAAATCTGCATTCACAATAGTTGATAATCGATGCGCTACGATAAAGCTCGTTCGATCGGATAACAATTGATTGGTAGCTCTTTGAATCACTTCTTCAGATTCAGAATCTATTGAAGAGGTTGCTTCATCTAGAATTAAAATTCTTGGATTGGCGAGAACAGCTCTTGCAAATGAAATCAATTGCTTTTGTCCTACGGATAATAGGTTTCCACCTTCACCAACAAATGTTTGATATCCTAAATCTAGGTGTGCTACAAAGCTATCTACTCCAACCATCTTCGATGCATATATGACTTCATCATCTGTAGCATCTAATCTTCCATATCTTATGTTTTCCATAACTGTGGTTGAAAATAAATGCGGACTTTGAAGCACATAGCCCAATTTGGAATGCAGCCAATGAATACTTCTTTCTCGGTAATCTTTTCCATCGATTAAGATTGAACCTTCCTTGGGTTCATAAAATCTAGCAAGTAGGTTGATTAATGTTGTTTTTCCACTTCCTGTATGACCAACAAGTGCTACACTTTGACCAGCTTTAACAGATAAATTAAACTTATTTAAAATAACCTCATTATCCTTATAAAAGAATGTTACATCCCTAAATTCTACATCACCAACTAAACTTTCCCAGTTTTCTCTCTTGTCGTTAAACAAACTTCCATAGATTTCTTCAACTTCCTTCGTATCGACTAAATCTGATTTGGTTTCAATTAAACCAACAATACGTTCAGCAGATGCCTGCGCGTTTTGGAAATCGGATAGAATTCTTGAAATTGCCATAACTGGTTCAAAAAAGTTAACTGTATAGCTTAAAAACATTTGTAATGTTCCTAATGTAATAATAACTTCTAAAACAAAGATTGAACCTTGAACCATCGTTGTTGCTACTGCAACATACGCAAGTACAAGAATAATGGATGAAAATATTGCAGAAGATACTACAGCTTTAATACTGGCTCTTCTCAGCTTATTTGCAGTCAATGAAAACTCATCATAATTGGATTCTTCAATCGATAAACTCTTTGTTGTTTTCGCTCCAAGAAAGCCTTCACTATATTGTGCAGTCAACTGACTATTATGTTTCTTTGCTGCCCGATGTTGCTTCAAAATCAGTTTTCTAAACACATACGCGATGGCTAACATAATTGGTACGATAATCGTAACAATCAACGCTAGCTTAAAGAATGTAATGTATAAGACAACCATGATAATTGTCATGGAAAGTCCCGCCCAAACAAAGTCAACTAAACCCCAAGAGATAATTAATGATAATCTTCTTGCATCACTCGTCATTCTAGCCATAACCCAACCCTGTGGGGTTTGATCAAAATAGGAATAGGATAATCTTTGCAAGTTCTTGAATGCTTGTCTTCTTAATTCATAGCTTGTTTCTGCTTCGATAATTCCGGCTTGATAAATAAATCCCCAAACTGCAAGACCAAAACCTGCTGCAAGAACTATATTAGCTGCAACAAAATATGGCCATGTCTCATAATTTCCAGCAACAAAAAACTCATCAATCGCATAGCGATTCAAAAGTGGTATTGCTCCGTCTAGGATAGCTAAAATTCCCGAATATACAATCAATAATATTAAATGCTTTTTAGATTTAAAAATAATACTGATAATTTTCTTCCAGGTACTGAGCTGAACCTTATACTGAATGTCTTGATCATCTTGATGCATCTATCTCACCTGCCTTCAGTAACGCTTGAAATTCTTTTTCAAGCTTGCCCTGGATGTCCCATAATTTTTTATACAAACCAGGTTGGTTTGCTAATTCATCATGTGTACCAATCGCTTCAATATTGCCTTGATCTAAGACAATGATTTGATCGGCTTCCTTGGCTGTTGTAATACGATGTGTAATGATAATGGTTGTGTGCTTGTATTCTTTATTAAGCAATGCTTCTCTGATCATCATATCAGTTTTGGTATCTACCGCACTTAACGCATCATCAAAAATAAGGATTGGTTTATCAGCAACTAAGACACGCGCAATTGCGACTCTTTGTTTCTGTCCACCAGATAGGGTAGTACCCTTTTCTCCCACGACTGTTTCATATCCTTGTTTAAAGGTTTTAATGTCTTTTTCAAGCGCTGCAGTCACTGCAGCACGATAAACACGTTCCTTATCCGTGTTTTTATGGGCAATTGCGATATTCTCAAAAACGGTTTTAGAATACAGGAATGGATCCTGTAAAACAACCCCGACTGAATTTCGAATATGCTTTTTGCTAATATCTTTCAAAGATATTCCGTCGATAGTGATTTCACCATCTATATATTCGTACATTCTTAAAAGCAAGTTGATGATTGTAGATTTTCCACTGCCTGTACGACCAATAATTGCAACTGTTTGACCAGCTTCAATTTTAAAACTAACTTTTTTGAGTAAGTGCTCGTTTGTGTCATTGAATTTAAACGATACATCTCTAAATTCAATTGCACCTTTTACTTCTGGTTTTTCCTTGCCGTCGTTTAAGTATTCGCTTGGCTTATCTAATATTTCATTGATACGATCTGAGGCTACAAGTGCTTTCCCGAAATCGTTAATGATTCTACCTAAACCACGAACTGGCCATATGAGCATTCCTACTAAGGCAAGAGACGCGACAACACCTGCAGCATCCATACCTCCATTTTGAACATAAGTAACACCAATTGCGATAATCACTAAATATTGGCTAATACTAATGAAATCCATTACACCCCAATAAACAGCAACAATCTTATTCGCTTTTTTGAGTGAATTTGCATACTCAGTATTCTTTACTTCCATCTTTTCGATTTCGTAAACTTCGTTTGCAAACGCTCTAACAACACGGGCACCAGAAAGGTTTTCCTGGACCACTGTCATCATCTTTGATTCTGTTTTTTCAATGTCTTCAAAAATCTTTTCAATTTTCACGAAATAGATAATGGACGCAGTCGCTACAATAGGTACAATTGAAAGTGTAATCCAAACCATGGTTGGGTTAATCAAAATCAGTTGATATGCACCAAAAAATAGAGTTGCTGCTAAGTGAATCACATCGAGCATACGTGTTGTCAAAAAGCTAGTTGTTGACTCGACATCTGTTGTCACTCTTTGTATTAAATCTCCACTATCTGAGTTGTTATGAAACTCATAGTTCAAGTCCTGAATATGTCCATATAGACGTATTCTCATGCTTTCAGCCATTCGCTCTTGAATAGAGCCTTTAAGCCACATTTCAAAGAAGCGTAAACTGAATCTGAAGAGTTGCAGTACCATGAGTGAAATCGCAATTCTTATAACGATTCCAAGCACCTCATCATCTCTTCTAAAAAATTCGATGAGAAAATTTGGTAAATTGACTTCACCAACTGAAACACTTCCCGGAGCAATGCCCGGAACTGCTAAAAGTGTTTTGATTAAAAACTGTGTAAATAGGGGAACATTCGAGTAAGTCCATTGGTGAAAGGCTGTTAAGAATGCAGCTACCATGAATACTACTAAAAAGCCCTTTGCTAAGCTGAATAATTTTATGATTCGCATGTTGTTCCCTCCTTAGCCTTAATAAGTATATAAGATTTTCTATTTTTAGTCAATTTTTGCTGGACATAATGCAAAAAAACTAGGTTAAAGTGAAAAAAAAGATGAAGAATTGGTTATTCTTCTTCATCGTAGTTTTGCATGGACATTTTCATGGTTTTTAATATAACAGCCATTTCATGAGCAACATGACTGGCTTCTTTATAAAATTGGTAGTAGGAAAAAAGTTGTGAGGCATCGGTCATTAAATATTCAATCGTATCATAATTATCTGTCTTTAATCGATGACTTAGCAAATCACTTCTTAGGTATCTTAACAGCTCATTCTTATCCTTGCTATACTTTATTTTTATGTGTTTAATCAGTAATATACATGTCTCACTTAAGCATTCAATATTTTTCGATTTTTCTAAATGCTTCATCAACTCAAGCTCTTTTTTTAATGAATCTAAGCAAATAGCATGAATCATAAACCATTCTGAATCTTGATCTTGATACTCTTTTGAAATCAGATAAAGCTTGTCATATTGTTTTTTTGCATATAATGATTTTGCATAAATTAAATCCTTTTCTACTTTTGAAAAATCTCTTATCTCATGCATCATCATCTTTGTTTTTTCCGGCTCTTCATAGACTGAATATAGCTTATAATATTCTAGATTCACATCCTTTAATAATTTAAAGTATTGCATATCTGTTGTTACTTTGAGAAACTTATCATAGAGATTAGTCATATCATTGATTTTTCTCATTTTAAACGCTGATAATAAAGTCCATTTCATAATAAGTAATTTGAGAGATTCTGATATTTTTTTATTTCTTGCTCCAACCTTTAGCACATTATAAGCAGTTTGATAATGTTCTAGATGATACAACGTGATGCTTAATGAAGTAGCAAGCATTGCAGCTTCAAAATCATTTAGATTCGGTATAAAAACTTTGATTCGATCATACGATTTCAGGACTTCATCTTGATGACTGAGCATACTGTTGTAGCACATCATGATGAGTAGTGAATGCTGATCCTGATGATGTCTATATTTGTCCATCATTTCTAAGTCAGGCACTTGATTACTGAGCATGCATTCCAGTAAATCATTTAAATCATTTTTGTAGGTACCAACCTCAATTTCTTTTTCTTCTGATATATTGAGTCTTTTCATAAGTAGACTGACAAAAACATCATTAGGTTCAATCAAGTTGTTTTCTAGCTTCGATAAATATGATATGCTACAAATCCCCTCCGAACTTTCTTCCAACGTCATTTTTAACTCTTTTCTTTTCATTTTGAGTGCTGAACCAATCGGTCTTGATTCATACGGTTTTTCAAATCGCCTCCTGTTAAACTGCTTGCTAAAATAAATCATGTTAATCATATTTAGTTTCTCCCTTTTTAGTGTTATTCATACTGTAAACTAATCTATTTTACAAACATTTCAAATTTTTGAAAAAAAGAGCAACCAGTTGGCTGGTTGCTCTAATTATTGGCTTTTATTTTCGTATTTACAGATATCGAACAGAGGACAATTGTCACATTTTGGATTTTTTGCTAAACAGTGATATCTACCAAAGAAGATAAATTGGTGGTGTGCTTTCTGCCATTTTTCTCTTGGTAATTTTCGCATCAATTTATTCTCTATTTCTAAAACTGAATCCTCTGGCTTTGCAAGTCCTAACCGAATGGATACTCTTGCGACATGTGTATCGACAGCGAGTGCAGGGATTCCAAATGCATTGCTTAAAACTACATTTGCTGTTTTTCTACCAACTCCGGCAAGAGATTCAAGAGCTTCTCGATCATTAGGAACAATACCTTGATGCTTTTCAACCAACTGCTTGGAGAGTAAAATAATATTTTTCGCTTTATTGCGATATAATCCAATGGTTTTGATTTTATCTTCTATATCTTTCAACTCTGCATGCATTAGTTCATAAGGGGATGGATAGGATTTAAATAACGCAGGAGTAATCTTATTCACACCAACATCGGTTGTTTGTGCACTTAAGACAACTGCAATTAAAAGTTCAAAATTATTTTGATGATTGAGTTCAACATGAGCATCTGGAAACATTTGTTCTAAAACTTCTAAAATATGTTCTTCTTTTTTCATCGAATGTTTTTAAAAACCTCATCCAGTGCCTTTTCAACATCTGAATCGATTTCTATTTGATCTGGAATGATTTGGTTCAATATGCGTTCAACGTATTTTATACTGACCTTATCTCTTGCTGTCTCAATTGCTTTAAGAATCGCTTCATGTGTATATGTCTTATCCTCATACCATCTTCTAATGTTTTCTAGTTCATATGGTAAAAGTGATCTTCCTAAACCTTGTTCGAATAATTTGATGGTTTGTGAAATATAGGTTAATTCTTCATCTTTAATTCTTTCAACTTCATCCTGTCGATATAATGATTCAATCTTTAAAAAGACTTGATCTAATGAAAAGACTTCTCTTTCTTTTCCGTCTTTACTCTCAAGACTGATGATTAAAAAACTCTTATCAATTAAAGATTCAATTGCTGCTCCAATTTCTTCACTAGAAAGTTCAACTCTTCTTGATAAAGATGCCATGGTGAACGTTCTTCTTTTTTTATATATCGAAAAAAGAGCTAATAATACACTCATTTCCTTCATGGTTAATTTAAGTCTTTTCGACTCCTTAACTAAGATACGTTCAATTGCTAGATCATAATCTTCAAATAAGCGTTTTAAGATCATAGTTACCTTTCTTTAATGCATCATGAGCTGCATTCTGCTCAGCTTCTTTTTTTGTTCTTCCTTTACCAACTCCAAGGATGATTTCCTTGTCAAGCCTAACGGCTGCCTCAAATTCCTTGTCATGTGAAGGACCTGTCTCTTTAGTGATTTGATAGCTGATACTTCTTTTATCTCCACTTTGAATATATTCTTGAAGTGCTGATTTGTAATCTTTAATATCCCAAACTAAACTCAAATTTGGAACAATGACCTTATGAAACAAATCTTTGACTGCTTGATATCCTAAATCAAGATAAACAGCTCCGAATAGTGCCTCAAAGGCATCTGCAATCATGGCATCATTCGCGCCTTTTGTAAGTTCGCCTTTTCCGAGTTTGATATAATTCTTTAATTTGATTTTTGTTGCATATTTAAAATGAGCTTCCTTGCATACAGCTTGAGCTCTTTTTTTGGTCATTTGACCCTCATCTTCTAAATCTTCCTTATAAAGATAATCACTCATCAATACACCAATGACTGAGTCTCCTAGAAATTCTAGTTTTTCATTGCTTTCAATTTGATTTTCATAAGCATATGAAGAGTGCGTCAATGCAGTTTCATATAGTGATTCATCTTTATATGGAAGATTTAGCATTTTTAGAAATGCTTTCATTCTTCCACGACTTCCTTTTTCGATAGTGTCTCTGTTACCAATCCAATTACATTCGCCTCAACCATCTCTTTAGCTTGACGAATACCATTATAGAAACCATTTTCTTTCGATGCGCCTTGTGCCTTGATGACCACAGAACTAAAGCCCATCAATAATGCTCCACCAATTTCAGATGCATCAAATGATTTTTTGAATCTTTTTAATCCGTTTTTCATAAAGAGTGCCCCAATCATTGTAAAGATCGATGATTTAAGTTCTCTCTTTAATATCATACCCATTCCTTTTGCTGTACCTTCCATCGTCTTCATGACGATATTCGCAGTAAAGCCATCAGAAAGAAGAATGTTCGCTTCGGTTGTGAGTAATTCTTTAGGTTCTAAATTCCCATAAAAATGAATATCTTTACTAGCCTTGAGTAATGCGAATGTTTCCTTATCGAAATCTCTTCCCTTA
>JAHIRQ010000027.1 GCA_018818645.1 Bacillota bacterium
ATCCAATACGAATTTCAAACGATTAATACACTAACTCCTCAGTATTTCGAATATGTGAAAAATATGAATCCCGAGCTTTATGAGCATATCCATTATAACTATAAAATTCAAAGTAACTTCGCTCTTGAACATGATGGTGTTATCGTAGATCTGGGGACTATCATCAAAGAATTAGACGTGAGTGAAGAGTATATTGCACAAAATTTTGAAATTATTAAAGGAAAGATGATTGACTTGGATTCCTTTGAAGCAATCATATCATTAGATAGATATAATAGACTATCTAAGGATATTGCTGAATCTCTTGGGTTTAATGGTGATGACCCGATTAGCTTTGATGAACTTTTGGGTCTAAAGCTAAAATGGATACCTAACGATGTTATGTATACATTTGATGGTTTCAATTTCAGTAAAAATCCAATTGAAGATGTTTATGATTCAAATGAAGCTATCGAAATTGAAATTGTAGGAATTGTTCGTATTCAAGAAAAATTCAATATTGATTATCTGCGAACTGGCGTTTTCTATAGTAGCCATCTCGCTAATCACATCCTAAATGATTCTGCAAATTCAGATATCGTTATTGCTCAACAATCCTCTATGACGCATGTGATTGATGATTCAGCGCTCACTCAAACAACAAAGGATACAGCACTAAGAAATCTAGGCTACGCAACCTATCCACTTGCTTATGTATTCTATTCAAAAACATTTTCTGATAAAGATTTAATTATGGATTACTTAAAAGCTTATAACGATACTGTATCCATCAACCAAGCAATTGAACCTTTAGATCTAGCTGGTATCGGATTAGCAACCATGCGAAGTGCAATTGATTCAGTGACTATAATCTTAATCGTATTCTCAGGTATTTCATTACTCATATCAAACCTAATGATTGGAATAATGACCTATACATCTGTAATTGAAAGAACTAAAGAAATAGGGATACTTAGAAGCATTGGAGCTAGAAAAAAAGATATCGGAAACATCTTCTATTCAGAAACTTTAATGATTGGGGTATTTTCAGGAACTCTAGGAATTGTATTATCCTATATCTTAATTCCATTATTGAATGTTTTGTTGAAGTCATTAACTTTGATTGATAACCTTGCATATTTGTTCTTCCCTTATGCGCTTCTATTGGTATTCATTAATGTCATCTTAACAAGCTTGAGCGGTATTATTCCAGCACAAATAGCTTCGAACAAGGATCCAATTCTATGCTTAAAAAATGAATAGAGACATCAAACGATGTCTCTATTTTTACTTCATGAATTTGCTTAATAATCGGAGTTTCTTTTTTGTATATGGTGGATATCTAAAGTTTAGATCAATAGCGGTAGAACGCTTCACAACGCCTTTACTATGACTAAATGTTTCAAAGCTTTTATACCCATGATAGCTGCCCATACCGCTCGCACCAACACCACCAAAAGGAATGTTTTTATTACCAAAATGCATCAAAGTATCATTAAATGTCGCACCACCAAAAGAGAGTTCGTTGATAACTTTATTCTCTAATACCTTATTCTTCGTAAAAAGATATAATGCAAGTGGTTTATCGAACCATTTGATTTCTTGAATTAAATCTTCGATGTCCTTAAACGTTAACATAGGAAGAATTGGACCGAATATCTCTTCTTGCATAACCTTCGAATCCTTAGTAATATGATTGAGTATGGTAGGTTCAATTTTATCCTTCGAGAATCTTCCTCCAAGAATAACTTCTTCATTTTCAATGAATCCTAGTAATCTTTGATGATTCTTTTCGTTAATGATTCTAGGATAGTCTTCATGATCCAAAGGGTTTTCTCCAAACC
The DNA here is from genome assembly GCA_018818645.1 of Bacillota bacterium. Lineage (GTDB taxonomy): Bacteria > Bacillota_I > Bacilli_A > Acholeplasmatales > Acholeplasmataceae > Peloplasma. The sequence goes on from JAHIRQ010000027.1 coordinate 1,824, forward strand.
ATGATTCCACGTATTTTTTTAACGATTCTACAAACTGTTCTTTAAGCTCTTCCTTAATCATGATATAGTCAGGTGCAATACATGTTTGACCAGCGTTTACGAATTTCCCGTATGCGATTCTTTTCGCTGTCAAATCAAGATCTACAGGTTCATCAATAATTGCTGGACTTTTTCCACCAAGCTCTAAGGTGACAGGTATTAAATTCTTGCTCGCTTCACCCATTACAATCTTTCCTACAGCAGTACTTCCTGTAAAAAAGATATAGTCATACTTCAATTTAAGTAATGCTTTACTTTCTTCTAGGTCACCAGTAAATACTGAAACAAATTCTTTAGGATATATATCACTTATCATCTTTTGAATCACTTTTGACGTTTCGGGTGCATCTTCACTTGTTTTTATAACTGCAGTATTTCCTGCAGCTATCGCTCCAATCAATGGTGATATGGCAAGCTGAAATGGATAATTCCAGGGAGACATAATAAAAACAGTTCCATAGGGCTCTTGGTAAATATGGCTTTTCGCGTGAAACAATGTGATTGGAGTTCGTACTCGTTTAGGCTTCATCCACTTCTTTAAATGCTTCATCACTTCGTTGATTTCTAGGATGGTTATCCCAATTTCAGTTAAGAACGATTCAAACTCACTCTTGTTCAAATCTTTTCTTAATGCATCTTTTATTTCTTGATCATAGGTTAGAATAGCTTCCTTTAAATCTTTCAAAGCTTCGTATCGAAATGCGTAGCTTTTTGTTTTTTGTGCATGATAATATGCGTGTTGTTGATCTAATATCATTTGATAACTCATTCATCTTACCTCCACTCGTATTAATAATAGCACTTTTTTTGATATAATCAAATTATGTTAGTTGAAAGAGGCCATATGTATATCGTTACAGGTGCTACTGGGCACATCGGAAATAATGTTGTTAGATATCTAGTTAGCTTAAATCATGAAGTTAGAGTGCTTGTTAGAAAGTATGATGACTCTCTCAAAGATTTACCAATTGAAATAAAGATTGGTGATGTTTTTACTCAAACCTTTTTAGATGAATCGATAAATCCAGGAGATATCGTCATTCACTGCGCAGGATTTATTGATTTAATGAATATTGAGAAATACCAAAGTTTTCGTACCAATTATCTTGGAACGAAAA
>JAHIRQ010000028.1 GCA_018818645.1 Bacillota bacterium
AGATTGGTGATGTTTTTACTCAAACCTTTTTAGATGAATCGATAAATCCAGGAGATATCGTCATTCACTGCGCAGGATTTATTGATTTAATGAATATTGAGAAATACCAAAGTTTTCGTACCAATTATCTTGGAACGAAAAAAATTGCAGATCTTTGCTTGAAAAAAAACAATCGTTTGGTCTATATATCATCAGTAGATGCAATCCCTAAAAAGAAAAGAGGACTTGTATCTGAACCTCTTGAATTAAACCCCAAGCATTTGAAAACCTATTATGCGAAATCGAAAGCACTTGCTACTGACTATATCATGAACTTAATGAGAACTGGTTTAAATGCAGTTGTCTTATATCCATCAGCAGTTATTGGAATTCATGATTATAAGCCTTCAGCTGCAGGAAGAGAAATACTATCGGTGATGAAACATCGTATCGTGTTTACACTACATGGAGGATATAACTTTATTGATGTCAGAGATGTTGCAAAAGCTATTGTTGTTGCTTCGAGCCTATCCATTAAAGATCATATCATCTTATCCAATACGGATAAAACCATTCACCAGCTCTATATCTCTATCGAGAAAGCTACAAACACTAAAAAATTCATTATTCCTATACCATCACTGATTGCTAGATTAGCGGTTATATTTACATCAAGGTATTCACAAATGATGATTTCAGCAATTCAAGATAACTATCATTACAGTAATCTGAAAATGAAAAAATATCTTCTACCCACCTTAATACCCTTTGATGAAACCATCAAGGATACAACAATCTGGCTATCGAGTCATGATAAAACATAAAGAGCGACCGAAGTCGCTCTTTTCATTTAAAGTATACCTAATTCATCTGCAATTTCTAGAAAAATATCATTAATTGGGAAATACTCAACATCTAGTTTTTGAAACATCTCATAAGTCATTTCATCTAGCTTAGAAAACATATCTAATGGTATATCTTCCTTATTCTCTAATTTCTTTAGAACATCTTGTTCAAACTCAACGAGCTTGTCCATATCCTTTTGTTCGAAATTTTCAACTCCCAAGAGCTCATTTTGGAAATCAATTGCTGATAGCAATAGATTCACATCCTTCGCCTTAGTCTCTAGATCCTTAACGTTATTCGAGTATGATTTTTTAAGTAATTTCACGATTTCTTCTATTTGATCAAAGATATAATAGAATCCTGTTTCAAATATTTGATCTTCCTCATCTGTATACGTTTGAACGTCGATTAACCTGTCATATAAATGATCAATCACGTCGATGACATGCTTAAAACGAATAATCAAATCGGAATTACTTTCAACCAAATATTTTAGCAAATCATGATTTTCGATTTTCCAATTGGCATACTCGTGATAAACTCTTTCATCACGCATAGATTTCACCTACTTACGCTTTATTTGCTGAACCAAATACTTCTATCTTTTCCTTAATAACTTTCTTCATTGCTTCATATCCTGGAGCAAGAAGTTTTCTTGGGTCGAATCCTTTTCCTTCTAAATCCTTACCCGCTTCAATATACTTTCTTGTAGCTGCTGCGAATTCTAATTGAAGTTCAGTATTGACATTAATCTTAGCTACACCCATTGAAATAGCCTTTTTAACCATTTCAGCTGGAATACCTGTACCACCATGTAAAACTAGTGGAACTCCACCTGTTACATCAGATACAGTTTGAAGCACATCAAATCTGAGTCCTGGCCAGTTTGCTGGGTATTTACCATGAATGTTACCAATACCTGCTGCAAACATGTCTACGCCTGTATCAGCGATTGCTTTACATTCTTTTGGATCAGCAATTTCACCCATACCTACAACACCATCTTCTTCACCACCAATAGAACCAACTTCAGCTTCTACTGAAACACCTTTTGCGTGGCAAGCTGCAACAATTTCTTTTGTCTTAGCAAGATTTTCTTCAAATGGATAGTGTGAACCATCAAACATAATGGAAGTAAATCCTGCATTTAATGCTTTATATGCACCTTCATATGTTCCGTGGTCTAGATGAACTGCTACAGGAACTGTTACATTATAGAATTCATCTAAAGCTCTAACCATTGCCATTACTGTCTTATATCCGCCCATATATTTAGCTGCACCTTCAGATACACCTAAGATAACTGGTGATTTAAGTTCTTCTACAGTTGTTAAAACTGCTTTAATCCATTCTAGATTGTTAATATTGATTTGTGCAACGCCATAACCTTCCTTGCGTGCCTTTAATAACATCTCTTTAGCTGATACGACTGCCATAATTTAATTTCCTCCTTGAAATTTTTACCACATCTATTATATTACAAACATTAGCTTTTAGCAATAAAGCGAGTACTGTAACCGTTCACAAAACGTTAATTATCTCTATGTTTTACAGCAGCTTTGATAAAGTCTCTAAATAGTGGATGCGGTCTGAGTGGTCTTGATAGAAACTCTGGATGAAACTGAACAGCAACAAACCAAGGGTGATCTGATAATTCTACCATTTCAACAAGTTGGTATTCACTATTAAATCCAGATAAAACCATTTTACTTTCTTCAAATTGATCCAGATATTGATTATTGAATTCATAGCGATGTCTATGTCTTTCCTTTATTAAATGCGTTTGATATGCCTCATAGGCTTTGGTTCCTTTTTTGATTTCGCAATCATATAAACCAAGTCTTAAGGTACCACCAAGATCTTCATCAGATAGTCTTCCTCTTTGTAGTGAAATCACTGGGTTTGGAGTTTCTGGATCGATTTCTGTTGAGCTTGCTTTCTCAATATGCAACACATTTTGGGCATACTCAATAACGGCTAGCTGCATACCATAGCATAATCCAAAGTAAGGCACGTTATGTGTTCTTGCATAGGTGATTGCAGCAAGCTTGCCATCGGTTGCACGCTTACCAAATCCACCAGGAACTAAGACTCCATCACAGTCCTTTAAATAATCTTCAATATTGGATTCATCAACTTCTTCGGCATTAATCCATTTAATTTGAACCTTTTGACTATGAAAATATCCTGCATGCTTTAAGGATTCTGAAACAGATAAATAGGCATCATGAAGTTGAACATACTTGCCAACTAAACCAATTTGAATCGTTCCTTCTAAATGCTTGATTCTATAGATTAAGTCTTCCCATGGTTTTATATTCGCTTCTGGCTTATTTACATAACCAAAATGTTTCAATATCCAATCATCAATATGTTGCTTATGAAGATTGACGATGACTTCATATAAGACTTCAACATCAAGTGATTCAAAGACTGCATTTCGCTCTACGTCGCAAAATAACGCAATCTTTTCTTTGTGTTCCTGTGAGATAGGAACCTCGCTTCTTAGCATAATAATATCTGGATGTATTCCTAAACTCATCAATTCTTTAACGCTATGTTGAGTTGGTTTTGTTTTAATTTCATTTGCTGCTTTTAAATAAGGCACTAACGTATTATGAATATAGAGGGTGTTGTTGAAACCAAAATCACGTCTGGCTTGACGGATTGCTTCTAAGAAAGGTAGTGACTCGATATCCCCAACTGTACCACCAATTTCAGTGATGACAACATCTGGGTCCGTATGTCTTGCGACATCGACTAACTTCTTTTTAATTTGATCTGTAATATGGGGGATGACTTGAACAGTGGCTCCTAAATAATCACCACGTCTTTCTCTTTTTAAAACGGTTTGATATATCTTTCCTGTGGTAATCGATGAATGTCTATTTAGGTTTTCATCGATAAATCTTTCATAGTGTCCTAAATCTAAATCTGTTTCTGCACCATCTTGAGTGACAAAAACCTCACCATGCTGATATGGACTCATCGTTCCTGGATCGACATTGATGTATGGATCAAACTTTTGCATAAAAACCTTTAATCCCCTACTCTTTAAGAGTTGGCCGATTGCAGAAGCCGTGATTCCCTTTCCTAAACTTGATACTACCCCACCTGTAACAAAGATATATTTCGCCATTTTTACCCTCCTGATTTTTTAAATAAAAAGAATCCCCTATCCACTAGGAGACTCTTTGGTGTGCCCTTATCTATTATATCAAAAGAAAGTTAAAACACAACCGATAATTTAATTTTTTTAAGAATTTACTTTACCAATATCTTTAACAAAGTATTCACTATCTTTACCTGAAAATCCCATTTTCTTTAAATACTTTTGATGTTTAAGATTGCCTGGTTTAGTTATAAGGGTATGGTATCCTTGACTTAGAAAATAATCTTTTTGATCTTCATATAGAAAATTACCAATTTTAAAATCACGATATGCTGGAGTTACGTAATCAATAAGAATCTCAAATGTTTGACTATCCTTTGCTATTCCTACAACTACACCTGCGGGTACTGTGTTTCTAAGAATAAAGATTTTTTCGTATTTTTCCTCTTCTAGATGATTCTCAATATCCATAAATGAACGCATATCCGTGATATGTGAATTCATGAAATGATTGTAATAAATATTGTCTTTAATCGGTAAAAGTTTGAAGTAATCTTTTTTAGCATACATTTGATACAAATAATAGATGTTAATTAAAACAATACCAGTATTCATAATACCTACAGGTAGTGCTCCAATTAAATATCCATAAACAGCAAAAAGTAATGAGCCTCCAAGATTAATCCATCTCAATCTTTTGACAGAACTCATCAATAAAGAAATTAACACAATCAGTGAGGCTACATAACCTAACCATTCTAATAAACTTGGCACTTTCAACACCCTCTCTTTACAACTATATTATACCTATACTTCATAACAACCGATGAAAAAAGGGTATACGATTTTAGGTATACCCTATATATTCATTTTAGATTAAACGACTATTCATCGTACATATCTTCATAATCATCCATGATTTCGTTATAATCATCTTCATCGTAGTCATCATCAAACTCGATTTCAGGTTCATCTTCAACGTCATCGTCTGTAGACTTAATGGGTAGATCAATTTCGATATAAGCTTTTTCTTCCTTAATTTCTTCATCGACTTCTTCTTCATCGACTTCTTCTTCATCGTCTTCATCGTCTTTAACAACTTCTTCTTCATCTTCAAGCACGAATTCAGTAAAGTCTAAATCTTCTTCAACGTCTTCTTCAATTTCTTCAGCATGAACAAAGGCGAAACCGTCTTTATCCCATAACTCTAAATTTCTTTCCTTTAAATCCCATTGGTCGTCGCCACAGTATACAAACTTTGCACTTTGTGTGATATCCATATAGAGCTGAGTCATTCTATCGATGTCTTCAAGTGAGATTTCTTTGATTTCAGCAACGCCTTTGATTATTTCTTGAATAGTAAGTGGCTTCGTACTTTCCTTCAAAAGTATCTCTGCAACGTCTAGCATTGCTAATGATTTCATTTTATCGCTCATTTCGTCCTCCTAAATGCGTATATATTGTATACTAATCATTTTGTTTTTGCAAGTCATTAATTATTTAATTGAGTAATTAGTAGAACAATCGCAAGGATGACAGCAATTACAATGAATAATTTCAACATCTTTTTAACGAAAGCAATCGTACCAAAAACTAAAATAAAACCAACGAACACAATTCCTACAATTTTAATCAATTCTGGAAGTGGCACGATAAACTGTTCATATAGTCCAATCAGCTTTCCATCGATATCTAGTGTGTCTTGTAGAAATCCATTAAACCGTTCATAAAGTGATACGAAAAAATTTTTAATTGTCTCCATCATGGTTAAATACCTCCTAATACTTCAGTCTGTTTTCAACAGCTTTGCTTAAAGTTAATTCATCTGCATACTTTAAATCTGTTCCAACAGGAAGACCGTATGCCAGTCTTGTTATCGAGATATTTTGATCACTAAATAATGATTTTAAATATTTAGCAGTCATTTCTCCTTCTACAGTTCCACTTGTTGCAATAATCATTTCTTGAATCGATTTTACTCTTTCAGATAAAGAGTCAATCGTTAAATCCTTATCGGTAATACCTCTTGAAAAATCGATGACTCCTCCTAAGACATGATAAACACCATCATAGGTTTTCATCTTTTCCATTACAAATACATCTTTAGCATCTGCAACGACCATCAGTGTTTGATGATCTCTATTTGAATCCATGCATATTGAGCATAAATCTTGATCCGTAATCATATGGCACTTTGGACAAAATTTAATCTCATCCTTTACTCTTTTTAAATGATCAGAGAAAGCTAGGATATCTTCATGCTCACTTTGCGTAATTAAATGCAAAGCTAATCTTTCCGCGGTTTTTTCACCAATTCCTGGAAGTTTTTGAAAATCTTCGATGATTTTCTTCAGAATGGATGGATACATTAAAATCCAAACCCACCTAAACCACCTGAAAACTGACCCATGGTTTCTTCTTGTTCTTTTTCAATTTGCTTCAGTGCATCATTAACTGCTAAAAGAATTGAATCTTGAAGGAGTTCAACCTCTTCCATGATTTCAGGATTGATTTGAACATCAATCACTTGTCTTGTTCCTTGCATCACAACAGTAACCCCAGAGGATTTACCAAAGAATTCTTTTCTTTCTAAAGCCTCTTGTGCTTCCATCATTTGTTTTTGAATCTTTTTTAATTTGTTCATCATATTTGGATTCATACTATTACTCCTTTACTATTGCTTTATCCCCAAAGTATTCCTTAGCTAAAGATATAATTTCGGGTTCTTTTTTTTCGTCACTCAGTAATTCCATATAAAGCTTTAAATCATATGGTGGAAGCTTAGGTTTTTTACTTCCCTTCTTCCATAAATCTAGGTAAACTTCTTTAATCACTAGCCAATCAGTTTTCAATATTGCAATGATATCATCTACTAAATGTGTTTTGCCATTGAAGACTTCCAAAGCCATTTTCTTTGTTTCTGGATCCAAGATCCTTTTGCAAAGATTAATATCATCATAGACAATCAGCATTGTATCTGATACTGCTTCTAATTCTCCTTGAGATAGAAGATAGGCTACCATCTTTAAATGTGGTTTAGGATAGGATTTTAAGTGTTCCCAACCTGATAGCAATAGATTCTTTTTATCCTTATCACTATTATTTAATACGGTTTCAACCTGTTTAATGGTAACCAGCGGTTTACGATCATTTGACTGTACGATTTGCTTCGGTTGAACCTTCATTTGCTGTTTCAACTCAGAAACTGAATTCTTTAAATCTTGAATAGTCGCTTCAAAATCGATGAATTTTGCAGTTTGGTGCTCCATCATCTTGATCAATGCCAATTCCATATATGCACGCTTTTGATGGGTTGTTTTCATATCGATTTGAAGTTGATTTAGAATTTCTAGGTAGAAATATATTTTATCTAATGAAAAGATGCTTAAGATTTCTTGATATTTATGATGTTCAACCTTGATTGTTTTTTCGATTAGAATATCACGCAGTGCTAAGATCAAATCATTAGCGATTCTGCTAATTTCTTTACCTTCAGCAAGCAAATCCTTTAATATAACCATCGCGTTACTAATTTCTTTATTTGAAATTGCAGTAAGCAATTGCGTTATTGATTTTTTAGAAACGGAACCTGAGACCTGATGGACATCATCCTCAGTGATTGTATCACCTGAATAAGATATTGCCTGGTCAAGTAAGCTAATTGCATCTCTTAGTCCACCCTCAGCATTTTCTGCTACTGCATAAATCGCTTCTTCAGATATTTTTATTTTTTCTTTATCAGCAATTTGTTGGAGTTTTTCGATGATATCATTGGTTTCAATGTTTTTAAAATCGAAGCGTTGACATCTCGATAAAATCGTTGGTGGAATTTTGTGAACTTCAGTGGTTGCTAAAATAAAGATCACATGTTTGGGTGGTTCTTCAAGAGTCTTTAATAGAGCGTTGAACGCT
>JAHIRQ010000029.1 GCA_018818645.1 Bacillota bacterium
AAAATCCTGAGTGACTGGATAAATTCCATTCGCTTCTGGAAATGTTTGATTAAAGTCACCACCAACGACGACATAATTTCCTAGATCTTTTTCAGTCTCCAAAAATTCTCTTAAAAAATCCATTTCTTGAGCACGAAGTGACCCATCCCCATCGTAAGCTGACATATGTAGATTGACAATGACTAACTCCTTTGTAGAGCCTTCAATCTCGAGTCTAGAAACCATCATTGCGCGCTTTAAATTGGCGACTCGTAGAGGCCATGAAAATTCGCCCGGAAATTGAAATCTTTCACTTTGTTCAACTCTAAAACTAGAAAATGTCGCGATCCCACTTTCAACATAACCAATATAATCTGTTAACGATAAAGGAAATGGTACAAGAAGTGATTTGAAATTATATGCAAATTGAGTGCTATAAGTCATACCTAACTCTTCATGTATGCTTTCCAATTGATTGATTCTATAGCCTCTTCTAGACTTTAGGTCAACTTCTTGTAATAAGTAAAAATCAATGGAATAATCTAAAAGAGTTTCTTGGATTCCATCTAGATAATCTAAAACGATTTCTTTACTCTGAGGAATTCCATTTTCACCACCATCTAAGACAAAATCTTCATTTTCTCCTAGTCCGGCATACCCGATATTAAAAGTCATGAATGAAAGTGATTGACCAAGCTGAATCAATTCATCTTGATTATTATCTATCCATACATTTTCAACATCTTTTGGTTTGTACTCGAATACTGTTAACGTACCAACAAAAATAACTGCAAACAAAATGACAACAATTAAGAATCTTTTCAATATGTTCAAGATTTTCATAAACCCTCCAAAGCATTTTGTATTTAAGTTAATTATACACCGTTTTTTTCTTATTGAGTAAAAAAGAAAGGACTGAAGTCAGTCCTCATTTTCACTCAAAATTTATGGTTTTATACTTTTTAACTTCATCTACAATAAGATTTCCACCATAAATATCATAAGTTACAATTGCTGGGAAATCCTTGACTTCAAGCTTATAAATAGCCTCTGCACCTAAATCAGGATATAAGACGACCTCACTTTGAGTGACTTTTCTAGAAAGTAGAGCACCTGCTCCACCGACAGCTTGTAAATATACACCTTGGTATATCATCATATCTTTAATAAACGCATCACTACGATCACCCTTACCAATCATCACCTTTAATCCCTCTTGCATTAAAGCTGTTGAATATGCATCCATACGGTAACTCGATGTTGGTCCACAAGAACCAATTGGTCTTCCTTCTTTAGCTGGAGTAGGTCCAACATAGTAAATAACCTGTCCTTTTAAGTCTATAGGCAGTTTTTCTCCTCTAGCTAATGCTTCAGTCATTCTTTTATGTGCTGAGTCTCTGCCAGTATAAATCGTTCCAGTTATATAGACGATTTCTCCAGCTTTCATTCTTGTAATATCTTGATCTAATATTGGTGTTGTTAGTTTCATATTGACCTCCTATATCGTCATATCTTTATGTCTTGATGCATGACACTGAAGATTCACTGCAACAGGCAGGGAAGCGATATGGCATGGATATGCATTGATTTTAACTGCTAATGCTGTTGTTGAGCCACCAAACCCCATTGGTCCAACACCCAATTGATTGATTTCATCGAGTAATTCTTTTTCTAATTTTGCAAGTACTGGATCAGGATTTACATCGTGTAAATCACGCATAATTGCTTCTTTTGCTATCAATGCGGATTTCTCCAAATTACCACCTATACCAACACCTACAACAAGAGGAGGACATGGTTTTCCGCCTGCATAAAATATAGTGTGCAATACCAGTTTTTTGATTCCTTCAATACCATCTGAAGGAATTAACATTTTCACCAAACTCATATTTTCAGACCCACCACCCTTTGGAGCAAGTGTAATCTTGATTTGATGTCCTGGTACTAATTTTACATGAATGATTGCTGGTGTATTATCGTTTGTGTTTCCTCTTGTAATTGGATGCTTAGCAACCGATTTTCTGAGTAGACCATCTTGATAAGCTTGCCGAACACCTTCGTTAATCGCTTCATATAAATCACCTTCCAAATGAACATCATAACCGAGTTCAACAAAACAAACGACCATGCCAGTATCCTGACACATCGGTTCTTTATTCTCTAAAGCAATCTCATCATTTTCAATAATTTGAGAAATTACGTTTTTTCCAATTTCGGATTTTTCCTTCTTTAGAGCTTCTCTAAGTTCATCAATAAATGATTTTCCGATATTGCAATTTGCATCTAAAGCTAATTCTTTCACTGTCTTTGTAATCAGACTTACATCTACATTTCGCATACTTTTCACCCAATTCAATTATAACATTAAAAAACATAAATACAAATGGAGTTTGCCTGTTGTAATTTTTATCTATTTGTATTAAAATACAAGTGTATGAAAGCGTTTTATTTTTTTTGTAGAGATTTGAATTTTTGGCTGCTGGAGGAGAAAATGAAGTCGATAGTTATAGGTGTTATCGGAGCTGATGTTCATGCTGTTGGAAATAGAATCATCGAGTATACATTGACACGTGAAGGATACAACGTCGTGAATGTAGGTGTCTTATCGACACAAGAAGATTTTATCAATGCAGCGATAGAGACATCGGCTCGTTTAATTTTAGTATCATCCTTATATGGGCATGGGGAATTAGATTGTAGAGGGATGAGAGAAAAATGTATAGAAGCTGGTTTATCAGATATCATCCTTTATGTTGGTGGTAATATTGTTGTTGGTAAACAAGATTTTACAGATGTCGAAAGACGTTTTAAAGAAATGGGATTCAATCGTGTATACCCACCTGGTGTCACCATTGATGAAGTTTTAGATACAATTAAAGAAGATTTAGGAGATTTGTAATGAGAAGCTACTTGTTGGTGGATTTTGGTTCAACATTCACCAAATTAACAGCTGTTGATTTGGATTCTATCGATATCATTGCAACCTCTAAAGCGATAACAACTGTTGAAACCAATATCATCGAAGGCTACGATAAAGCACTAGATAGACTTTATAAAAAAATCGGTCATGAAATCAAGTTCGATAAAATCGTAGCTTGTTCTTCTGCTGCTGGTGGATTGAAGATGGCTGCTATTGGTCTTGTTGAAGATCTAACAACAGAAGCTGCAGCAAGAGTTTGTCTTGGTGCAGGTGCGAAGGTAGAACTTGTTTTATCACATAACATCAACCATAGTGAAGTTCAAAGCATTCTTGATAAAAAAATAGATATCGTCTTACTAGCAGGTGGGGCAAATGGTGGAAACAAGGAATGCGTGATTCATAACGCAAAACAACTTGCTGAATCTGCTGTTACTGCACCTATTGTTTTTGCTGGAAATAAGGATGCAATCGATGAAATCACTGAAATCTTATCGAAAGCTAAAAAAGATTTCCATATTTGTGAAAATGTCATGCCAAGATTAAATGTCTTAAATATCAATAGTGCAAAGGATAAAATTAAAGACATTTTCGTTCAAAATATCATTGAAGCTAAAGGAATCAAAAAAGTAGAAAAAACAATTGATCAGGTTATACTTCCTACACCAAACGCTGTATTGATGGCTGCTGAACTCTTATCAAAAGGCTTTGATACTGAAGATGGTTTAGGAGACTTAATGCTCGTAGACCTTGGTGGTGCAACAACAGATGTTTACTCAATGGCACAAGGACTACCAACTCAAATGAATGCACTACTTTCAGGACTCGAGGAGCCGTTTGCAAAAAGAACTGTTGAAGGAGACCTAGGCATGCGTTATTCAGCATTAGGTGTACTTCAATCGATGTCTACTGCTGAGATTAGTCATTGGAATAAAGAAGGTATTGATATTATCAGTGAGGCTACCAAAAGACATGATGATATAGAATTCATTTCAATCAATGATTTTGATTATATTGTCGATGATATTATCGCAGGTAAGTGCATTGAAACAGCACTTTCTCGTCATGTAGGAACCTTAAAGGGTGTTTATACACCAATGGGAATTATGTATTATCAAGTCGGTAAGGATTTAACCAAAACGAATTACTTTATTGGTACTGGTGGTGTAGTGATTAGCAGTAAGGATCCTATATCTATCTTAAAGCATGGAATTAAAATGGAATCAAGACCAATGGAACTTAGACCTCACAATCCTGAATTTTTATTAGATCAGGACTATATTTTGTCTGCCATGGGGTTATTATCTATAGATTACCCAGAAATCGCTTTAAAAATTATGAAAAAACGCATTATAAAACTTTAGGAGAAAAAACATGCAGGTTGTCAACAAAAAATGGTCTCTAGAAAAATTTCTAGAGGTACGCAAGGAAGTTCTCGCATCTTGGCCAACTGGATCATCACCTCTTTTGGACCTAGATGTTGCTGTAGAGAATCTACGAAAGGTTCCTGCACATAAAAATTTCGCATTAAAACTGATGGAAGCTAAAGCTCAAGGTAGAACCTATGTTCAACCTCGTGCTGGAGTTGCTCTTTTAAACGAACATATCGATCTGATGCGTCACCTAGAAAAAGCTGGCGCTGATTTTTTGCCAGCAACCATCGATTCTTATACAAGACACAATCGTTATCAAGAGGCTGAAGAGGGTGTTAAAGTCAGTCAACAAGAAGGAAGATCCATGCTTAATGGTTTTCCTGCGGTTAATCATGGTGTTGAAGCGTGTAAAGAGGTTCTAGATTCAGTGAATGTTCCGATGCAAGCAAGACATGGAACTCCTGATGGAAGACTTTTAGCTGAGATTATTCATGCTGCTGGTTGGACATCGAATGAAGGTGGAGGGATTTCTTATAATCTACCCTATGCAAAAAACATATCATTAGCAGATTCAATTTATTACTGGCAATATTGTGATCGCCTTGTTGGTTATTATGAGGATCATGGAATTCATATTAACCGTGAACCCTTTGGACCATTAACTGGAACACTTGTTCCTCCATCAATTGCGATTACCATTGGTATTATTGAAGCACTTCTTGCTGCTGAGCAAGGTGTAAAAAATATCACAGTCGGCTATGGTCAATGCGGAAATATTATTCAAGACGTCGCATCGATTCATATGCTCCAGGAATTAACTGATGAATACTTAAAGAAATATGGATACAATGATGTCTTTGTAACCACAGTGTTTCATCAATGGATGGGTGGATTCCCATCTGATGAAGCAAAAGCTGCAGGCTTAATTGCAATGGCTTCTACTGTTGCTGCACTTGCTGGTGCTACAAAGATGATCACAAAGACTCCATATGAATCGATTGGTGTACCTACAAAAGAAATTAATGGCTTTGGTATAAGAGAATCTAAGATGGTCGTTACTTTGCTAAAGGATCAAAAAATGCAATCTTCTACTTTACTCAAGCAAGAAAAATTGCAAATTAGAAAAGAAGTGACATGCCTACTCGACACAGTTTATGAAATTGGAAACAATGATTTAGCTGTAGGAACGATTAAAGCATTCGAACTTGGAGTTATCGATGTGCCTTTTGCTCCAAGTAAACAAAATCAAAATAAGGTATTACCTGCAAGAGATAATGATGGATGCGTTCGTATCCTAGAATTTGGTAGTTTGGGCATGACCCAAGACATCAAGGATTTCCACAAACAAAAATTAGACGAAAGGGCAAAAGCCGAAGGAAGACCAATTACATTCCAAATGACAGTAGATGATATCTATGCAGTCAGTCAAGGACAGTTGATTGGAAGACCAATGACAGGAATTAAAAAATAAAATGAAAATACAAAATGTAATATTAACAAAAAGTTATACAGGTTTTTACTTTGATGACCAAAAGGCCATCAAAAAAGATGCTCAAAAAGATGGTTTTTTATACATTGGGGAACCACTTACAGAAGGTTTTAAAGAGGTTAGAGTTCCTGGTGAAGCTATTTCAGTTCAACTTGTTTTAGAAAATGGTTTGGTTGGACTTGGTGATTGTGCTGCTGTTCAATACTCAGGTGCTGGTGGAAGAGACCCACTATTTTTAGCAAATGATTTTATTCCATATATTTATAGACATATCGTTCCATCACTCATTGGTGAGGATGTATCTAAGTTTAAACCACTTGCAGAAAAATATGATCATATGACAATTGAGGGCAAGAGAGTTCATACAGCTATCCGTTATGGGATTACACAAGCATTACTAAATGCTACTGCTGTTGCAACCCATAAAACGATGGCTGAAGTCATCAGAGATGAATATAACAACACTCATCTAACATTAAATAGAGTTCCTATCTTTGCACAATCTGGAGATGACAGATATACAAATGTTGATAAAATGATTTTAAAGGAAGTGGATGCAATGCCACATGCTTTAATTAACAATGTCAAAGAAAAACTAGGCTACAACGGTGAAATTCTTTTAGAATATGTCACTTGGCTCAAAAACAGAATCATTGCAAAAAGAAATCATAAAGACTATTCTCCAATTCTACATGTTGATGTTTATGGAACAATTGGTATCGCATTTGAAAACAATATCGATAGAATTGTTGACTATTGCAAGGATTTAGAGCTTGCTGCTTCTCCTTTTTCGATTAGTTTAGAAGGTCCAATTGATACAGGTGATCGAGAAGGTACAATGCTTGCTTTGAAAGAAATTACAAGACGTTTAGATGAAGAAAAAATTCAGGTAAAAATTGTAGCCGATGAATGGTGTAATACGCTAGAAGATATTAAGTACTTTGCTGATCAAAAAGCAGGACATATCCTTCAAATCAAAACACCTGATTTAGGTGGACTCAATAATATCGCAGAAGCAATCCTTTATTGTAAACAAAAAGGTATTGGTGCTTATTGTGGTGGTACATGTAATGAAACCAATCTATCCGCTGAAGCAACTACTTCTGTTGCAATTGCATGTCAAGCAGACTTATGTTTAGCGAAACCAGGTATGGATGTTGATAGTGGATTTATGATTGTTAAAAACATGATGGACCGCACCATAGCACTCGCAAACTCAAGAAAATAGGTGATTTTATGTTCGTCGCATCCAGTGGCTCCATTGAATCCAATGATTGTCTCATTACAGTAAAACCATATGATTCTATTCAAATAGAAATAGAAAGCAT
>JAHIRQ010000030.1 GCA_018818645.1 Bacillota bacterium
AGGCATGCACCCATGAAAAAGTAAATTGCCATTATGACACTTATACATGCTTCCTTTGGCAAATAAAAAACGTACATGATTTTGCAGTGATTCGCTCTCTTGTAAGTCTCTACATAGTCTATTCATTACTGCTTCTTCTTCGTCTGTAAGCTTGTATGGATCTTTTGGGTCAATAGTTGGTAAGAAAGTATTATTCATTGGATAATCTTTTCCATCTATTTTGACGGTAAACTTTTCGTAATCCACTTTATCTAATAGACTAAGTTCTTCCATTTCGTAATATGGATGGCTTTGGATCAGCTGACCTTCTAGCTTAAACTGCATTATGGCAATAGCTTTATTAATTTTGGAAAGACTCTCAATATCAGAAGCATACAACGCATCTGTTGCTGAAGCTACTGCTTTAAACTTAGTGCAAGGATCTTCTCCATATGTTTTTAATGCAAACATTACCAATGGCCTTAAACTTATACCATAGCCTACTTCCAAAGTATGCAAATTATCATAACGAGTTGATATGCGGATAACATTTGCTATGCATGCCTTGTTTCCTGCAGCTGCTCCCATCCACAATATGTCATGGTTTCCCCATTGAATATCAACACTATAATGCTTTGCAAGAGCGCTTATCACTATGTCTGCACCAGGTCCTCTATCGTATATATCACCTAAAATATGCAGGTGATAAACGGAAAGTCTTGTAATTAAATCACACATTTTTGAAATGAAATCGTCTGCAGCATCTATGTCGATAATCGACTCAATAATATTTTCCTTGTACGCAGCTTCCTCAGGTGCAGAACTACTGCTGCCATATAAAAGCTCTTCTATTATATAAGCGTACTCCTTTGGTATCTGCTTTCTAACGTAAGATCGCGTGTATTTAAATGTAGTAAATTCCAAAAGTCTAAGTAATCGGTGTAATGTTCTACGATAGAATTCGGCCATGTCGACTTCTGATTGCTTTACTATTTCTAACTTTTCTTCTGGATAATATATTAATGTAGCCAAACTTTTGCGATCCTTTTGAGAAAGTTCATTAAAAATCTCATCTATCTTAAGTTTGATAACGCCAGAAGCATTACGTAGTATATGAAGAAATGGCTCATATTCTCCGTGTATATCACTAAGAAAATGCTCTGTGCCTTTTGGTAAATTTTGTATTGCGCTGAGGTTAATTATTTCTGCTCCAGCTTCCTGAATGGTCCCATAGCTTTTTGATAAAAGCTTTAGATATTTCATATCACTTTCACTAATATTCATACTATCCTCGTATAATCCAATTATCATTTTATAGGTGATTGGATTATATTTTCCTTTCTTTTATTTTATATATAGTGTAAAACTCTTTGTTTGCATTATAATTATCTTGCACTGTGGATTTGTTTCTATATTACTACGGCTTTGACTGTTATAAGGAGACTCAGACCACAGTTTTTCGTCTTAATTGTTAATCAGTTAGTTAACGCTAGACGTTTCTATTTACGAGATTACATGGCCGAAATACCTGTGGAAAACATTCAGTGCAAAATCATTTTTAAGGAGGTGTTTTTATGTACTTTGTTGGTATTGATATTTCAAAGTACAAACATGACTGCTTCATTACAACCCAAGCAGGCGATGTCATTCTTAATGACCTGACTTTCTCTAATAACAGAGATGGCTTCAATGAACTTTTATCCGTTCTTACTTCACTTGATCATAATCAGGAAATAAGAATAGGATTTGAAGCAACCGGTCATTATGCTCTAAACCTTAAATTATTCCTTGAGGAAACCCACTACAGTTTCATGGAATTTAATGCGGTTCTTTTGAGCAAATTTAATCATTCTCAAACCCTTAGAAAAACTAAGACCGATGCAATTGACTGTTCG
Organism: Bacillota bacterium; assembly: GCA_018818645.1. GTDB lineage: Bacteria > Bacillota_I > Bacilli_A > Acholeplasmatales > Acholeplasmataceae > Peloplasma. Next base: position 1,875 of record JAHIRQ010000030.1, read on the forward strand.
TCTATTGCACGTTGGTTAATGACGGTTGAATACAAACCCTATCCTATTGGATTTTATCACATGTATTCTTTAAAGTCATTAACTCGATTGAGAGATTCTTTGGTTCGTCAACGCAGCTTCTATCTAGTTAAGATTACAAATGTCCTTGACCATACTTTCCCAGAGTTTAAGCCGTTTTTTAATAATAAATTTAGCAAAACCGCTTTCTTTATTTTGAAAAAATATGTCTCTGCTGATAGGATCGCTTCATTAACTTCTCGTTCCTACAATGACCTTCATAATATTTCTAGAGGTAAATTTTCATTGCAAAAGTTTATAAAACTTAAGGAGCTTGCCAAAAATACGGTTGGTGTTTCTAACTCTATATTTGAATCCGAGCTTACCACTCTATTATCTTTGCATCAAAATCTCGATTCGGAAATTAGTAAGCTTGAGTCACAAATAACAACATTGGTTACTGTATTGGAGCGCCCTACTATGACTATCCCTGGCATTGGTCCACTGTCGGCTGCGGTTATTCTTTCAGAATATGGCGATGTTTGTCGTTTTTCTTCGCCGGCATCCATGCTCTCTTTTGCTGGGTTAGAACCAGGATACTACCAATCTGGTATCTCTTCCCATTCTGGTCATATGGTTAAACGTGGCTCTTCACTACTTCGATACACTCTAATGAATTGCTGCATGCCATTAATTCAGTATAATCTTACATTTGCTGAATACTATCACAAAAAACGTTTGGAAGGGAAGCCTCATCGGGTTGCACTTTCCCACGTAGCAAAGAAACTAATTCGTGTAATTTATACTCTAGAAACAAACAATATAGCTTTTGATTCAGCTAAACTTATTTAGTGATGTAGTGGTCACTTATCCTTAAAAACAATGTTCTTTTGCACCTTCTGGAAAGGCTTGTTTACTGTGCAATAAAATATTTTCTGATTTAATTGTTAAAATCTATTGACTTCTAATAGTTAGTCTCCTTA
>JAHIRQ010000031.1 GCA_018818645.1 Bacillota bacterium
CTCTGCAAAAGAAAAGAAACCCTCGTATTTGAGAGTTCCTATCTTCTAGGCTTCATCTAAAGCCAGTATTCCACGCTAATTGTAGTATATGAAATATGTCAATTTTTGTCTACATGCCAGTGGCACAATAATCTAAGCAAAACCGTACTTTTTAACGTTTTGTTCCATAGCACTTGAAGCATAGTTGACAACTACTTGAACAACACTTGTTTATATCTTGCTTTATAGTTGACATTACTGTTCACAAGTATTATCGGTAAAAGTATAGAGAAAAATAATTTTTATTTTCATATTTACTCAATCCAAATGTTAAAATTGTTATCACTCAATTCTTTTATCTTTATATACAAATTCTTCAGTTTATATGGATCAATATCTATCAATGGCTCATACATGAAGGAGTTTACGTGAATAAATTCTGGTGTTATTAGACATACTTCATCGCATAATTCCACAAATTCATTAACCATTATATCTCTATATTTATCAATTAACACAACTGTTTGATTCTCATTAATATCTTCAATTTTGGAATAGTCATCTTTGATTATAAGTTTTTCTAGAAGCAATCTTATTCCAATTGATAAAACAATCTTTGCCTCAATATCGAATGAATCAAATTCTGCTTGTGAATAGCTATTGCATAATGTTATAAGTTTAATAAAGTAGTTTTCTGCAGAAACATTCTCAATTATAGCATTTGCAAATATTGAATTTACTGCTAAATATAGATCAGACATTAACTTTTGGGATGTTTCTTGCTTATAGTGAAGGTAAGGCAAGAATAGGTTTTCAGGTTTGCCAGTCAATATAGAGATTTCTCGAGCAAATGGAACAGCAAATATTAATCTATCCATGCTTTGTGCTTCGCTTGAAATATATGGATTAAATAGAAGTTTCTTGTTTTTTGTAATGTAAACTGTTTTATTACTTCTGTTCAAAGTAGCAACCAATGGAGATAGATTGCATCTTTTAATACTTGATCTGTAGAACTCATAATTGTGTGATAAAAGTATAACATTCGCTTTATCTTTTATCATATCGTTGATATATTGCATGAAGGCATACCTATTGGCATAATCAAAAGTTTCGATTATGTCATCAAGGATAATAATTGGGTTTTTGTTTTTGATAAGCTCATATTCAACGATAAATTTTATTATATTTAATGTCGTTTTCTCACCAGATGATAAAATACTGCTTAATTTAGATTCTTCAACATCAATGCTTGGTTCACTATCATGAGTAAAAATGAGTGTCGGTGCTCTCATACCTAAAACTGTTAAACCCTTATCTTTAATAGAAACAGTAAAGATTGAATTGAACCTGTTCCTAAAAATTTTTAGAGCCGATTCAAAGTTTGTAATCCTCGATTCAGAAGCAGCAATAACTTTGTCTATTTCATCCCTTAGTTGCACTAACATCTGAATATCATTATCTATTTCACTTGTTAAGAATTGTTTAATTGACGCCAAAACAAGTGGTTTTCTCCCTAAAGAATAGAGTTTAGCAATTTCAGTATCTTCTCTTATCTGAATTTTAATATCGTTGGCAGGTTGTGAGGTTCCTAAATCCTTTTCAAACTCAGTTATCATTTCTTTTATTTGGGGATCATCTATGATTTCTTTAAGCTTATTATCAACTACTGTTTTGAATGACTCAAGACTGTGATATGGAACATCATTTACAACAATGAAGCGTTTCTTTTCTGCATTGATAAAGTTAGTTGATTCTAATGATTTTACAAATCCAAATACAGTATTATCATTGAATTTATCATCAAAAAATATGCTCGATAATTTTTTGTTTATGTAATCTGAATACGATTTAAACTTTTTTTGTATGTCGCTTTTGTCAAGAGCATCTCCTACTTTTGAAGTTAATGTCTTAGATTTAAGTTTATCGACACCCGGTATTACATCAGATTTACTGAGTTTAATCAGGAACTCAATAAATGAACTAATATTTCTATCTGGATCTTGAACTTCAAATAGATTATAAATAAAATCCGGAGTATACCCGCTACTTTTGATTGTCTTTTCAAAATCACTCTTGTATTCTTTGTATTTTTTTTCAATGTTTAATAACCTATTAATATCTTCATTATTTGCTGTAAGTTTGGTCAATGGGTTACTCATATCGGTGAGATTTATGATATCATAGATGTCTTTAGAAAATACCAGTATACTAGAGAAATGATTGTCTATACTTTCATCTCCAACCTGAATATCGTATGAAAATTTAACACCAGTTAGCCTATCTTCGATACTGTCAATGTTTCCTTTTGCTAGAAAATCCAAAGTACGTGAAAAGGAGGTTTTAAAAACTCCATTTGAGGCATAAATTGAGCAGTTTTTCAATATATGGTTACTACCAGGTAGATTTACTTTCAAACTTTTTATACCAAATGCATTATGGAATTTTAACAACCTAATATAATTTTGTTCTGACATTAAAATTCACTCCCAACTAAAGTCAAAATAAGAACTGTTCATTTAAATTTAAACTCATTAAATCATGAATCAATTGATACTGTTTGAAATTTCTCAAATTAAATGACGTTAAATTTAAAAAAAGAAAAGTGCTACCTTATTATCTATTATAGCACTTAATATGACTAACATCTTATCTAGTTGTATCTGCTGATAACCGTAAATGATTTATACAAGAAATAGTAGGTGATCGATAGAAGATCATTTTGTATTGCTTTTCACAAAAATCAATGTAATCAAATGAGGTTACTTTTCTATTACTGAAAGTCTAGTCGTGTGCATCGACAAAAGCGAACTCTTTATACTTTCATAAAAACGAGCAATATCAAATGCTTCAAAAACAACTTGATCAAATGCAAGCCTGTCTTCTGATCTTAACTCTTCATCAAGATCTAAAGGTTGTCTTAATTTTAATACTTTAAAATGCTGTACTATATTATCTTTTTGTTCAGTTGTTAACAAGTCACAATTTAACATTAAAATGTTCGAAAAAGATTTGCTGTTTATGTCAAGAACACCTAATCCTCTACCAAACCCAACAGCCTCAATATAAAACATACCGACTAATGAATTCAACAATGCATGATTCAATTCAACTTCAGAATTCTTCATATCTGTAATTGGATTAATTGAGATGAAACGTTGATCAATAAAAGTAGGTTGGCTGAATCTGCTAACAAAAAGACGTCGATTGGGATTTAAAATGGTAGTCATCACTGCTTTTTCATTATCTTCCATTGCATACCACAATGATGCATCACTTTTTTTCAAGACTATAGGCAGTAAAACACCTTTCTCATTTGTAACTTGGCTAAAATGTTCTATCCATTTCTGTGCTTTAATGTGCCCCTTTTGAAATAACTCATCCGGAGTCGCATTACAACAAAATGCAACAACATCAGTTTCTGCATCAAAGCTCTTCAAGTTTCGTGGATTTTTTAGTGCTGGAACTAGATATTCATCTTCTGAAGCAAAACTAGGATGAACAGGATAAAACATATCGTTCCATCCTCTTCTACTTCCTCGTGCAATTTTAAACTTCGTCGTTATAGGGATTAATTTGCTAAATAATTGCTGTAGCCATGTTACACCATGAAATAGTGTATTGAATGATACTCCCATTGAACTAATAATTTCAATTAATGGATAGCTATAAATCGAAGTCTTCAGATAATCATTATCAATATTTGATTTTAGAACAATATTGTTAGAAACTTGATCAAATATTTCTGTTTTCTCCACTATGGTTGAGAGTTTATCTTTAATTATCACAAATGATGAATTAGTAGCAGTTGAGTGATCATTTCTTTTTGTTAAAATAAAAATGGTTGTTACAATATCAGCATTTTGAAACCAACGACCTTTCCCACTAATAATGACATTTTCAACGTTAAAATAATAATTTAGAGTTTTGTAAAAATTTCTTCCCCAGTCAGTTCCAAGCCAAGAATTAGAGGTAATCACACCAATTCTGCCCTTTTCAGATATCAGCGATCTGAGTTTAAATATTATGAAAGTATATAAATCACTTTTCTGGCTAAGTTTTGTACCTGTTTCGAGTTCGATCTGCTTTATAAGACTGTCAATTGATTGCTTTTCATCATCACTAATCAATTCAAATGGTACAAATGGAAGATTACTCACAATAGTGTCAAAAAACGGAATAGAATATGACACAGTTCCGCCATCATTTGGATCAATTATCTGGATTACATCTCCGACATTTAAGTTAAATACATTACATTGAAAAACTTTTATGGGATTTCTATCATCAAGATCCTTAATAATCGACATGTGGGTCAGTTGTAAAGGAATGGAGTACTTATCTGAAGCCCAAATTGATTTGTATGGAACAACATTGGATTCTCGTTTTGTATTAAAAACTTCTTTAATTATTGTACCTGTCCCAACACAGGTATCTATTGCATCAGCATTGATATCACTCAAGCTAATTTTGACAAGGAATTTAGCAAGAAATCCAGGAGTAGCGAACTGTCCACCTATAGCTCTTTTACTAGCATTGATTGTTTTTTCCATGATTTGATGGAAAACTGAATGATCCAGTAATATTTCATCACTATCACCAACAAACATGCTGAATGAAATCAAATCCAATAAGCATTCGGGTGACAATATTGATTCACTATGTTCAATCATGAAGATTGAATAGAAATCTATTTTTGAAGAAATTTGTTTGAAAATATCTGATAGATACTCTGCACTTGTTTCATATGTAATGGTATCAATTGATCTTGCAGCCTCAAATTTGTGTTTGATAATATGAGCAAACAAGATCCTATTCGTCCATTTCAATATTTGAATCTTCGCATATGCATTATATGGGTTATCTTCATCATTTTGAAAATCTGCCTTCATCGATAACCACCATTGACTTATAAACGATCTAAAAACGATATCTGAATTTGCTTTTAATAACAAAAAAGCTCCTTGAGTTATTTTGTGATCTTCAATAATATCAAGTGGAATATTCTCCGATAGCAACAGTTCTTTTGAAACTTTATTTATATGACCAGATAATATATAATCATTTATTTCGAGAATTATGCTCTTTAAAATAGATAACCAGTTTCCCTTGTTTATGTTGACATCTTCCCTGTTTTTTATTGATGGTATTGACCACTGTTTTATTACTATAAAATCATCATTTTCCTTTATGTATAATTTCCCAAAGCTGAAATTCCATATAAAAAAACTGTTTAAACCTAATATATTTGCTTTACTCTTTGCATCTGCAACGAATTCTTGATCAATGATAGACACATCAGGCATTTTAATTTCCCATGTTTGTAGAACTGTTTTTCTAATTTCATCACCATATAGAATAACATCTGGAAATTTTCTGTTTTTCTGACCAGTATGTAATGAAGATTCTCCGCCCAATTTTCTAATTGAAATATCAATGCTAGATAAAAATTGATTTACATCAGATATTAAATCAATTACTGTACTTCTTTCATTGTCATTTAGATATGCCATTTGGTTTCTCCATTAACTCAGTTATAAGTTTTGAATTATACAAATTACTCTTAGTTTTACGATCAAGGCTAATAAGTGCAAGGTGTAATCTTCTTTTGGCAACATCGATGTAATCAATAGTCTCCTTCTTGAAGAGTGAAACATTTTCATTTAATTCGATACCTATGAAATTACGTCCTTCAAGTAGTGCTGCAACTAAAAAGGAACCACTACCAAATGTGTTGTCAAGAACAATATCTCCAGGATTTGTATATGTTCTAATTAAATATCTACCTAACTCAACTGGCTTCTGTGTAGGATGAATTACTTCACCTTCAGCTTCTGCAGTTTTAATGTAAATTATGTCTGTTGGATATCTTTTTCCTTCACTTGTCACATGAACTGGTTCAAAATCCCCATAGCTTCCAGTGAGTTGGTCTTTTCGAATACCTTTATCATATGGTGTACTATCAGTCATTTGTGGAATGTATGTTGGTTGTTTTTTGTAAAAAATGCAAATGTCTTCATATTTTCTAAGTGGTTGTTTTCTAACGTTCAGAAAATTTGTTGCTTTAGATTTTTCCCAAATCCATTTGTACTTGAATAAGTTGGGTTGACTCATAATTAATTTTGCTGTAAATAATCCACTTGATGTCAATACAATTGCTCCATTAGGCTTAATAACTCTTGTATATTGTTTCCATAACTCATCGAGAGGAATATAACTATCCCAATCATTTTGAGTCATACCATATGGAAGATCACATAAAATCATGTCAACTGATTCGTCAGGGATTCTGTTCATTTCAACAAGACAATCGCCTTGATAAAGCATATTGATGTAGTTTTGATTTTGTTCAACTTTTTTCATAGAATCCTCCATTTTTATAAAACATGTATATTTTACCATATTCATAGCTTTTTATGAACAAGCATTGTGATAAAAGTCATTATTTATGTTTCAATCAGATACATTGGTAAAATCAATTAATCTTGTCCACTTTAATACAATTCTGTTAATGACTTGATGACGATAAGTTTTTGTTAGTAGTTGATAATCAATGGCTTTTACATGCTTTGAGATAAGGTCATTATATACTGAAACTTCAATAGTATTAAGGTTATTTAGTAACAGTCTATGCTCATTTACAACTTGTCTGAATGAGGTGATTGCATGCTCGACTTTATCAATCTTATCCAACCAATACAACAACTCACTATCACCTGATGAACGTGAACCAGATGATCCAATTCGATCATAAGAAACACCTTTATATCTAATAAGCTTCATATTATAGAACTCTAGTTTTTCCTGGAGTTCCTTTTCTTTTCTCATCGCTCTTCTTACATCGTCAATCCACCTGTAAAAGGGTTCGTTTAATCCACGATTCGAATGACTCATTGGCTGTTTTCCTCCTATGTTCAAATTGCTTTAAATTTGTTTGAACTGATTCTCTCATGAAAGCGAACTTATCTTCTATAGGTGGATTTGGGTTCTTAGAATACTTAACCACATAATCTACCGCGGATAAGACATCTTCAAATCCATACCCATGGATTAAATCTTCAAACAAGATATTAAATTTGATGATGTCAAGAGATGACTCATCGATGTATTTGTTTTTGATTAAAGAATTGGTAATAAAATGTAATTTAGGGAGGCCGTACGGCCCTTTATCTTCTTTATCCTCTTTATCA
>JAHIRQ010000032.1 GCA_018818645.1 Bacillota bacterium
CGCATTAACGTCTAAGTGATTGGTTGGTTCATCAAAGATTAAGACATTTCCTTTTTGGTGTCTTAATAATGCAAGTCTTACCTTAGTTTGTTCTCCACCTGAAAGTGTATTGATATCACGTGTTGCCATTTCGTAATCGATTCCGTGATTCCCAAGCAGGGACATCACTTCTTTTTTAGTAAAATGTGGGTATTTGATATGGACAACTTGAAATGGAGTTAGACCTTCATCAAATATCGAGTCTTGCTCGAAATATGCAATCTTTGCAGTATCAATCCATTTATATTCGCCACCAAGTTTTGGAATAATTCCTAAAACAGTTTTTAGAAACGTCGATTTACCAATCCCGTTTTTTCCCGTTATAGCGACTTTTTCTTCTTTAAGGATTGCTATGCTTAATGCTTCTAACAAAGGCTCCTGATAGCCAATTTCAAGGTCTATCGTTGTCAGTACGTCTTTTCCAGTTGCTGAAGCAAATGGGAAATTGAAATGATAGGTTTTATCATGCTTAGGTGCAGTAACTCTCTCTATTTTTTCAAGCATTTTTCTTCTACTTTGTGCGCGTTTCGTTGTCGATGCTCTCACTATATTTCTTTGGATAAAGTCTTCGGTTTTTTGAATAAACTTTTGCTGAGAAACAAACGCTTTTTCCATTTGTCCCATTCTAAGTTCTCTTTCCTTGAGATAGTAAGTATAATCACCTTTATATCTTGTAATATTTCCATTTTCAAGAGCGAATACAGTATTGGCAATCTCCATTAAAAATTCCTCATGGTGAGATACCACAATGTATGCTTTGGGATAATTGATTAAAAATTTAGATAACCAGTCAATATGTCTGACATCTAAAAAGTTTGTGGGCTCGTCTAAAAGAAGAACATCAGAATCTCCTAGTAGTAATTTACCCAATATGATTTTAGCGCGCATCCCACCAGAAAGATGTTTGATTGGTTCTTCTAAGATATCCATCGTTAGACCAAGACCATGTATAATATTTCCTACCTTGGATTTAATCGCATAGAAATCAGCTTGTAGCAATTGATCTCCTAGTGCTGAAGCCCAATTTAAAAGTCTTTCATGATCCTTTGCTGGTGCAGTTACAACACTTTCATATAGTCTTTCCATTTCTCTTTCCTTTTCAAAAAGAGGTAAAAAGACATCGTATAAATATGTTTTCACGAGTAGGTTAGGATCGACATTTGCGTATTGGTCTAAATATCCTATTCTTTTATTTGGTACCCAATTGATAAACCCCTGGTCAGGAGTTAATGATTTTTCAAGCAGCTTCAGTAGTGTTGATTTGCCAGTTCCATTGGGTCCAACAAGAACTGCATGCTCTCCTTCAAAAAGTCTCATTGAGGCTTTTTGATACAGATTTTCACCACTGTAGCTAAATGCTATATTTTCTACTTCTAAAATGCTCATTTTGGTAAGTCGAAGCTAAGTGGAGGTTGATCATCCTCGACATAGATCCATTTCTCCTCGATAAAATTATCTCCGTTCACTATTTTTTCAACGGATTGTTTCATATATTTCCCGGTACAGGTCGCGAGTATCTCGTTGTTTTCGTCACAAAGATAACCTTCTCCTTCAAAAATCACTCGTCGATTCGATGTAATTTTTCCGACAGCTTTAAGTTCCTGATCAAGAGGAACCGGCTTTAAAAAGCGGATGTTTAAGTCAACTGTAACCCCCCATACACTTGTGTCAATCATTTGGATTGCACGACCGATGGTTTCATCGAGTAATGCGGTAATGATGCCACCATGCATTCTAGAAGGGTAGCTTTGGTGAATATCTGAGCCTTTGAAGATGCCTAAAATTGTATGATCTTCAAGCTCATAAAAGTTGGTATGAAGTCCTGCTTGATTATTCATCCCACAGACAAAACACATATCTGAATTATTTTGTTTTCGAGTTACCTTATAGATCATATGAAATTCAACTCCAAATGTAGATATAAAATAAAGATACTACCAATTAAGGTAATGATGAAAAATAGAATCATAGAGATACGATACCAAGTTTTAAACTTTGATTCCTTTTCAAATGTGAGTAAATACCCAATTGAACAAGGTGTGAATAACACAAAGAGTGCTTTATTTTTTTCTAGCTTGTTTGATAAAACAGCAATCAATCTCAAGGTAAATAAGGTGATTGTTCCACCGATAAGAGATATCCAAAAAGAATTGATAAATATATAAATAAGTATATCAAACACGTTTTTCACCCCCAAATAGTAAATAAAGAAGGGCTGCAACTGGAATGATGAAGAATAAAAATGAACCGGTTAAAAAAAGTCCTAATATTGCCCAAAAGTATGAAGATAAAAGGATTAAAAGTCTATCTTTAGGTTTCATCATCACACCTCACTTCCAAGAATAATATATGTGATTAACTCATGATTCGCTGAAATTTCAATATGTCTTCCACCTTTTTCAAGGTTGCCATACCCATTATAGCCTGTAGCTCTTCCGTAGGCAAGCATGATTTGATCCATCATGAGATAGAAATCATTTAAATGGTCATGACCCACAAACACTGCCTTTGACTTGTTATGAGCTACCATCGCATCAAAAAAGCCGGTGTCAACACCTTGTGCGTAAACCATTTTTTCTCGAAATATACCTACATAATTTTCAGGATCTATATATTGTCTGAGTGGTATATGCATGAAAACTAGGGAATCTACAGTATCAAGTTCAACTTGGTCTTCATACCAAGATACTTGAGCATAAGATAAATAATCATATTCGCCTTCTTCTTCAGTATAATCAGTTCGCTCTGCTTTTGAATCAAGAAAATACGCATTGTAGAAGGGTTGATTATACCTTGTAAATTCTATTTTGAAGTTACCATAACCACCATCTTCAATATCTGGACCAACCTTAAACATCAAATAATCTGTATCAGGTATTCTTGAGATAAAATCACTATAATCATGAAAATCTGTCTCATGATTCCCAAAAACAAAGGTCCAAGGGATTTTTAAAGACTCCATATGCTTGATTAACGATGTAAAAAGCTTTGGTGCAGATGGTGACATGGTTAAATCTCCAGTGATGACAATTAAATCATAATCATCTGAGAATGCTAAATTCTGAATCAATTCAAATGTCTTTCGATCACGCTCATCAATTCCATATGCAAGATGTAGATCTGTTATCTGCAAGATTTTTAAGGAATCTCCTTTGATTTCAAGTGTATAAGGATTGTTATCTGAATATTCAATCACATAGGGTTTGCATGAAGATAAGAAAAGCATAAAAGCTATGGATAATAAAAAGATGAAGGCTCTTTTCATAAAATATCCTCACTCAACAACTCACTCAGTTCGAAATGTCTTATCACATACATATCATAGAAAGATTTCTTATAGCTCACAAATTCAAGTTCATTTTCATTTAAGTATCTTTTAATTTTAACAGTAGTTGGATAAACAATGACAATCTTTGGATAGTCGGACTTTAAAAAGTGAGTCTGGTCAATCAAATTTGATTTGGATGCATCTCTAACTTCCCAAATTTTTCTACTATTGATGGTTAATTCTGCATTGGTTGGTACATAGAAAAATAAAACTTGATAAATTTTGTCATTGATCTTAAATAAATTCTTCTTATGCTCATGAGAAAACTCACCACGAGTTTTAAGTAGTTCTATCGTTTTCTCTTTAATCTCTTCACTCTTCTTTTTTTGATGAAAGCTTACATATCCTATAATAACAAGGATTACAAAAGCTAATATAATGATTAGAATAATTTCAGTTGGCATTATATTTTCTCCTTTGTTACAGAGACTAACACCTTATCGTTAAAGGTGCAGTGATAATGGTATCTATCTTTTTTTGATAAAACAGTTGGAAGGAAATAAGGGATGTTATCTGCGACTCCATAATTTTCGAAATCATTAATCCATTCAATTTTTTTCCAATCTAGAATACCTTCTTGAGTCAAAATAGGCGTTGGATAGTGAAAATCATCAGGTAGAGTAATTAAAAAGATGTGTAAACCCTGTCCCATCGCATCAAAGGAATTCCACGTTAAATAACCTTTATCCTCAATCTGGTTTGGTAAAACAGTGATTCCTGTTTCTTCTTCTATTTCTCGAATGATACAAGTGTCTATGGTCTCATTGAGATTGAGTTTTCCACCGACACCATTCCATGAGCCTTTCCAAGGCTTTTTCTCACGGTTGACCAATAGAATCTCATCTTTTCTTTTGATAAAGCCTAGTGTATATCTATACATATCGTCATTTCCTATCTCAAACTAAATCTATTATAGCATGAAATGTATCTATAGATACAGGCAGTTAATGGCTTTAAAAATGAGAATATGCACTTTTTAAGTTATAATAAGAGATAGAGGTGAAGATATGATAAAAACAATAAAAGATTATAGAGACACTCTTGGTGATGAAGGAAAAGAATGGTTGGACTACGTTTTGAATTATCTTAAGGATCAACATAGTCAATATGAACTTGTTCTTTTTTATAAAAGACCTGTTTTAAAGATTAATAGAGAAATATTTTTAATGATGGGTGGCGGGAAAAATCACTTTTCAATCTATACAACTGATTTTGAGTATGTAGAAATGATTAAGGCAGAAAAAAATAAAGGACTTAAGTTTGGAAAATCAGCAATCCTTTTTCCTTTGAATCGTAAAGACTATATGGAGAAGGCGTTAAGGATTTGTGATGAAGTCATTAGAAGAGCAGAAAAGTAAAATAGGATTGCTTGTTATATATAACAAAGCAGTGACGATTAAAAAGAAGATTTTTTCTTATCTATGTCTTGCATTTAAGAAAACATGTGCTATAATAATCAATGCACGGCTAATGCATCCTTAGCTCAGTTGGTAGAGCAACTGACTCTTAATCAGTGGGTCCACGGTTCGAGCCCGTGAGGGTGTACCAATGAATAAATAAAACCATTCGGCTGAATGGTTTTTTTATTTTTTTTAATCTTCAATTTTTAATTTTGCGTAGAGTGGATAATGATCTGATAAGTATTTCCCTTTGTCTTGATGATGTATAATTTCAAACTCTTTGAGTTGAATTAAACTAGAGAAGAAAATATAATCAATCGGTAATCCTTCTTCTTGATCTGTGAATGCATGAAATGTTAAACCGATATTTTTAGGATCATCATAAACTTGATGATACTTAGAGGATAAAAACTTAATTCCAATCGAATCTGGATGTGCGTTAAAATCTCCCATGAGTATAATTTCTGTTTGGTATTTGATTTCTAATACCTTGATGATTCGGTAAAGATATTCAATTTGATTGAAGATGATATGATCACTTGCATAATCTAAATGGGTATTGATGATGGCTAAGTAACGATTTGGGTTGAGCTTTAAAACAACATAGGTTGCGATTCTAAAAAAATGACTTCCTTCAATCTTTGATTCAACATATGGAGTGTCTGTTAACCAAATAGTCTCTGACTCGATCACTTCGAACAAACCTTTTTTGAGAAATATAGGTGCGTACTCCCCACCTTCATTTCTTGGAATACCATAGGAATCATAATCCTTTAAGTTATCTTTAAGTTCTTTAAACATCATAGGACCGGGTTCTTGAAATCCAATGACATCATATTTCTTATCATTTAAAAAACTAAAAATATTATCCTTTCGATAATCCCAAGCATTTTTACCATCAACTGCCACATTGATTCTGACATTAAAGCTTAATAGATTAAGTTTCATATTCTAACTCCTAAATGTTTATCGTTATTTTGATTATAGCACGCAATTGATCAACTATGCTAAAATGTTTGTGGAGGATATCATATGCCAAAACTATATATCGCAGGAGATTCTACTGCATCGATTAAATTAGATATCAAAAGACCAGAAACTGGTTGGGGCGAATTTTTGGATGAATTCATTACCCCGAATATAGAGGTTGTTAATTATGCACAAAATGGTAAATCAACTAAATCCTTTATCACTGAAGGGTTACTAGATAGAATTGATCATGAGATTCAAGAAGACGATTATCTACTTATTCAATTTGGACATAACGATGAAAAATTAGAGGATCCCTCTAGATACACAGACCCAAGAACTGAGTATAAAGAAAACTTGATGAGATTTATTTTAATTGCTAAAAAACATCAAGCAATTCCTATTTTATTGACATCGATTACTAGAAGAAAATTCAAGGATGAGAAACTAGAAAAACATACAGTAGGTGAGTATCCAACTCAAATGAAAGAGTTTGCTAGAGAACATCAAATACTTCTCATGGATACCTATAAAATTACACATCAGATTATTAGTGATGCTGGTGTTGAATACTCAAAGAAGTTTTATCTTCACCTAAAACCTGGCGAGTCTATAAATTATCCAGATGGTATCACTGATGATACACACTTAAGTCCCTTTGGAGCACGAATGATTGCATCCTTGATTGCAGTTGAACTCAAAAAAATAATCTAAGAAAAATCGGTCAAAAACTTGACCGATTTTTTTATCTTTTTTGAATGTTTTTAACCTGTGATTTGTTTCATAACTCCATTTCATCGATGACTTCATTTGTGGGATCATGCGTCATAACGTCTCTTATCTTAAACTGCATGGTTGGGCCATGATACGGTTTATCCACTAGTGATTTTTTGTTGATATGAAGCGCTAGAACAGGACAATGATTGATACATCTGTAGCATAGCATGCATCTATTTCTAACTTTCAACAAATCTTCTTTGAAAACAAAGTTTTTTGTTGGACAAATTTCAACACATTTTCCACATTTTATGCAGTTTGGTTCTAGAAGAATTGCATGGTTCATCAACCTTCTCTCCATTTGATGATAGGGAACTCTTTGAACCAGTCCAAGTGCTAATGAAATGGGATTAGATCCCTTTAAAAATCCTTTTTCTAGCAAGATATTCTTCACAAATCTTTGAATTTTTTTTGAATTTTTGGTTTCTATTTTTTCATAGCTTATCGCTTTTTTCGTCCTAAATATTTTATAGTCTGTAATATTATTTGGCATATTAAAATGCTCTTGCTGTAAAATATGATAACCTTTTTTCCGAAGTAGTCTCGCTCCATATGCAGCACCATCACCAGAGTACATCATTTGCGTGCAAAAAACAAAGCCTCTTTTATCCCTTCTAAATCTAAGTCCATCAATCCATTTTCGAACAATTCTTGGAATAGATGATCCATAGATAGGATAACCTAACCCGATGACGTCATAATGATCAATGAAATGGTTCGATTCCTTCAAGGACTCAATTGCGTACAAGTCACATATGATTCTTTTTTCTCTCATTTCACTTTGAATGAGTTGACTGATATAGTAAGTGTTTCCTGTGCCTGAAAATTGGAATATAGCAACTTTGAGCATGTTAACACCTCATCATTTCAGCCTTATTTTATCACTAAGAATTAAAAAAAAGCACACTTTCGTGTACTTTTGATAATTGTTGTTTTATTAAGTCGTTGCTGTTACTCTCATTTCTGCTTGCATATATTCTGCGACGATCACTAAGTTAGCGAAAGGCATTACTTCAGGTAATTCAGCACTCCATCCCATAAATAGATATCCATTTCTACTTTCAACTTCAGGTAGTACAAAATTAGATAAGTCTGCTCCAGCAGCTACATACTCTCTATAAATGACATCTCCATCATAATCTTCAAAGATAATCTCATAAATTTCGATATTGGTTGCATATGCTTTTGAAACCTCAAGAGTGTAGAGACTTGCTGCGAGTAACACTGTAAGTATAATAATTAAATATTTCATAAGTCAACCTACCTTCCGGATAAATTTCTTAAGTCACTTATTATATATCTACATTATACGCATCAACTCTTACTTAAAAATAATGGATTTCTTAATTATTTCTTAAATCGTTTGTCTACCAAGGATTGAAGATAAATGTGATTTGAACTTACTTAACTGAAAGTCAGATTCAACTTCAATAATTTTATCAACATCTTCTATCTCAATTTTGAGCTGTTTAATATCTGTTTTCGTCGAAATTATTGACTGGTTCATCTTATGAAGAAAGACATCTTCTATCGTTAAACAATGAAACCCATGGTGATCGAGTTGACAAATAGCTAAAGTTCTTAAATACGATTTTCCATGGAGTGTTTTAAATCTCATCATTGTATTGAAAGGTCCTGTTATCTTTTGATTCGAGAAATAATCAAGTTTTCTTTGATCATATTTATGAATGAATTCCTTTAAATCATTTTCAGAAAATGACATACTATCTAAAGATAACTCCATCATTTGTTTCATTCTATTCGAAAAAAAGATAGTCATTTCTTTCTTTGTTTTTTCATATTTCATATAGAATGCCCATGGGATGGTCAACGAATCCATATCTTAGCCCCCTTTAATCTACTGGAGTATTGTACCAAAAGATTCTATCGAATTCGTTTCCTATCCCTTAAGAATTTATTAAGAAAAAAGAACACCTAAGTGTCCTTATATCATTTAACTGAAATCTCCTAGTTTATACCCAAATCCCCACATCGTAATCACAATTCTTGGATTCGATGGGCTATCTTCTATTTTTTCTCTTAATCTTCTAATATGAACATTGATGACATTATCGTTATAATAATATTCTTCACCCCAAACAGTTCGATACATTTGTTGTTTCGAAAATGTTTGTTCTGGATGTGTCAGTAGCAATTTAAGAATTTCAAATTCTTTTAAGGTTAGATCAACAACTGTTCCATTTTTCTTCACCTCAAAATTGCTTAAATTGACTTCTATATTGCTAATCTCATATTTATTTTTTACTTCTTTTTCAAGCGATTTTTGTGAACGACGTAATACAGCCTTCACTCTTGCTACAAGCTCAAGCATTGAAAAAGGTTTAGCCAAATAATCATCAGCTCCAAGACCTAGATTGACTGCCTTTTCAACATCTGTATCCTTTGTTGAAATAATAATAACTGGTACATCACCTTTAGAGCGAATATGCTTTAAAACTTCTTCTCCGCTTTTTATAGGTAACATCAAGTCAAGTAATACTGCATCATACTTGATCAAATTAAATTGGTTGATTGCGTCTTCACCATTAAATACGGCTTTGACTTCGAACATTTCTTCTTTAAGCTTAGACTCTATACTACGACTGATCAGCACATTGTCTTCAACAATTAAGATTTTTTGCATAAATTCACCTATCCCAAAGATTTAAGGGAAAATCCTTTCCTCATGATGTAGAGTTTATTATGTTTATATTATATCACACAACTTCATGATTGAAATCAAATGCTAATTTAAATAAAAGAGCCCTGATGACATGGGGGGGATTAAGTCATCAAGGCTTACTGATTCTATGAATACCACTAAAAAAATCAATAAAAGGAGAAATTTTCAGTTACGGTAGACTAGTTCATCAGCACCTTTATTATAACTTAAAATTTGTTATAAAGGAAGTTAAATAGTCATAAGAAAATAATTATTTTGAAGAAAAAAAAGCGCAGATATGCTATTGCATACATATCTGCGTTGATTTGTATTATCCCGAAAAAGTGAATGACATTGTATCGCTCATTTCCGAAACTCGACCGACAAAGTCTACTGCTTGGATCCGAACCTGATATGCTTGACCAACAGATAAACTCTTGAATGTAATCTGATTTAGTGATGCATATTTATGAAATGCCCCATCTAAATAAACTGCATATTTCTCGACACCGTAATCATCTTCTGATTTATTCCAAAAGATAGTGTTCTTCAACTGAGCGAGTTGAATGTTGGTAGGTTGGGTTGGTTCTTCAACATCTGTTAGTGCATAGTCTTGTTGATAAACTCTGACATAGTCAACCTCCATTGCTGTAGGAAATATCGTTGTATCAATTCCTTGAGCACCACCCCATGTTCCACCAATCGCTAGATTAAGGATTAGGAAAAACTCCTGATCAAATGGAAATGCTTGGTTATAAGGAACGTCTTGATTGAAATGAGGTACGTAGGCAAACTCACCAAGCTTATCACCATCAACATAGGTTCTAATACTTCCTGGAGTCCAGATCATTTCATATTCAATAAAACTCGTTTCTACGTCTTCATATAATCTTGAATATCCGATTTGAGTTCCTAAATTGTGGTTAAACTTCTCAGTATGAATCGTTGAGTGTATACGATTTTCATCATAACCAACATATTCCATGATATCAATTTCACCACTTCTTGGCCAACCGCCATAGACATTCATCAATGGCATCATCCAAATTGCTGGCCATGTTCCTCTGCCTGTTGGCATTTTCGCTGAAACAACAATTCTAACATATTTAAATGATCCTTTATATTTCGTGGTCATTCTAGCGGAAGTGTATTCTTTTCCACCCATTTGTTCTTTTCTAGCAGTAATAATGAGTTTTGAATCCGTAACCTCTGCATTATCTCTAGAATAGTATTGAACTTCCATGTTTCCACCACCAAAGCCACCTTCTTCGAAGGTCCATTTGGTTTCATCTACGGCATCTCCATCAAATTCATCAGCCCAAATGCATACCCATCCACCCTCAAGTGTAGGAACATCACAATCTGTAACTGCCGTTAAGGCTTGGAGTCCATTGGGTACTGATGGTATTTCAGTTTCTATAGGTTCTGTTGGTTCTGTTGGAGTGGTTTCACACCCGACCATAACAAACAAAAGTAAAATTAATATAAATATTTTTTTCATAATACCTCCTTATTCACCAGTAATACCCGTACGGTCTATACTTTCAGTGAAATATCTTTGTGCAATAAAATATAGAACTAGTAATGGTAAAATCGTGATCATATTACCAGCGAGCAAGATAGCTTCATTTAATTCTGAACCCGGAGATCCAGGAGGGAATAGCGTGTTATAGCTTGCTCTAAATGCTTGAAGCTTTAATGGCAGAGTCACTTGACCACCAACATATAGGGCAGTAACAAATGTTTCATTCCAATACCATACGAATGAGAATAAGAAAACGATGATAAATGATGGTATTGCAAGAGGAATTGCAATCTTTAAGAATACTCTGGTTTGTGATGCACCATCTATTTCTGCTGATTCCATTAAGACTCCAGGGATTGTTTTAAAGAATTGATAGAATATTAAAATGTAAATCGCTGCATTGATTCCCTGACCAAAAATCGCTGGTAGAATCATTGCGTTTTGAGTACTCATCAAACTTAGGTTTTTAAAGATTAACATGTTTGCTACCATTGTGACTTGAGAGGGTAGGATAAATGTAGCTAACATCAATGCAAACATAATCTTTTTCAATGGGAAGTTAAATTTCGCAAACCCATAACCAATAATTGCTGATGAAATAGTGACAGATAAGCTCACCTTTAAGACATAAGATACTGTTCCAACAATGGCTTGAGGGATTTCTAGAACAGCCATTGCTCTTTCGTAATTTGAATACTGTAGCGTTGTAGGAATCCATTTAATACCTGGATTGATTAAATCATCAACACTCATGAAGCTATTGACTAACATAAATAAGACTGGGTATAGATAAATATAGCTAAAGCTAATTAAAAGTGTGTAGATCACGATTTTATAGATAAACCCATCTGTGAAGTTCATCCCGAGGAGAAAGCGTTTAGCCTTGATTTTTAATAGATTTCTATCGATATTTTTCATGGTTTATTTCTCCTTTCTCTTAATGGATAATATCCCAACAAAAATACTCATTAAAATAACCATCAAGAAGAAATAAATCCACGCGATTGCAGCTGCATATCCATAACCAAACCAAAAGGCAGAGTCAGGTGCACCGACAAGCATATGTGTTCTAGCTAAATCAAGAATACCTCCAGCTTCTACGAATAATGACATAGAAACGACGATATAAATGACTGCTACACTAATAAGTGGACTAATGGATGGGAGTGTAATCTTCCAAAAACGATCCCAAGGTGAAGCACCATCTATGGAAGCTGCTTCATAAATAGATGAATCTATTTTTTGAAGGCCAGCTAGGAAAATTAAGATTGGAATCCCTGCATACCATAATACAAGTAACATCGATGTTAATAGGCTTTCTAATGGATTTGCTATCCATGGTCCAAGGTTTTCTGTAATGTAGGTTAATGCAGGACTGTCTTGAAGTGATGGGAGTGATGTAGCATCCTGGTTAGATAATTCTGCAATAACTGGACCAGTAGCAATAACGACTGGTAAGAAAAATATAGTTCTCCAAAAGCCCTTTAGCTTAATTGGATTGTTAATTAATACTGCAATCATAATTGAGAAGACAACAACTAAAGGAACCGATAAAACCATTTTACCTAAGTAGGTTCCAAATAGAGGGAGTAACACTTGGCTTCTAAATACATTTAAATAGTTATTGAAACCAATCCATGTTGTTACAATCCCGGTTTCTAGATTATAGTATGCAGTATGGAAGCTTAAATATAGGGAATAAAACATTGGATATAGGGTAAATATTAAATACCCTATTAGCCAAAGTAAAACAAACATGTAACCATAAAAGCTTTCTCTTCTTTTTCTGGTAACCTTTATCTTTATAAACTTAAATAGATAAAGCATGTTGAGTTCTCTATTGATGATAAAATTATGAGTCAATAAATATCCGAATTTGTGTGGTAATGTTCTTAGATTCTTCCATTTCAAGAATCTAAAAACAGGTCCTAAGATCTTATTGACGATTGGAATATGATAGAACTTAACGAGTAAAACAACCACCGGTTTGAATATCTTTTTAAGGAAGGCTAAGATTGGTCGAAAGACCTTTCCTAAAAACTCAAGAACAGGCTTAAAGACTTTACCCAAAAATGAGCGAAGGTGAGTCCAAGTTTTTTTCAAGAAATTTAATAAAGCATTGGGTATACTCTTAAAAAATGATTTGATTGCCTCAATTATCTTTCTCATGGAGTCACCACCTTATAGCTTCTTGCTTGAACTGTTTCTCCTCCTATAAATCTTGATGTGTAATTGTAATTGACATAAATGACGACTCCATTGGAATAGGTCACTCCAACTAAGCCTGTTTGATAGACATCTCTACTCTCAATATATGCGTTTGTAACATACTTTAATGCATCATTGACATAATGATAAGCTTCAACAACTTCATCTTCATAATTGGCAAGTGTAGTTGTATAAAATATGCTTGAAGGTGTATAACGCATTTCATAGGTTCTTTCATGTGTTAACACGTAACTTGGATTGATTGCGAAATCTACCATGGTTAAGAATCTATCTTCAGCGAGCGCATTAAAATTAAGATAAGGTGTGTAATAGGAAATGCTACCCTTTAAAATAATCGGAAGTATTGGAACTAAATCGCTATAATAATCGTATTGAGCATTTGTAATTTGCATATCTAGATATCCATCGATATAGGAATACATATAAACATTTGGCATGGAAAGCAATAAATTATCATAAAGCTCTGCAATATCTTGATAATAAGAGACACTATGACTTCTACCAAAGTTTGCTGAATCATAATAGCTAAATAAAAGTCTACCTAAATTGCTCATCGATAATCCAGAGACACCCATATCCTTGATGAATCCTAGATCATCTTTTGCCATTTTATAGCTTTCAGCTGGATATAAGAAATAGATTTCAGTCAGTTGACCGTTTAGATTTCTTGTATTTCTAACCATCTTCAATCTATTCAATGCTCTAGCTACATCTCGGTTATAAGACACACGGTCTGATTGACTCGATGAAATGATATAATCGTTTGCCAAATAAATCTCATTACCATCATCAATCACATTTTCGGCAAGCTCTTGAATATCTTTCTTATCCCAAGAATTCGTACGATATGGATTGGTTCTTAAGTAGCCATCTCTAGAATAACCCATCAATGTAAGATGTTGATTATGGATACCTTCTTCTTTAAATAAATCATAAGCATTTTGAATTTGATTTGCAGTTGTCATGGTAACTCTTGTTGTTCCGATGAAGGATGGTTCTTGATCAC
>JAHIRQ010000033.1 GCA_018818645.1 Bacillota bacterium
AACGCAATGACAACATGTCCAGATCCCATATCTCCAGCATCCTTTGTATCGTTTTCAAAATCTTCATTGGTTAGCATTCTATTTTCATAACCAATCAAACGATACCCTTTAATATATGTTGGATTGAATTCGATTTGAAGTTTAACATCCTTAGCAACAGTAATCATGGATGCTCCTAGCTGGTGAACAAATACTTTTTCAGCTTCTTGCATAGAGTCAATATAATAATAGACTCCATTGCCATGATTTGCGATTGTTTCCATCATATCATTTCTAAGGTTCCCTGTACCAAAGCCTAGCACACTTAAGAAAACTCCAGAGTCTCTTTTCTCTTCAACTAACTCTTTGAGTGCAGTTGTTGAACTCATTCCTACATTAAAGTCCCCATCTGATGCGATTAAGATGCGATTCATACCACCTTCAATAAAGTTTCTTTCAGCAACTTGATATGCAAGTTGAATACCCGCTCCCCCAGCAGTAGATCCACCGGCTTGTAGTTGGTTAAGAGCACTAAATATTTCATCTTTATCGCTTGAGTCTCCACCTTCCAAAACTACACCAGCTGCACCTGCATAAACAACAATTGATATTCTATCCGTTGGTCTAAGTTGATCAACTAGAAGTCTTATTGCACTTTTTAATAAGGGTAGCTTATCTAATGAACTCATACTACCTGATACATCAATTAAGAACACTAAATTCATACCTTCATTCTCTTCAAACTGTATTTCTTTCGCCTTAAGTCCAATCATCAATAATTGATGATCTGGATTCCATGGTGCTTGGCTTAACTCTGTATAGATACTAATGACTTCATCATTTTCTGGTGCTTCTAAATCATATGTGAAGTAATTAACCATCTCTTCGATGCGCACCACATCTTTATTTGGCAAATAACCATCATTTAGCATTCTACGAATATTGGAGAATGCTGCTGTATCCACATCTGTAGAGAATGTGGATAAAGGCATATCACTTGTGCTGATGAACTCGTTTTCGATGATTTCAGCATAAGTCTCCCCTTGAACCTTTTCAAAATTATACTCTCCTTCATAATAACCATCATTATATTCATCATATGATGCACAAGCACTGAATACAAATAGTCCTATTAAAGTAAATACAAATAACATTTTTTTCATTTCTTTTCCCTCACTTTTTTTTAATTTCACCTCTATTATAATGATGACTTGTGTCAAAGATTTGTCCTTGTTATGACATAGTTGTGACATTATTTTAAATGGATTCCTAGTTTTCATTTTCAATAGATTATGTTATCATTAAAGAAAGAAATCTGATGGGGGATGTTCCTGTGGAAATATTAATCGTAGAAGATGAGAAGCATCTCAATGATCTATTGCATGACTATGTAAAAGATGCTTACCCGAATGCTTTGATCGATCAAGTCTATGATGGACTCACTGCATTAAGTAAAGTAAATACAAAAAAGTATGATCTAATTCTGCTTGATGTCATGCTGCCTCATTTAGGCGGCTTTGAAGTCTGCAAAAAAATAAGAGAGTCCTCAAATGTGCCAATCATGATGCTTTCTGCATTAAATGATGAAGAAAATCAGTTAAAGGGGTATAATCTTGGAATTGACGATTATGTAACAAAACCCTATAGTCCAAAAATAGTGATTAAAAAAATAGCAGCCGTTCTTGCAAGATATGAAAACACAACACCTGAAGAAATGATGCGGTATGGGATAATTGATTATAATTTTACAAAATATAAAATGATGGTTGATAAAGAACCAATTGAATTGAATAAAAAGGAATGGGAATTGATCACATTGTTTATGCATAATATTGGAAGAGTCTACACCAGAGAAGATTTATTGAATCTAATATGGGGATTTGATTATTATGGATATGAGCGAACAGTAGATACCCATATCAAGAGACTTAGACAAAAATTAGGTAAGGCATCAGATTATGTAAAAACAGTATACAAATCAGGATATAAATTCGAAAAATAGATAAATTTCACATATAGAAAGGGGGACATCATGAGAATTAGTATTTTAGTCAAAACTTTTTTGATTTTACTATTCTCTTTTTCGCTTGTCTTTCTTTTAAGTATGTATATATCCTATGAAAGATTTTCTCCTATGTATATTGAAGAAAATATTAAAAATGTTAAATCATCGATTCTTTCATCCGTATCCTTAATTCAAAATGGTGAGGATCTAGAAAATACAGAGTTGAAGGGGTTATCGAGTGAAACTACTTTTATTCGAATCATCAACAATCAACTGACTGAAGAAATAGGTCCAGATTTTATTGATGAAGCAGATATTCTAGATTTTGTTATCGGTATTTATGATAGTCCAGAATCGATAAAGGATGGTCAACTCATTTATTATGTTGATTTAAGTGGGGATATATATAACATCAATTATATATACCAATTTGAACTAGGTGATTATCTAATTGTTTCAACTAGAATACAATCCTTACAAAATGTTGAAAGTGTTCTGAATAACATCAATATAACTCAATCGATCATTATGATGATTGCAATTACACTTCTTTCTATATTGATTTCTATAAACATTTCAAGGCCAATCAAAAAGATTTCTCTCTATGCAAAAGATATTTCTAACTTAAAATTTACCAGTAAATTGACTTTAAAGCGTAGAGATGAATTTAGAGATTTGATTAGTTCACTTAATGAAATGACATTTAATTTAAAGAAGACATATGCTGAGCTTCATGAAGCAAACCAAAAGTTAACACAAGATATTGATTTTGAAAAGGAACAAGAAGAAAAGAAAAAACAACTGATTATGACAATCAATCATGAAATCAAAACCCCACTCGCAGTGATGAAGGGAATGATTGAAGGAATGATTGATGGTGTTGGTCGGTATAAGGATAAAGATAAATATCTTCATGAATTATTAAATCAAATTCAAACCATTGAAAATATCACACAAGATTTAACCTATTCATTAAAGCTAGAAGACAAAATGAAATATGAGAATATGTGTAGCACAAAAGCAATCGATGAACACTTTAGTGCACTAGATGAACTCGCTAAGCAAAACATGATCAAAATCAATAAAAAGATCGAAATTTGTGATGTATGCATGAATGAAGAGTTACTACTCATCCTCTCTACCAATTTGATTAAGAATGCAATTTTATACAGCACAGATCGACAAGTTGATGTTTTGGGAGAGGTTATTGGAAAAGAGTTTGTTTATATCGTGAAAAACAAGGGTGAAATACCAGAGAAAGAATTGGATAAAATATTCGATTCATTCTATAGATTAGATGCAACAAAAAACAAAAAACCAGGTTCTGGCTTAGGATTATTTATCGTGAAACAAATTGCAGAGCTATATGATTATCCCTATAAGATATTCAATGACAATGGTCAGGTTGTTGTAAAAATTCAAATTCTAATAAAAAAATAATCTTGTCATTACTTTGTCAAATATAATTGATAAGATGAAAAGTGAAGGAGGTGCAAAATGAAAAAATTGATATTTATAACCATGCTATTCACCATGATATTTCTATTGATTGGCTGTTCAGCGGAACAAGTAGATCCATCTGAAATCAGTATTTATGAAGATTTGAGATTTGATTGGAACTCCATGACGTTTACAAATACTGATCAAAGAGATATTTTTTATCAAGTAGGAAATCCATATGATGATTTCACCATTTTGCATCAAGAGGTCACAGGTGAAGCCTTCACTGTTTCAGAAATGAATGCCTATAATGATTTATTTACAACCATGGTTGAGCTTTCTCAATCATCTATTGTCGATATAGGAGTGATTGTTACCTATACTTCTGCTGAACTTAAGAATGAACTAGAAAATCATTCAATGACCTTAACCTTGAATCATGTTGTGACCTTCAATTCCTTAAAAGCCTTGATAGAAGACTTAAAAGCCTTGATGAACCATGAGACCTACTACCTATCTAAAATTGAGTATATGGAAATTAGATTATCAGAGGTTATTTTAGAAGATGATTATCATGGTCTTGAAGCACTTCAAGATTTCAATACGTTATTGTTAGATTATGATTCATCAATCAGAATTTATGAATTGAGTTTTGAAGATTTATTGACTGCATATGAAAATATCGGTATAACTCCTTTAGAAGAAATGATTCCGTTACTAGAGCGTGGTCATCAATTGATAACAAGACTGAAAAACTCTTAAAAAAACAAAAAGATGGGAATGATTCCATCTTTTTTTCATAATATACTTATTAATGTTTTCTTAGCTGAAGTTTATTATTTCTTGATCTTTAAACTGATTATAGAAGTTATACGAGTAAAATGCTACAACTACTCCAAAGAAGATAGTAATGAGGAGAGTGTATATATCATACCTTCCATTCACATCACCAAGTAAGAACATAACTTGGCCAAAAAAATTAAATGTAGCATGTAATATCATCGTTAACCAAAGATTTCCAGTTTTAAGAAACATAACAGCCCAAAGCATTCCAACTAAGAATGAATATCCGATTTGAAGCATTGTATCACCAAAAGATAGACCACTATAGAAATTTATGATATGTGATAAACCAAATATGGCTGATGAAAATAAAATGGATAATAGGACTCCATTTTTATGGTGTTCTAGTTTTTTCAGCAGGAGCATTAAGATAATACCTCTAAAAACGATTTCTTCAAAGAATCCAACACTTAGACACTCAATTAAGAATAAATAGACTTGATAGACTGGTTCTCTTAAGGTAGCTCTACCATCAAGGAATGCGATGATTGGGAAATTATTGATTGAAATGATCAATGCAGGTATCATGATGAGAATTGATTTTCCAACATTTTTAAATCTTAAAATATGCTTTTGATGAAATCCAACCATAATAATGATAAATATTGTTCCACCTAGAAACCTAAGTATAGAATTTTTTACCATCGTTTGACTTAGCGTATTATTCAATATTCTAAAGTCGATAAATGTAAAAACTATCATTAAAATAATGATCAGAATAATGAGTATTTTTTGATATGTATGAATTTTAATGTCGCTATTCTTTTTATCCATAGAAGCACACTTTCATTTAAAAAAAGATGCTAATTCTCCAAAATTGGGATTAACATCATTTCATGTTAAGCTTTTAATGACTTGAAGTGTTTATAAATTAAGTATCCCCCTAAAAAAACCATCAATAAACTCATGAATTGTGATGGAGTTGGAAATACATTATACTGAGTGGTAAATAATGGGAGAAAGACTCCTCTGTTATCACCACGGATGAACTCAATTATGATTCTAAATATACCGTAACCAATCAAATAAGTCTCTACTTCTTTGTTTTTAAAGAAATGTACTTTAGTTAATAGGAAGAACAAAATGAATAAAAATCCTGCTTCAAATAATTGTGTTGGATAAACTAACTCTCCTGGATACAAATCATGTGCATGTCCATGAGGAAATAAAACACCGAGAAAAGATTCTGTAGGTATACCAAAGCAACACCCTGCACAAAAACAACCGATTCTTCCAAATGCATGTGCTAGAACTACACCTGTAATTACTGTATTTGAGATTTTTCTCATATCTTTGTTGTCATCTTTATAAAAGTACTTCATGAGAATTAGAAATGCTGCAAACCCACCAATTAACGCTCCAAGGAAATTTATCGAACCAAACTCCAATTCTCCTTCTTTAATAGAGTGGAAGATTCCATCTAACAAGAATGAGAATACAAGAGCAAATACTAAGCTAATAGCAATCAAAATAATAATTCTGTTCGATTGTTGTCTTGAAAATCCGTCTTCTTTTTCAAAGCGTTTTCCAATATATAAGATCATTAAAAAAACACCAATGAGTATCAGCAAATCATACATAGGTATTGTATAACCAAATAGTTCAGGCAATAAGAATGGATACATATATTCAGCTCCTTAATGCTATTATTTTATCATAAGTTTCCATACATATTCTTATAATAATTGAAAGTTTTAATCACTTTTTCGAATTATAGAGATGTGGTGAAACTTAATATCTTTATTTAAGTTTACTACAAATTCACTATAAAGACCTATAAACTTGCATTCTAAACTTTTCTTATTA
Source organism: Bacillota bacterium (assembly GCA_018818645.1). Taxonomy (GTDB): domain Bacteria; phylum Bacillota_I; class Bacilli_A; order Acholeplasmatales; family Acholeplasmataceae; genus Peloplasma. Next base: position 6,074 of record JAHIRQ010000033.1, read on the forward strand.
CTTTCTTTTTTTCTTAACCGCTATGTCTGAACCATCAAAACCATCCAGTCCACCAAGAACTTCTCCTTCACTTAAAATGATTAACACAATAATACTAATCAAAATAAAAGAACCAAAGCTGACTAAAGCCATTTCTTTACTTAAATCCTTGAGTGAAGGTGTTCCTTGAATCATAGCAATCATATAAAAATATATAATATTTAAGAAATAGAAGGATAACCCTGTAAACTCATCTACTGAAAGCCACAAATATAACGAAACAGCAAATACAGTTATTATTGTTATGGATATCGTTATCTTTAAATGTCTTTTGATGATAGGTATGAATGTCATTAGTCCAAATCCAGCTAAAATAGAAAGTGAAACCATAATAGCAAATATAAAGTCAACCTGGTTTAATGCATAGGCTTTGAAAACATAATATGCTGTTATGGATAAGCCTACACCTATCATATTTAAGACAAATGAGATGATATAAAAAACGGGAATCTTTTTACCAAATTGATAAATGATCATCCCTAAAAACATAAAGAGGACTCCGATGATTAATCCCATCCATTGGTTAAGATTCACAAGATATTCGAATCCAAAGGATATACTAAGACTTGTAATCAATAGCCCTATAAAGGCATATAAGAGAATAACTAATCGTTTAAATTGCATATGTTTTCCTTAACTTTTTCTATTCTATAATAATGCCAATGACTGTATAATTTAATACTTGAATTGTGATTGTGTCTCCGATATCTAAACTGATGAAATATGCCATTTCAGCATCTGTAAATTGACTCACATTAATCTTAAATCTTTCATCATTATCCAATTGAATCCAATATATCGTATTTCCTCCACTTACGTAAGAGGTGATTTCTGAAATAATTCCACTTCTCTCAATTGCTGATGATTGACCAAATTCTTCATCAAGTCTTGATAGATATCCAGTATAAGCACCTGCTTGGTTCTCAGCAATGCTATAAAGTTCTAAATCCTGTACAGATACATATACATATCTAAGGATTCTTCCATCATTACCTTTAATCAGAATAAAATAGCTTGGAATACCATCTACATTGATAGGGATTGGAAATGTTGTCGTAATATTATTTTGTGGTATTAAGGTTAAAACCTTATTCATAGCTGCTTCTTCTGTTGCTCCAGGAAAACTGTATAGCTTTGTTTCATTGGTCTTCATACCAGCATAAATGAATCCTATTGTAGATTCATCATTACCTGCACTTGTAAGTCCTGTAAAGTAATAGAGTTCTCCGTCATTCATAATCACTCTTGTTCCATCCGATGTTTGCAAAACACCTCGTTGTCCAAATACCGAATTCAACCAACCATCCTGAAGGGAACCCCAATAATCTAAATGACTAAAAATAATTGAGTTGGGATAAACAGATTCGACCCAATCTGGTTCTTCACCTGGACTGTAGACATTGACTTCTCCAGTGATTGCATTGACAACTGCGATTTTATTGATTTTAGACCCACCATTGATAAAGATTGTAGGTAAGGAGTATTGTAGGACATAATAAGGATTTCCATCCTCATCAATTTCAAAGAATTGATTTTCTAATCGATATTTACTTAACCCATTATAATAGGCATGTCTAAATAGGTCTTGACTATAAAAAGCAGATGGTGTATATTTTAGTCCCTCTCCTGTAGTTTCTCTAATGTTGATTAATCTAGTATCTGAAGTCACCTTATCGATTAATATATATCCTGGTGTACCGACATCCCTATTGTTTAACCATTTGAAGAATCCTCTATATTCTAAGGGTGCGACTAAGTATTGTTTACCCTGATAGATAATATCTGAATATTCACCTGCCTGGAATTCTGAACCAATACCAGGGTATTCTCCTAGTTTTAGAGATCCTAGTTTATAACCATAGGCTTTATCAACAAGTGGTAGCTTTTCAATATCAACATTTTGAATGTCAGAAACAAAGTTAGCATCACTTACTTCAATCAGATTTGCATACTCTTCTGCATAAAAAATTGGTCTACCACCTAAAAAAACAAACAGAAGGAAAAAGCCAATGACACCAAAAAGTGTCAATGCATTCACTTTAATTTTCTGTCCAATTGGATATTTTTTATATTTACTATAGATATTAAAGACTAGCAAACCAAATAAGAAGAGATAGAAAAAGATTCCAAAATATCTGAAATTGGTACGAATAAGCAATAGATAATTTGCTGAGATCATCGATAGTGCTAAGATGACAATATTAAGAATCGTAAAGATGAGCTTATTTCTATCCATTTTATTGTTTTTTGTGGTTTCAATAACACCTTTAAGTAGAAGTGCTTTCAATACACTCCGACTCACATCTGCAATTAATAGAATATCTGCTTCTTTTGATGTTCCATACTGCTTGATATGTTCAACTACTCTTTTTTGTTTTTCAGTTAGTTCGTCGAATACTGCATCTTCAGATATCGCATAATATATAGGCTCACTGATCTCATTGAAAGATTTCCTTTCAAGTCTAATTGAAAACACAAAATAGAAAACAAAATAAATAATGACTAATACTCCAATGATTGCTAAGATGAACACGTTAGGCCTCCTAAGTACTTTTATGTTGTAGATCAACTAAATAAATGATTTGATGTTAATATTTAAAAAAAATTTTTATTTAATATTATTCTTTTTTAGTTGAAAAATGTTATCAAAATTTTAAATTTGAGATGCACACTTAAGTATGCTGATTCATTTCAATGGTTTCTTTGAACTGTATTTCCCATCGTTTTTCTTGTATACTAGAACGAACTTCAGTGTATATCATTACTATACCAAATATGATTATGCTAAATAATGGAATATTAAAGATTACTTGCGAATTGACAATAAGAATAGCGCTAAGAGCAAAAACAATCCAAAGTATTGGTATGACAATAGATGTTGTTAACCAAGCTCTTCTCATGCTATAAATATTAAAGATACTTCTTAATATAATCCAAACATATAAAAATAATGCTGCAATTCTTATAAGAAGTACGCGGATTTCATACTCAATAGGTATAAGTATTAAAGTGGTTAAATAATTACCCGATAATCTACTAAATGAAGATAAATATAGAGCATAGACTACAACTGCGATACACATCAACTTTATCGAACTATATATTAAAGAGTTTTTTGATGTGCTTTCTTCAATCACTTCTTGATTGAGTAAGATAAATAAAAGAACACCTGAGATTAATAAGCCACCAATGAGTGAGTAACCAATTATGGAAAAATTACCACCAATCAAATTCCAACTGATTAAACGATATATCAATGCTATGGAAGCAATTCCTAAGAATATAATTTTCATTTTAAAGTTCTGTTTTGCACTTAGTGAAAAAAATCGACGAGAATAGAAAACTAGAAAGACTAGTAATATGATGATACTTATTGGCTCAATATAGCTATGCATTGAAAGATATAAATGATTGTCAGGATAGCCAATCAAACGAATCAAGTTAAAACCTACTATAAACCCGATTGCTATTGGGATCAGTTCTTCAAATTTGCATGCCGCTAATTTTTTAGGAAACGTTGCTATAATCAAAAGGGTGAACTACTCCCACCACTTAATGAATCTCATTAGAAGTGGGGGCTTCTTGGGTAAAATAAACTAGTGTCTATTAATTTACCAAGCTATTGCGTCTGTTCCATACGCTTTGGTTACATATTTAATTAAACCTTGAACACCAATGTTAATTGCTGCATTTAGGTCTCTATCCATCTTATGTCCACACTCACAGTGATATGTTCTCTCTGAGAGTAATATATCACGCTCTCTACCACATTGACTGCAGGTCTTTGTTGATGGATAATACTTATCAATCTTGATTAAGGTTTTCCCTTCATCTCTTGCTTTATACTCAAGATATCTTGTGAATGTCCCATAAGATGTATCAAAGATGGATTTTCTGAAATGCTTGGTTTTCGCCATTTCAGTTAAATCCAGTGTTTCGATACTGATTAAGTCATAGGTATTCACTAAATGTCTAGATGCTTTGTGTAAGAAGTCTTTCCGTTGGTTCTTGACGTGCAAATGAAGAGTAGCCACTCTATCTCTTTGCTTCAAGTAGTTACTTGATCCTTGAACTCTCTTAGATAAGATCTTTTGTTCTTTAGCTAACTTTTCAAGTGACTTCTTTGAGTAATTGGGATAATCTGCTTTGTTTCCCTCACTATCCATATATAGACCTTGAAGGGCATAATCTAGACCAATTGCTTTTTCGAATGTTTTCTCTATTTGTGTGAATTGTTCATACTCAACTCTTAGAGATACATAGTAATGCTTTCCATCTTTCTTGATGGTTGCTGCTTTAAGAATAGAACCCTGAGGTAACGCTCTATGAAGATTCATTTTAACCAGACCTAGTTTAGGAAGTTTAAGATATGAACCTTCAATACGGATATTATCATTGGTGGTATGCGTTGTATAAGATTGTATAGGGTTATGTCTAGATTTATACTTGGGTTCATCATGAGACTGATTGAAGAAGTTACTATAGGCTTGTTTGAGATGTAGCCAAGCAGTCGTTAGACTTTGAGAGTCGACATCATACATATATGGGAACTCTTCTTTGATCCGTTTAGGATTCAAATAGTCATGACTATTTAGAAGCTCAGGATACCTT
>JAHIRQ010000034.1 GCA_018818645.1 Bacillota bacterium
AAGAGTTGCGACCTCTTATTTCTTTCCAGAACAAGGAGAGGTATTTAGCTATTTGGATCCTGTCTGGTTAACCACTAGAAATATAGGTGCGTTTATTATTTGGATTGGTATCATCACGATGGCACTAGGTGTTTTCTTAGCTTTACAGCAATCCAATATGAAAAAGATGTTAGCCTATTATTCGATTAGTCAAATGGGCTATATCATGGTAGGAATAGGAATAGCACTATACTTAGGATATCGCGGTGCGATGGGATATAGTGGAGCACTCTACCATATTATCAACCACGGTTTATTTAAGTCTTTACTATTCATGGTTGCAGGTGTCGTCTATTTCCACACCCATGAATATGATATGTATAAGCTTGGAGGATTATGGCGGAAATTACCGTTAACAGCTACTGTTTGTTTAATTGCTTGTTTAGGAATTGCAGGTATTCCAATATTTAATGGTTTCATATCGAAATCGATCTTGCACCATGGAATCGTTGAAGCGACTGAATACGGTCATTCATCATTCTTTTATGCAGAAATGATCTTTATGGTAGTCAGTGCTGGAACTGTAGCAAGCTTTATTAAATTATTCTTTTATGTATTCCTAGGAAAGATGCCTGAAAAGTATAAGAGTATCAAGGCTGAATACACATGCTTAGATACTTCCATGGCAGCAATGGCTATTTTAATAATCTTAATCGGGTTGAACCCGAATTATATTCTTCAAACATTTATCGTTCCTCAGTTAAACCTAACAACATATGATCCTTATTTTGTCGATAAATATATCGTGAACATCAAATTCTTCACAAGTAAAGATTTGATGACAATGGTTTATGTGGTGGGGTTAGGTGGTTTTATTTTCTGGTTTGGGACAAAGTTCCATCTATTCCATTTAAAGATGCCAAACTGGTTAAAGCTAGAATACATTTTCTTCTATCCTGCTAATTTCATGATGAGAAGAGCGTGTAAGCTGATGTATGGTGATCAATGTCCAATTGATACAGGTCCTTTAAGTAAGCTAGCATTAAAAAAGAATGAGAGTACAGGATTTTTGGAAAGATTCGTAACGATGACCAATGTGTTCAATAGAAGATATGAGACCAATATCATTAAGAGTGATGCGTTTATATATACGAGCTTCGTGACAGGGATATTGATTTATATGATTGTAGTGAGTTTGTTATAGGTTGTAAATTGAAAAAAATGAGCATATAATTAAAATAGAAATTCAAAAAAATGGGGGTAATGAAATGAATAATAAAGTGAATGTATCGATTATGATTATAGGTTTAGCAATTATGATTGTGATTTCAATCAACGCAATTATAGATAGCTTTGCTGCTAATATAATTTCTGCAATACCATTGACGATATTTGGAGATGCCTTATTTATTGCTGGATATATAAAATACGAAAAAAAGTAATTTTAAAAATAGTTTATACTAGTCATGTATTTTTGAATTCCACTTTCCCATAATCTCATTTGTATGATTGGGATAGTATGGATGAATAGTCATAAATGAACAATAAAAGGCTATATTTAGTGGCGGAATATAGCATTTTTTCATATAGATTTATATTGAGATTAATTTTTCAAAGTACACACAAGATTTGATTTCATAACAACCATGCGATAATATGACAAATTAAACAAGCATCAAATTAAATAATTGATATCCAATAAAAAGTCATAAAAACTTTCTAGATATTGGACATCCTTTAGCAAATAAAGGAAACGCATTATCTATCTTAGCTAAACACTTTAATGTATCTCTTCAAGATTCTATGGCGATAGGAGATCAAGAAAACGATATCAAGATGATTCAAGTTGCAGTTGTTGGTGTAGCAATGGGAGATGGAAGTTCTTTATTGAAGGATGAAGCGGATTTTATAACCAAGTCATTTCAAGAAAATGGGTTTTCATATGCAGTTGAGAAATATTTCTTTAATCGGTAACTAACAAATCATTAAAGTGTCATCACTAGATGAGCATCTTGAATAAATAGATATCTATATATTTTCTGTAGATGAATGGCACAACATCGATAAAGTCAGCTAAATCAAAAATAAACAATATGAATATACGATGACATCCTAAACATACAAAAAAGGCTTGATTGCGATATCATATCGAATCTAAGCCTTTTTTGCGACTTGTTATTCAGTTAATCATACTTTGTATTTTATTATATGATACTAATAGACTGCCCTATGAAAATATATCAATGATGTGTTTGAAGATGATACTGAAATGTTTGTCTTGTTTTAGCACTTGTAGTCAAAATTTTTAATTTACATAGTCGTTTTGTAGTCTTAAATATCTTGATTACTTTTTCTTTTTTAGGATTGTAAACTGAATGTTTATAAGGTAAAGCTAGTTTTCGAAATACATATCGTTTATTTGGGCAGTCCAGTCCCAGAATGGAGTCGTTTCAACACCTTTAAGCTTAACATTAAATACATCATAATATTGATTAGAATATAGAGGCACGTTTGGAATTAACTTGTTCCAACGAAGTTGATATTCTCTCCATAATGCTAGATAAGTAGTTGTATCACCGGGTTCTACTGTACGCAATGCAACAGTTAATTCATCAAGAGTCTTTTCAGCGCCAACTAATGGAGCAACTGGATTTGTTGGTGAATCGTTTATTTGAGCACCATTTCTCCATGTTCCTATCAAATCTGAATGCCAAGAGTAATAAGGGTTATATGCAATAGCGAAATCATTTGCTAAGTTGAAGATGTGAAATTGTTTTTCAGAATCTTCTAGTTCGTATGAAAAGTAATAATGATCTAGTAATACATCAAAAGTCCCAATAGTAATATCATACTTGATACCAGCAAGTTGCATATTAAGTTCATACTTAGCTTGAAGTGCTGTCGTTACATCGTTATTTTCAGTACCGAAATGTCTAATTTCTAACACTTCACCATCTTCATTATAACGGAAGTAATTGCTTCCTGCAGTTGCTAATGATGGATTGAATGGTGTTACACCATCATCTTCAAACGTGTAGTCTGATTCATCTAGAGCAGCATTTGCTTGTGTTACTGAGAATGCATACTTGTTAATGTTTGCATCGACCCAATCTTCTGATTGAACATACATCCATTGTGCTAAACCATATTCTGAGTATACGATTGAACCATAACCATCAAGAACAACATCTGTTACATATTGACGATCAGTTAGATAAGCAATAGCTTGACGCACTTTATAATCCATAGTTGGACCAAAATGTGCTTGCATAGCTAATAAACCATAACCATTACGTGAATAGTATTGAGTAGCTGTAGATGCAGCAGCTTGAGCAGCTTGAATCTTATCACCTTCAATAACGCCTGTAACTAGATCTATTTCTCCAGAGATAACTAAATCAACTTCTAGTGTTTGGTTAATACGCTTGATAATTATGTTCTGAATACTTGGAGTTTTACCTTCATAGTTACCCTTGAAGTTGTCATCCTTAACTAATGTTACAACTTGGTTAACGAAGCTAACAAATTTATAAGGTCCAGAAGTGACTGTTGGAGCATAACGATATCCACCAATCTTAGCAATGTCTTCTAAATAAGAAAGATTACCGGAACCAACTTTGGCGCCATCATCATTTGAGTCGATTGTAGTTCCTGCTGGAGCTAATACATGCATTGGGAGTGGGGCATATGAAGCATAAACAGTCTCATAAAAGTATGGTAGTTTTTCACCTGAAATTGTAACTGAGAAGCTATAGTCTCCAAGAAGCTTAACGCCTTTAAATCTTACGTCTGCTGAAGTTGTACCAGCACGGTATTCAGTATAACCAACAAGTGAATCAGCGAGTACTGAAGAAGCACCAACATCTAACCATTCAATCGAAGCTTGTAACAAAATAGAAAATACAAAGTCATCAGCCATAATTGGCTCATCATCAGACCATAATAGATCTTCATGAAGTACGAACGTATAAGTCTTGTTGCCAGTTGCTGAGTCAACAGCTGTTGTTACTGTCTTAACGACAGTTTCGTTTAGTACGATTTCACCTAGTTGAGTAGTAGTATAAGTACTATAACCAAATATAAGATCTCTTACCCAGATATCATACCCACTGTCACCGAAACCAGTCATGAAATTACCATTAATTTCTGGTGATCCAACAATTAGTGTTTGTTCGTCAGATGACTCTTCATTAGTACAAGCAAATAAGAATATTAATGTTAAAAGAATTGTGGCAAACATTAATGCCTTTTTTAAAATTTTACTCATTTTTTCCTCCTAATTTTTTCCTATATTTTATATTTAAGTAACATGACTTTTCTTTAACTTTATAGCTGTATTTATATGTATAGAAGGAGCTAAATATTTTCAGATGTCATCTATTTATAAAGTGACTACCCAGTCATGTGACCGTACAGTCATATTATAACATGATTCACAAATTAGTCAATACCAAAAAATAAATTGTTTAGATTTCTTATAGTAAATATTAAAGTTTTAATTTAAAAACAAGAAATAGAACCCATCAGATGAATATCTAAATGACTGATTCAAGTTACAATTTCAATTTAGATAATACATGATGTATAAGCATTTTTCTCCAATAAAAAACTCTGAACTATTATTGACTTTCTTCAAAAATTCTATTTAAACTATTGAAATCACATGGATATTATGGTAAAAATTGAATATATAAGCGATTTTTCACAAAAATTATAATGAAAGGACATTCACTCAATTGATGATTGAGCGAATCAAATAATTATGAAAAAAGTAATCTTTTTTGTGATACCTATTTTGATGACCATTCTTATTTTTGCTATCTCATTACTTGTGATGCTATCTCTGCAATCTCTTTTATCTTTACCACAATATACAGACGTTAGAAATATTCGTTTTGCCTTTGCAATGGTAATTACTGCGAGCATCACCGTGATTTGCATCGGATTAACCTATCGCTTTATACATCGCGGTTCCATAAAAGATATTGGGCTTCATTGGAATAAGAAGTCATCATTATTAACTTTGGTTTCCTTTTTGATCATAGTGTTTGGTTTTACTTTTTATTCTATATACACGATATCCAAGGGCTATGCTTCAATAAAAGATGAAATCGAATATTTGCCTATCATTATTTTGATCGTTTTATATATAGGGGTGAGTGTAAATGAAGAATTCTTATTTAGAGGATACCTGCATCGTTTTTATAGAGAGCGAAACATTGTAGTTGCATATTTTATTTCTATACCGATGTTCTTACTTCCACATTTTTTAAATCGAGATTTTGAGCTTTCCTATATTTTCGCATTATTATCTGCATCCCTTCTAATTACCTTATTATATGATTTAACAAAGTCAATCTGGCCTAGTATTATAATTCATACAGTGTTAAATGTCTCTCTTTCATTATTAAGTACAGGAGATAATTCAGGCTCTATATTGTCATTAGAAAGCAATCTAGATATTTTTTCATATACAGACATTTTACGATTTGGTGAAATTATCATTAATGTAATCGCAATAATTGCAGTATCTTTAATATGCACATGCATGTATATCATAAATAAGAAAAATTTTAATCGAGATTTTAACTGATCCCATCTAAAGATTATGTCAATTGAATTGGGATTTTCTTTTTAGTTTCTATATCACAAGAAGAGGTAATGTTGTATTAAAGTAGATATCGCATTTTTCTAGAAACTTTAATTTTTAAGTGATTTTCTATTGGTTGTTGACAGATTTAGCAACTATGTGTATAATATGACTAAGCAGTCACATGACTGCAAGGTCATTTAAAAAAAGGAGAGTTATTTCTATGGCATTTAATATATTTAATACGATTTGCTTTATTTTGTTTTTCTCAGCGATGATTAAAGTTTTCTTTGGAGTATTTTTTCACGATCAATTATATGATTTTGCTAGAAGACAATATAGTAGTAACAAAATGAGTGTTTCTGTCAAACTGCTAATGATATATGCGTTCTCACTTGCTATATTTGTTTGGATTGGTACAATTTTCTTTTATCAACCTTATGCGTGGATACTTACTGCAATTCTCTCAATTGCATCAATTAAATCACTAAGTTTGTTTTTTAGATGGAATGAAACGTCTAGAAAATTCGTATCCTTCATTAACGAAAAATATAACAAGTTGTGGATTGTAGATGTGATAGTTGCAATACTTGGTGTTAGCTTTTTGATTATGGGATTCACTATATATAAATAAGGAGAAGAAAGATGCCAAAAGATACATTCTTGAATTTACCAATAGAAAAACAATCTCTAATCTTAGATGTTGCGATTAAAGAGTTTCATGATAAAGGTTTTGATTTAGCAAGCATTTCAAGTATTGTTGAAAAAGCTCGAATTGCAAAGGGTAGTTTTTACCAATATTTTGATGGCAAAGACGATTTATTCAAGCACTTGGTTGTCATCATTAATGACAAAAAAATGCAATTTGTTCATCCTGTTATTTTAGCATTTGACCAATTGAATTTTTTTGACTGGTTCAAAAAAATGCTGTTTGCGACATTTGATTTTCTAAAGAATTATCCAGTTCTTTCAAAAATATCGGTAGATTTCTGGAAACACTCTAACACACACACAAAAGAACGCATTTTTGGAGAAGAGATGAATAGAACCCAAGAATTTCTAGCATTTTTTATAGAAAAGGCTGTTCTAAAGAACGAACTTAGAAATGATATATCGATTAAGTATTTGACAAGTTTTATTTCAAGCCAATTAGCCTACTTTAACGACTACCTTCTTGAATTATATGATGATTTAACATTGGTCTCAAATGACGAATTAGAAAAAGTTGTGACTACTTTTATGAGCACATTAGAGTATGGAACAAAAAACATTTCTAAATAGAAAATAAACTATGAAAAAAAAGAAGATACTTAATATTTTAATAAGTGGAGCCAATGAAGGAATTGGTTATTATATGGTGGAATCCTTTCTCAAACAAGGGCACAATATTTTTGTCCTAGATGTTAATCTCGAGAACCTACATCACTTATCAGAAACATATGACAATAAAAGGTTATCATATGTGAAGTGTGATGTTAGTCAAGAATCAGAGGTAGAAGAAAGCATTCAGCTTGCAATCAAATCATTTGAAAAAATTGACTACATGATCCATAATGCCTGTCTTTGCACATTCTCTTCATTCAATGACACAAAAAAAGAGACATTTAAGAATGTTTTTGATGTCAATTATTACGGAGCAATCCATATGATTAAACATATTTTGCCACGCTTTGAAGAACAAAAGTATGGAGACATTTTTATCACTAGCTCAGGAGTTGGAGCAATGGGTTTTAAAAATATAAGTCCCTACGCTTCCTCTAAGGGAGCGCTAGAGTCGCTTGCTAAGTGTCTTAATATAGAATTCAAGCAAAAGAATATCTCGTTCCATCTCATCCATCCACCATTAACAAAAACTAAGTCATCCAATGGGCTTCCAATTCCTCAGGATTTTATGGCGAAACCTGAGAAGGTGGGTTATGGTTTATCGAAGCGAATTCATCAGAAAAAGTGGATAATTACATTTTCTAGTCGAAATAGACTCACTGTTTTTCTAATGTACTTAATGCCAGTTTCTATGGGAAAATTCCTAAATGCGATGACTGGAAGTTATGAGAAAAAGCAGTGAAAATATAGATCAGTAATATTTAATTATTTAGACATTAATGAAGAACTAATTGAATGTGAGGTTAACAAGAATGAGAGACAAGATTATTGAAGTATTGAATTTTTTCCAAAAAGGATATGAAAAAAAAGATCCCAATTTTATTGATGAATTTATGAAAGAATTGTTTATCAAGGATGATCTTATTATATTTGGAACAGGTATCAATGAAGTTTGCATAACAGATGAACAAAGTAGAGAATTGTTTGTCTCTGATTGGAAATACTGGGGTGATTATTATCTAAATTTTGATACTATCGATATCAAATCATATCCTTTATTTTCATATGTGAATATTCTAGGCACCCTAACATATCGGTTTAAAGATGATGAAGAGACTTATGATAAATTCATAGGCTTTGTAAAAGAGAATATGGAAAATGGAAAAACTTATGATTTCTTAGATGTCCAACATTACTTATCACACTTATTGCATGCAAGAGATCAAGCACAGCGATCTGTCATATTTCCAATCATGACATCCTTTATTTTTGAAGAGTGTGACAACCAAGCAAAAATCAAGCGTATCATGTTTTCCATGATCAATAACAGTCTCTACAAAGATATACGATTTGAAGATGTAATCCCATATAAAAAGGCATTTTCAAAGGATATCGATGCATTAAAAGCTTTAGGACATAATAAAGATATTGCCATTTCAAAATTAAAGTTTGATGAGAATAGCTTTATTATAAATCATCAAGGAATAAAGACTAATAAGAACAAAGGTGATGATATTTCATCATGTTTTGATAGCGAAATAAATCTAGATATTTACGATGAATCTGTTACTTTTTTGAAGTCTTCTAAGCATATTTTTTTCACTGTATATGCGACACTAAAGAAACAAACAACACAAGAAAATATGGAAAAAGACTTAAAGAAACATATACTTGAAATACTAGAAAGAAAATTACCAAGCAAAGATAAGTTGTTCATGGTAAGAAGAGATATTGCCCTTACCTATAAAGAGATGTCATTAGGGTTTTCATTTACTTGGCCGATTCGCCTACATGGAGTTATTGAAGAAAAACAAAACTCATTGGTCATTCAACACTTAAACATTACCGATCCATTCAATGTTATTCTAGAGGGCAAATAAGCACTCTACATCAATCGTTTAAAAAAATATATAAAGAGGATTTTGTATGAAAGAATGTATGATTAAAACCAAGGATTTAGTTAAAACTTTCTCAAGTGATGGGCATGACTTTAATGCTGTAGATCATGTAAATCTAGAAATATATGAAGAAGATTTTACAGTAATTATGGGTAGATCTGGTTCTGGAAAAAGCTCTTTGCTTTATTTGATGAGTGGACTCGATCAAATGACCTCAGGAGATGTATTTTATGGAGATCTTTCACTTTCAAGTTTAAATGAAAATAAGGCAGCTCGATTTAGAAGAGAAGAAATTGGTTTTGTTTTTCAGGCAGTTAACTTAATCCCAAATCTATCTTTATTAGATAACATTACCATTGCTGGATTTTTGACAAAAAGATCAAGAAAAGATGTTGAAGATGAAGCTCACAATTTGTTAAGCATTATGGGTCTTTCAAATGAAAAAAATAGATTACCATCAATGATTTCAGGAGGTCAAGCACAAAGAGCAGCTATAGCAAGAAGTTTAATTAACAAGCCTAAAGTATTATTTGCTGATGAACCTACTGGAAGCTTGAACTCATCATCTACAGAAGTTGTATTAGATACTTTTTCGAAAATAAACCAAGAGTTGAAGAAGACCATCATCATGGTCACTCATGACATTAAAGCAGCGATCAGAGCAGATCGTATATTGTTCTTAAAAGATGGAAAAGTCGATGGAGATATTCGTTTAGATTGTTATCATGAGAATGACAAAATAAACCGTGAGAATCAAGTATTAGAATATTTGCAAGCTAAGGGGTGGTAGCATGCATAGTGTGTTTATAGTTGCTTGGTCAAACATCAAGAAAAGAAAAGCTCAATCACTTTTAGTTATTTTAACGATGATGGTATCAATCGTCTTGTTTGGTACTTCCATCGGAATACTTCAAAATCAAAACGACCCTTTTGAACAAATGTTTGAAAATCAGAAAGGATCTCAGGTTGTTTTGGATTTTGATCAACGACATGCTGATTTGAACACATTTGTTTTATGGTGGAAGAGTCAAGATGAAATTGTAGATGTAATCACTTATCCTTACATGATGATTTCAGATTCAATGATTCATAACGGATCAACAAGATCAATGGGTTCTGTAATGCTTACTGAACGTGTTGTGCATGATTATCAAACAGATATACTTACCTTTGTTCAAGGTAATGATAAAGAATATCCTGATGAGGATGAAATCTTCATTCCCACAGGTTATGCATACAATTGGAACATTGAACTCAATGATCAATTGGAAATCTCTTTTAACGGAATTCCAAAAACATTTATTGTGGCAGGTATTGTCGTAGATCCGCAATATAGTGCGACTTTAACTTCACCCTCGAGACTTTGGATTCAAGATGGCACTTTGAATAATTATTATACAGATGATGAACTTAACCAATCTTTAGTAAGCATTAGATTTCATGATTATAGTGACTATGAAATGCTAATGAATAGATATGAAAGTGACTTTGGTCATCCGTTTTTTGGTTTTATCTATGATTATCATTTTATAGCATATATGTATACATTTGTGGAAAGTATTATTGCATTGATTTTGCTTGTATTCTCAATCATTATCCTAATCATTTCAATCATTGTTATTGTTTTTACGATTACAAATGGTATCCGCTCTGATTTAAAACAAATTGGGATTTATAAAACACTTGGTTTTAGTAAAAAACAAACTACGCTAGTTTATGTTTTCCAGTATGTGATGCTGTTACTGTTAGCACTACCTTTCGGACTCTTCATTTCATATAGTCTGATCAAAGTGATTTTAAGACAACTCGCATATAGTGTTGGATTAAATGCAATCTCACTTGACCATTTGTTCATTGGATTAGTTACTTCTATAGTGATGCTAGTGCTGATTATCATGAGTACGATTTTAGGCTCAAGAAAAGCTGTTCGTATCAAACCAATTGAAACAATAAGATATTCAATTTCAGATAAAACAAACAAGAAAACAAATATTTCATTATCTAAGCTAAGATATATGAAAGTCTCATATATGATTGCAGTCAAAAGTATTTTATCTAATCTTAAACATTCAATTTTTATTTTCATTTCAGTTGTTGTATTGGCTTTTATTTTTACATTTTCATTTAATATATATCACTCAATTTCAAGAATGAATGACAATTTAGCAATGTGGGGGTTTGATGCATCAGAAGTATTTATTACAACAGACTCTAAAGATGATACCATGGATTACGATACATTTATGGATACATTTAAAGATCATTCACAAATTTCAGCGATTTCACTCCATGGAGTTATGGTTGATGCTAGCGTTGCAAGTCAAGATAATATTTCATCTACAACAGCACTTGGATTTGTTTATGGTGGAGTTTGGGATGAAATAGGACTTACAAATTTAAGTGGAAGTAATCCATTACATAACGATGAGGTTTCCATTAGCTATTTAACAGCTCAAAAATATAATAAATCTATTGGGGACACAATAGATTTATATGTGGTAGGCATAAAGAAAACAATGAAAGTCACAGGCATATACCAATCCTTAAATGCTGGGGGTTGGGGATTTAGAGTAAAAGCTGAAACAGTACTCGAAATTGATCCAAACTATGATTTACCTAGATATTTGATTAAATTGAACGATAAAGAAAATGTCAATCAGTTTATTGATGAGTTTAATGCTTCATATGGGCAAACTTATACAGCTAGAAGTGTAAGTGAGAGTGGGGAAATCAATATTGACCAGATTATCAAAATGATGGGATTAGTATCTATCACGTTAAGTCTAATTTTTGGGATCATATCCATAATTATTGTTTTTAATTTTATGATGATTTATATCTATGATCATAAAAAAGAATTTGGGATATATAAAGCTATTGGGATGGATGAAAAAACGTTAAGAGATAGTCTGAGAATTAAGATTACATTTCTATCATGTCTAGGTGTTCTTGTTGGAATTCCTCTATCCATTCAACTAACTCCAGGTTTATTAAGTCTATTTTTAACTGATATGGGACTTGCACGATTTCCTTTTGAAATAAACGTTATGTTTACAATAATCGTTTTTCCTTTATCAGTACTCATACAACTCATATCGGTAAACCTTGCATCTAGAAAGTTAAAGTCAATCAATTTAAGAGAACTTATTGTTGATTAATTAAGAAATATGAGTTCATTTATTTGTTTTAGTAATGCTATTTAGGAGGTATGGTATGAAAATGTTAAAAATAATCTTAATTGCCATCTTGGTTATTTTATTGATTGTAACAGTATTGATGATTGCTTTGGCAATTAATCACCGAGTCAATCTCAAAAAAGAATTAAAGTTATATCAACCACTTGGTCAAATGGTTGATATAGATGATAAGAAAATGCATATCTATATTGAAGGTGAAGGGGATCATACATTTGTCTTTATGTCTGGACATGGAACAAGTAGCCCAACAATAGATTTTAAACCTTTATGGAGTAAACTTGCTGTAGATCACAAGATTGTCGTTATTGAAAAATTTGGATATGGGTTTAGCGATGTTAGCAGTAACCAAAAAGATTTAGATACACTCCTTGAAGATACGAGAAGAGCATTATCTATCTTAGAAGTTTCAGGATCCTTTGTTTTAGTTCCACATTCTTTATCAGGATTAGAAGCTATCTACTGGGCACAAAAATACCCAGATGAAGTCAAAGCGATTATTGGACTTGATGCTTGTACACCAGGTGCAATCGAGCTGCTACCTAAACCTTCAAAAGCACAGTTAAGCTTGGTTTATCTTATTTCTAGAATAGGGTTATCTAGAATAATGCCAGAAGAGGAAATGAAATATAATTTACCACTTCTTGATTCAAATGAGATTACAGATCACGAAAAATTAATATATAAGACAATGTTTTATAAGAGTTCATTGACCAAGGATATGTTAAAAGAACTTGATTGGATGAAGAACAACGCCCAACATATCCTAGATCATGACATACCTAGTCATACACCTATGTACTTTTTCATATCGAGTCAACAAAATGATGATGTACCTGGTTGGACACAAGCACTTACAGAGTATTTAGAGTCTATTACTTTGAAGCAATCCATGATTTTAGATACTCCTCATTATGTTCATCATAAATTATCAGATGTGATTGCTGTTGAAATTGTTGATTTTTTAGAGACAATATGAGAGATACAACCGTATAGGTAGTTAGAAGATCAAAATCTCTATTTATAATTAGTTTAACGAGGTTTTAATAGACATATAAACAATGATATAATAAATACAAACGATATCATTTTTAGATAGAAAGGATGTTTTTATAATGGAAAAACTGATTGAATTATTACCACTTATTATCCCAGTCATAATTATTCAAATGATTCTTATTGTCTATGCATTAATTGTTTTAAAAAACACAAGTAAAGTACGTGGAGATTCTAAATTACTATGGGTATTCATTATTATTTTCTTAAATCTTATTGGACCAATAGTGTTTTTGATTTATGGGAGGGTAGAAAATGATATTAGCAGTGAAGACGTATGATTTAGTCAAAGATTTTAATGGAATAAAAGCAGTCGATCAATTAAATCTTAGAGTTCCTGAAGGAGCTATTTATGGATTTTTAGGTCCTAATGGTTCTGGTAAAACAACAACACTTAAAATGCTTACTGGAATGACACAACCAACTTCAGGTACGATTGAAATTTTAGGGGAGCCCTTACTTTTTGGCAAACAAAAAATTCAAGACAATATTGGTTTTCTTCCTGATGTGCCAGGCTTTTATGATTGGATGACAGCCTATAGCTTCTTAATATTTTGTGGAGAGCTTTTTCATATTCCCACCTCAATACTTAAAGGAAGAGTTACATCACTTTTAAAAACTGTCGGACTTGCAAAGAGTTCAAAGAAGAAAATAGGTACTTTTTCTAGAGGTATGAAACAAAGACTAGGTATTGCACAAGCCCTAATCAATGAGCCTAAAGTCATTTTCTTAGATGAACCAGTTTCTGCTTTAGATCCACAGGGTAGAAAAGAAGTAATTGATATTATTCAAAGCCTAAAAGGAAAAGTCACAGTCTTTTTTTCAACGCATATATTATCTGATGTTGAAAGAGTATGCGACCGTGTAGTTATCATTAATGAAGGAGTCATTTTGCTAGAAGATACCATTGAAAACATTAAAGCGATGTCTGATACACATGAAATTGAAATTGAATCAGATGGAGTATCAATCAAACTTTTGAATGAATTGATAAAAGAAGAAAAGTATTTAATCAGTATTGAGCTGAATCATCAAGCCATGACTTTAAATGTCGATGACCTAGATGTTGCAAGATTAAATTTAAATAAAGTGATTCATGAAAATAAGATTATGATTAAAAAGATAATGATTAAAGAACCTACACTTGAAGATATTTATATGAAGGTGGTGAAGCAAGCATGATCAACTTCTCATTTTTAAAAAAAGAATTGATGGAAATGATTCGCACACCAAAACTAATTATCATTGCAACTGTTTTTGTGTTTTTCTCCCTTATAGGGCCATTATCAGCAAAATACATGAACGAGCTGATTGAAATGTTTGCGTCAGATATTGAAATTAGTTTTCCGGATCCAACACACCTACAATCATGGGAACAATTCTTTAGTAATTTCACTTCAATATCGATGATTGTATTTCTGATATTAATAACTGGTACAGTTGTATCAGAAAAAGCTAAGGGTTCAGTCTATCTAGTTTTAACTAAAAATGTAACAAGAACATCATTTATTTTGTGTAAGATCATTGCAGGTTTTATGCTCTTTACAGCAATGTTTTTGATTTCTGTTCTGATCACTTGGTACTATACATGGATTTTATTTGATAATGTTGTTTATGATGGGTTATGGATATCATTACTCTCGATTTATACCTTAGGTTTGTTTTTTACAATCGCTGCTGTATTAATCAGTATTCTATTTAAGACCACCACACATGCTGCACTTGTCGCTTTTGGTGCATATGCCTTATTAAATATCCTAACCATTTTAACAGATTTAAATCGGTTCAATCCTGCAGGATCAGCAACACTTTCGATGAGAATGTTAACAGGTGATGATGTCACTGGTTCAATTATCACCAATGTGATTACATCTATTGTTTTGACTGTGGTGCTAATCATTACTTCAACTCATATATTCAAGAAACAAGAATTGTAGTATGGTCATTTATTAAAAAAAGTTTAATGATTGATATATGACTATCAAAAAGTGACTACTTTAGAAAAGGGTCTTCTAGAGTAAAGTCTTTAAAGTTTTCCATAAAAAAATAAAATCTTTGAGAATCACATCTTTGATATATCTTAGCTTATCTCACACAATAGATAAGCTTTTTATTTTAAGTATGCATTTCTACATTTAATGACAAATGTCACTGTTTGTAAGTTTTGTTTTTTGTTATTCTATGGGCGAGGTGATTAAAATGATTGTAAAATTAAAAGACGTTATTAAACGTTATCAAGGGAATCGATTAGCACTTGATTATTTAGATTTAGAGATTCAAAAAGGCGAAGTAGTTGGGCTGTTGGGTCCAAACGGAGCAGGAAAAACCACAGCAATTAATGCTATTGTTGGTTTAGTTGATGTTGATGAAGGTTCTATCGAAGTTTTTGGGCAAAAGCAAAATGGATTAAACCGAGATGTAAGAAAGCGGATTGGATTAGTTACACAAGAAGTTACCATATACGAAAATTTAAGTGCATATGAAAACCTGCTATTTTTCGGTAAACTTTATGGATTGCGTAAAGAAAAATTAAAGACGCGTATACAAGAAGTTGCTAAACTCATTGGACTAGAGGATAGATTGCATGAGCTACCTAAACGCTATTCAGGTGGCATGAAAAGAAGATTGAATATTGGGTGTTCACTACTACATGAACCCGAACTCATTATTATGGATGAACCGACTGTTGGTATTGATCCACAAAGTAGAAACTATATTTTAGAGTTTGTGAAAGAAATTGCTAAAAACACAAATACAGCAATTATCTACACATCTCATTACATCGAAGAGGTTCAACATATATCTGATCGTGTGTATATTATTGATCAAGGTCATATTATTGCAAAAGGTACTGTAAATGAGTTGATTGAGAAAATCAAAGGAGATCAGATAACCTTAATCGAAGTGAAAAATCCTTTAGAAGAGAGCATACAAAAGATTAAAGGTATAAGCGGTGTTAAAGAAGTAGCTATTGAAAATAATACATATCAGATTATTACAGAAGCACATGTCAATCAACTAGATAAGATTTTAAGCATTTTAACATCACAAACCATTGTGAATGTTTCCAATCAGCAAGCAAATCTTGAAGATGTTTTCCTTATGCTAACAGGGAAGACACTTAGAGATAGTGAGGTGTAAGATATGGTTCGGTTTTATGGATTAAAAGTTTTAAAAGATTATTTGGGACATATAATCTTAATTGGATTACCAGTAGTTTTAATATCTTTGATGACCGCAATTACTAAAGAGATCTCTGATGTTGAAGATGTGAAACAAACGGCTTTATATATAGGAATTGTCTATATTATTATGTTTCAAGGGTTTGGTGCAGCTTATACATTTGAAGGTATTGAACACGATTTCTTTAAACCATTTAGAAATCGTTTGAGAGCAACACCAGTTCACCCAATGAAGTTTGTTTTAGCAAACATCTTATCAAGCATTGGTATAAGTTTTATTCAGTCTCTTGTCATTTTAGGATATGTTGTTCTTTTCTATGGAGCAATTGTAAGTAATTTAATGCTTGTCTTATTGACATTGTTTATTGGCGTTGTTTTAGCACAGTTTATTGCTGCTATGTCAATTCTTATTCTCAAAAAAGCATCAAAAGCTCAATCGGTAATCACAGTATATATAATTGTTGCAATGGTCATATCAGGATTATTCTTCCCATTACCAGAAAACAATATCACATTGTTTTTATCTAAATTTTCAAGCCCTTTAGCGTGGACCAATTATACAGTCCAAGGGTTTATGAACAATTCATATGATGAAGCTTTACTTGGATTAGGATTATTATCAACTTTAGTCATAGTGATTGGGCTTGCTGTATATCGTTTAAGTAAGAGAGTCGCTATATGAGTGTCATATTTAGACTTGAACTAAAAAGGATAATTAGGCAGAGACTAACATTGTCTTTAATGGGAGTGTTACCACTAGTCTTGATATTTCTTCCAAAAAGTGAAGGACTAGATACAGTAAGAATTAGTTATGGTATTTTTGGGCTGATCACACTATTTGCAACATTCATGTTAACTAAGTTGGTTATTGAGGACAGAGAAAGCCATACTATCATTAGAATCGCAGCTTCCCCAGTCACACATAAGGATTATCTGCTAGGTCACTTATTTGCATATATGAGTGTTATGTTTGTTCAAGTTACAATATTTTGGGTTATTAGTTATTTCGTGTGGAGTGGAGAGTTTACCTTTTATCTTTGGGCTTATTTACTCATGCTTTGCTTTACAGTGATGGCCATTTGTTTTTCATTATTTTGGCACATACTATTCAAAACATACGCAACATCACTTGCAGTCTACAGTATTGTAGCCAATCTCATGGCTGTCATAGGTGGGATGAGCATTCCATTAGAATTTTTACCAGAACGTTTGAGATTGATTGCTATTATTCTTCCAACATATTGGTATGCTTATGGTCTTGAATTAGCTGCATTGCATGACAATGCATTGGTCCCTCTATGCTTGTTAATATTATTGGGATTTGCTATAATATTTTTAACAATAGGATCTAAAAGGAGATTGGAGTAATGCGCTCTTTTGTCAAACCTGATACAGTCCTGTATGCTTTAGTTACGATATTATATGGGCTAGTGTTCTGGCTTATTAAACCGCAAGAACCTGCGGTTTTTTTCCTTGTGATTGTTTCGGTTTTGCTAATGGTTTTAAGAATAAGATTTCATGTATTCACCAAATATTTATTGATTGAGCTTGCCCTATATATTTTTGTTTCTATTTATTTTTTTGAAGCACTTTTCCTGTTACTTCCTTCTATTGCTTTATGGATCTATCGAGAAAAGTTTTATCTCATAGGTGTTCCTTTACTTTTCTGGGTTGGATTGCTAGATTTTCATTATGATTATATTGTTTTAGTTTTGTTTTCAGTATTTTGTAGTCTCGTACTTCATTATTGGAAGAAAGATTATGTAGCAGTTACAAAAGAGGTTGATCAATTGAGAGAAGAAAAATATAACCTTGAACATGAGCTTTATTACTTACTACAGACACAAGAAGAAATATCTGAGCTTAGTGTTAATTCAGAACGAGACAGAATTGCACAGAATTTACATGATGATTTAGGTCATGAGTTAACAGGAGCATTGCTTGCGATTAGAGCTTATGAAACCCAAGTAGAAGACACTTCTACGAATGCATCATTCAAGGCATTAAAAAATAGAATAGAAAAAGCAGTCGAAAGTCTTAAGGATACTGTGCATCATACTAAACCAGAAGAGGTTTATAATTTGGAAAATTTTAGAGAAAAAGTTTACGAAATAAGTCAGTATCGAATTAACTTTGTCCAAAAGGGAATTGTGAGCTCTTTGAAAGTAACACATTGGCATGCATTCCTATCTGTTTTAAAGGAAGCATATACAAATATCCATAAACATTCACAAGCAACTGAAGTCAATGTCGCACTTCATGTTGATGAGAAGATTGCCAAACTATCTATATCAAATAACAACAGTTTAGAGAAAAAAGGTAAAAAGGGGGTAGGACTACACTTTATGAGAAGACGTATTGAGGCACTAGGTGGAACTTTAACTGTTAATGCAAGTTATTTATTCACATTAACGTGTGTGATTCCTATTCGTTTGGAGGATTAAAATAATGAAAATATTACTAGTTGATGATGATCACTTAATTACGGATAGCTTAGAAATCATTCTATCAAAAGATAAAAGTTTTCAAGTTGTTGGTAAATGTGAGAATGGTAAAGAAGCTATTGAGTTCATTAAGATGCATGATGCTGATATCATCTTAATGGATATTAGAATGCCTGAAATGAGTGGAATTGATGCTTGTGCAAAGATTAAAGAAATAAAGAATAATATTAAAATCATCATGTTGACAACTTTTAGGGATTTTCGTCATATTCATCAAGCACTTCATGCAGGAGCAAGTGGATATTTACTTAAAAGTGAAGAGGTTGAGCAACAAATTCAAACCATAAAAACAGTTTTTCAAGGTCAAGCTATCATCAGCGAAGAGGCTTTAAAGGAGTTTACAACAAGCAATAGAATTCAATTATTGACTGATCGTGAAAATAGTTGTATGGAACTTATTGCATATGGGTATTCTAATAAAGAAATAGCAAATCGGCTTTATATAGGCGAAGGAACAGTACGTAATGTGATTAGCATTATTTTAGATAAATTGATGTTAAGAGATCGTACTCAAATCGCTATTTATTACTGGCAAACAGTGCATGATGACACATAATATTAAACAATGTAAAGAATAGTTATATCGAATACTAAGAAAAGTCATCCAAATAAAAAGTTGTGGCTCTATATATCTGAATCAAGCAACAAAAACCATTGATTTGAATATTCATTTTTGATAGTTAAACCCTTCTTACTTATTTGTAATGTTCGTCTCATTGTTTTTTTCTCATATAAGAGTTCTCGTTTACTATTTTTGTTTATGTCAAGTATCAAATTTCTAAAGTATAATATTATTGGTGATAAAAATGAAACTCGTTGTTGCAGACCTTGATGGAACATTAGTTCATAAAGGCTTTTCAAAAGAAACATTGAATACAGTTAAAAAGCTTCAAGACCAAGGTCTTATTTTTACTATAGCTACAGGTAGACATTTCCTCACAGCCAAAGATTATGTTAAAGAATTGAATGTTAAATATCCTGCCATTTATAGTAATGGAGCATATATATATGATATGGAAAATAACAAAGTGATTTATCAAGCATTAATAGATGAATCAACATCTCTACAAGTCATGGAGATATGTAATCGTTCTAAAGTGGACTTTATTATCTATACAGTCAATCATATATATACTACGCAAAAAGCTAGAGATAAGATGGTTTCTATCATTGGTATCTACGATATGGAAATTGTGAGTGAAGATGAATTGAAATTATCTGTAAAAAATGGTGTCATTAAAATACTTGTTATTGATGATGACATGAAGCGCATCAAAGAAGTCAGAGAGACACTCAGTCAAATCAAAGAAATATATCCAATACAAAGTCAAAAAAACTTTCTAGATATTGGACATCACTTAGCAAATAAAGGAAATGCATTATCTATCTTAGCAAAACACTTCAATATATCTCTTCAAGATTCTATGGCGATAGGAGATCAAGAAAACGATATCAAGATGATTCAAGTTGCAGGTGTTGGTGTAGCAATGGGAGATGGAAGTTCTTTATTGAAGGATGAAGCAGATTTTATAACCAAGTCATTTCAAGAAAATGGATTTTCATATGCTGTTGAGAAATATTTCTTTAGTAAATAATTAACCAAATGATTAAAGTATCATCACTTTAAATAGAGTATCATCACTAGATGAGCATCTTTATCCTATAATGAATATATATGGGGGTATATATATGTTCAAAGAGAAACTCAAGAAACTTCGTGAAGACAAAGGCTTAACACAACAAGAGCTTGCGAATCAATTGTTTGTAACAAGATCTGCTGTAGCCAAATGGGAACAGGGTAGGGGAATACCAAATCCTGATAGCATCGATGCTATTGCGGATTTTTTTGCTATCGATCAAAAAGAGTTGTTTAATGAGCAGGATGTAATAGAAGTGCTTTATACCATTCAA
>JAHIRQ010000035.1 GCA_018818645.1 Bacillota bacterium
ATCCTGACCAATTTGAATACCTAGGGTTACTTTCTTATTGTCAATTTCTGATTTCAATTTCTTCATTAAATCGATATGACGTTGTTGAGATAAAAATGCTTCTTCCTTTGCTTTGTTAATTGCTGCCATATTTTCATCAGTTGCTAACATCGCTTTCTTTTGAGTCACTAAGAATTGACCAAAACCTGATGCAACCTCAATCACATCATCTTTCTTACCCTTGCCCTTAACATCCTCTAATAATATAACTTTCACGAGTTCTCCTCCTCCACCATACTCCAATTCTAAGTATGTTTTTAATTGATTATATACCTCAGATAAAGATTGATTTTCGATTTGTGCTGCAGCACTATTTAAGTGTCCACCACCACCGAAAGCTTCCATCAAAATCTGTACATTAACTTGTTGATAGGATCTAGCCGAAATACCTACCTTATCATTTCCCATTCTTGAAATCATAAATGCAGCATCAATTCCATTGATTTGAAGTAATGCTTCAGCAACCTGTGCAAGAAGTATTCTATCATCATAAATATCAGAAGTCACTACAAAAGCGAAACGATCTAAAAATATTTCAACATTTCCTAATAATTTATTGATTTCTAGTGTACGCATTAAATCCCTGCGGAGCCATAATTTAACATCCGTAATATCAGCACCTAAATCCTTCAATTTGGATGCGACTTCAAATGTTCTTGAACCTGTGCGATAACTAAAATTATTGGTATCGACTACGAGACCACCATACATAATCGTTGCTTCAAATGGTGTAATTTTAATCTGTTCTTCCGTATTGTAGAAGTTTAATAGCTCCATCACAAGTTCAATCGTTGATGATGCATAGGGTTCTATGAAACTAAATATAGAATCGAATGTATCCTCACCAACACGGTGATGATCAATAACAATAAGCTTATTGACTTTCGCTAGCAATTCTTGAGACATCACAATCTTAGGTGACTGCGAATCAACAACAATAAGTAAGCTTTCATCATTCACTTCAGTAATTGCTAATTCTGGAGTAATTACATTCTCCGTAAAATTAGGCATTTTCTCCTTGAGAATCTCATAGACTTTAATGACTGTGTTATCCAATTTAGCTTCATCAATAACCATGTGAACAGGCTTTTTACTGACCTTCGCCATATGATAAACTGCAATCATAGAACCAAAGGCATCTAGATCTGCTTGATTATGTCCCATGACGAAAATATTAGTCGCTTTATCGGTAAAGTCTTTAATGGTTTGTGCATTGATTCTAACACCGACACGAGAACTTTTAGCTGCTGCATCATTCTTCGCACCAAAATAGGCAATCTTTTGATCTTGAATATTTACAACGACCTGGTCTCCACCACGCTTTTCAGCAAGTTCAACAGCATTTTGTGCATAAATCCCTAATTCTTCATAATCAACATCCCAGGATGCAACACCCATAGAGATAGAGACTCTAACTTGATTGGCAGTAGAAATAGATCTAATTTTATCTAAGATATCAAATTTATCTTGAATCATCAAATTGAGTTGTTTACGATATAAAACAACAACCAATCTTTCATCTGCATAAGGCTTTAAGAATCCATCATACTTATTTGCCCAGTCAGCAATCGCAGCTAAATACTCACCCTTAAGTGAGGACTGTTCAGAAACATCCATTGAACCTATTGCTTCATCTAGATTATCTAAATAGATAATTCCAAGTGCAGGTATCTGATCCAAATACTTTTGCTTAACTTGTTCTCTTTCGGTTACATTGAATAGATAGAAAAACTTAAATTCAGAACGATAAATGACATCATAGGTTTCATTCTTAACTTGTATTGTAAATTGAATTTTATTTTGCATTGCTGATAGGTGAAGTTGAGGATGAACATCCTTTAAGTTCTTCCCAGCAATTTTCGGGTCAAAAATTGCTTTCGCGTGTGGATTTGCCCATTTAATTTCAAAATCATCGTCTAAAGCGATGATTCCAATGGGTAGTTCATTAAAAACCTCATCACCTACTTGATTCACGTGATAGGATAACTTTGTCCACATCGATAATCGGTTTTGGAGTGTTTTTACCTTTTGTCTAGCTTGATTGTTCAGTGAAATATAAAACGCTACAAAGACCAAAATCATGCCTGATAGCATGAGGAGTAATAGGAAAAATTGTGCTCCAGATTCAAAGTTGAAATAAGGTGCGTATAAAATCACGCTGACAACTAATATGACAGTCGCAATGATGAGAAAAAGCCATCGTTTCATGAGCTCACCTACTTTAAAAATATTATATCACGTTTGTGAATATTATAAAGATATTATCTTTAAAGTCAGTAGAAAAATATCAATCTTAATGAAAATAAAAAACCCATATCATCGATATGGGCATTTAATATAATAGCTAATTAGTCTTTTACGAATGGTAAAAGTGCCATGTGACGAGCTCTCTTGATAGCGATAGCAAGTGGACGTTGCCATTTAGCCGATGTTCCAGTTACTCTTCTTGGTAAAATCTTACCGCGGTCTGTAACGAAACGCTTTAACAGCTCAACATCCTTAAAATCTATGTGTTCTACTTTATTTTGTGTAAAGTAACATACTTTCTTACGCTTCTTGAATCCGCCACCACGTCTATTTTGTTGCATGATGTTTCCTCCTTAAAATGGTAAATCTTCTTCTGCCGCGAGTTGCTTACTTGTTTCGTAGAACTCGTCGTTTTCTGAAGTATTTGTTTCTTCTCTTAATGGTTGTTCTGTTGTGTCGCCCTTGCTTTCTAAAAACTGGACTGAATCACAAACAACCTCTGTAACATAACGTGTGCCGTTGTCCGCTTCATACGTTCTAGTTTGAATGCGTCCTTCAACACCTAAGAGTGCACCTTTTCTAACAAAGCGTGCTAAATTTTCTGCTTGCTTGCGCCATACGACGCATTGAATAAAGTCAGCTTGTTTTTCACCGGATTGATCCGCGAATTGTCTGTTGACTGCAAGCGTAAAGGTAACGACGGCTATATTAGATTGGGTAGATTTAATTTCTGGGTCTTTGGTAATTCTACCAACCAGAATAACTCTATTCATCATAATTTATTCGCCTTCCTTTACAACAATGAAGCGAATTACTTCTTCTGTAATTCGAACGACACGATTAAATTCAGCAACTGCTTCTGGAGTAGCATCTACAAGTAGCCAAACGTAATACCCTTTTTTGTAGTGATCAATCTCGTAAGCTAAGTCTTTTAGCCCCAACTCTTTGATCTCAAGAACCTTGCTACTGTAGTTTTCAAATATTTGATTGAAATTTCCTACAATTTGCTTAATGTTCTCGCTCTCAACAGTTGGACGGATGATATACATAACTTCGTATTTTTTCATCTGTTCCACCTCCTTTTGGTCTATGGTCTATATAAGACAAGGATTATCTATCTTATGCCAAATCATTATATCATATATGATATGATAATACAACTTGTTTTGAATCCTTTTTTAATTGAGGATATTGCTTAGTTTTTCGTAGATAAATCGAACTGTTTTTTCAATCGCCTCTACTCGACTTAGCCCCTCTAAATCTAGATGAAATACATGCATTTCAGTTTTGCAAAGAATGGAAACCCAGGCTTCTAATCCATAAGTATTATCCTGAAGTGTTGGTCCTGCATTCCCTGTTACACCAACACCTATGTCTGAGCCAATCGTTTCCTTTATTTTTCTTGCCATGATGGATGAGACTTCTTTGCTTACAATTCCATACTTATTCATGTCCTCTAAACTCATGTTTAAAAGATTATGTTTTTGCTTAATACTATAGGCAACAATACTACCTGAAATCACCTTAGATGCCCCTGGATTTTTCATCAATTCATAGGTAGCTGCACCGCCTGTCATACTTTCAGCAAATGCGATGGTTAAGCCTTTATTCAGTAGTTGATCAAATGTATCTTTAGAGATCATGATAAGATAATTGTGAATGTTAACTCGACGAATGAATCGCCTACTTTACGTAGTACCTTTAAGACATGTTGGTCACCAAATTCAGCATCTGTAAGCTGTGCGCCGATATCTGCTATGGATGTAATTGGGGTTCCGTTCATCTCAATGATTAGGTCATATAATTCTAGGAAATCTTTAGCATTTCTAGTTTGATCAAATCCAACTACAACCACACCAACTGGATTAGGAGGTAATAATGCTGGATCATTTGGTGGAACATTATTTGGATCCAAGAAAATATCTACTTCTTGAACAGAAATACCAAGTCTTGGTTTTCTTACAACTTCTTGATAATCATTTTCAGTAAAGCTTCTAATAATTGGTGCGATTTTATTAATTGATAATGAATAGTTTAAACCCTCAGCAGCAATCGTTCCAGTCTTAGAAGATACTGTTGGAATTTTAGCAACATTGATCCCAATCAATTCACCGTTAAGGTTAAAGAGTGGTCCACCACTATTTCCTGGGTTTAACTCAGCATCGTGCATGATCGCTAAACCTACGACTCCGTTGTATGGAAAGGTTGCTAAACTCACAATTCCTTGAGTCACATAATTAAACTTATCAAGGTTTTGAGGAGATCCAATCGCGTAAACATCTTGTCCTTTGATAATCTCAGTAATGGTGTTGTCATTGATTGGTGCTACATTGTGCACTCTAAATGTTTTACTGGATTGAAAACGAACCACTGCGATATCATAGAGTTCATAACCAGCGAAATCAACAACAGGAATATCTGTTTGATCTGCACCAAAATGAACTGTCATTTCTCCACCATCTTCAACAACGTGATAGTTTGTCATCACATAATATAGTGTTTCGCTAGATTCAAGAACTGGTTCACTCTTAAATATAATTCCAGAGCCGTGCCCAGTTTCAGTCTTAACTGCAACTACAGATTCCTCAACAGTTGCTATCATATCAATTCTTAATTGCTCATAAGGTGTTGGTGATTGATATGGGACTTCAGCACGCAGTGCTAAAGAACAACCAGTTAATGCGAATACTGTCATTAATGTTAATACAAGATAAAGTAATTTTTTCTTCATGATTTGTGTCCTCCTAAATGAAATAATTCATGTGTGTTCTTTGTTGTAATTCTTGAAACTTCTTCAAAGGGTATTCCTTTAATTTCTGCTATTTTTTCGACGACATACTTGGTGTAGCTTGGTTCATTTCTCTTTCCTCGATAAGGCATTGGTGCCATATAAGGACTATCTGTTTCAACCAAAATACGAGATAAATCAATACCTTGAATCAATTCTTTTAATACATCATTTTTCTTGAATGTAATGGGTCCATCGATTCCAATATAAAATCCTAAATCAACAGCTTTTTTTGCATCTAGTAAATCCGATGAGAAACAGTGAAATACACCGGTTACTTTCCCTTGATAAGGTAATAGCATTTCATAGGCTTCTGTAAATGAATCTCTCGTATGGATAACAAGTGGAAGCTTCGTTTTTACCGCTAACTCGATTTGTTCCTTAAATACCTTCATTTGAAGTTCTTTGTTGTCTTTTCTCCAGTAAAAATCTAGTCCACATTCACCAATAGCAACAACCTTTTTTTCACTGATCAGACTCTCTAAGTGATTTGTAGTTGATGTATCGACATAACCCGGGTGAACTCCAGCAGTAGCGTAAACCATTTCATACTGATTAGCAATCGATATCGCTAAGTGATTTGAGTTTTCATCCATTCCGATACAAATAATTTGAGTAACATTATTATTTTTTGAACGATCTAAAACTGCTTCTAAATCTTCTTTAAAATCTTCTGTATTTAAATGTGCATGTGTATCTACAATCATGTTTGATCATCCTTTTTCGATTAATCATATTTTATCATATTTGAGACAAAAAATACTTCGTTTGCTCACTTTAATGTAATCTAACATTATTTTATCTAAATAAAAAAATGAAGTCAATAAACTCCATTTTTAGGTCATTATTTTTTAAACATCTTGAAATAAGGATAAAACTTCTTCTGAGATTGCTAAAATTACAATATTTCCTATTCGATCGTAGTAATCAAATTCTACAATATCAAGTTCTTCTTCATTGTCAATGAGCTTCGTGAACTCAATTGCTTGTCTTTGTCCGTCGAACTCTATGATATAGACTTGTGTCACTTGATTCATTCTACCTTCAATTGCTCTTGTAAACTTATAATTATAATTAAATTCTCGTTCATAAAATAGATTTAACTCATTTATTTGTGATTCTTGATATTCGATAATCGAAAATCCTTCATCAATTAAGATGAGTTCCATATCAGACATCGAAACAACCTTGATACAAGAGCTTAAAAAAACAAGAGAAAAAGTAATCATAATCAACATCATCCATTTCTTCATAGGACACCTCTCCTCCGTTTCCTATATCATAGCACCAAAAGCGTATAAAAAAAAGAGGCCGAAGCCTCTTTATACTTTACTATTCTAAAATCTTAACTACTGAACCCGCACCAACGGTACGTCCACCTTCACGAATAGAGAACTTAGTTCCTTCTTCGATAGCGATTGGGTGAATAAGTTCAACGATCATCACTGTGTTATCTCCAGGCATAACCATTTCTGTACCTTCTTTAAGTGTAATAACACCTGTAATGTCAGTTGTACGGAAATAGAATTGTGGGCGATAGTTTGAGAAGAACGCTGTATGACGTCCACCTTCTTCTTTTGAAAGAACGTAAACTTGAGCTTCGAATCTGAAATGTGGGTTAACTGATTTTGGTTTAGCTAATACTTGTCCACGTTCAACTTGGTCGCGAGTAACCCCACGAAGAAGCGCACCGATGTTGTCACCAGCTTCAGCATAATCAAGTAATTTTCTAAACATTTCAACGCCAGTAACTACTGTTTGTTTAGTATCAGTGATACCAACGATTTCAACAGCATCGCCGACTTTAACTTGTCCACGTTCAACTCTACCTGTTGCAACTGTACCACGACCTGTGATCGTGAACACGTCTTCAACTGGCATTAAGAATGGCTTATCAGTTTGTCTTACTGGTAGGTCGATATAAGAATCGACAGCATCCATAAGCTCTTGAACTGTAGCTTCCCATTTAGGTTCGCCGTTTAATGCACCAAGTGCAGATCCACGGATGACAGGAATGTCGTCACCTGGGAAATCATATTCTGATAATAATTCACGAATTTCCATTTCGACTAAGTCTAGTAGTTCTTCGTCATCAACCATATCTGCTTTGTTCATGTATACAACTAACTTAGGAACCCCAACCTGACGAGCAAGTAGGATATGTTCTCTTGTTTGTGGCATAGGACCATCCGCAGCGGATACAACTAGGATTCCACCATCCATTTGAGCAGCACCTGTAATCATGTTCTTGACATAGTCAGCATGTCCTGGGCAGTCAACGTGAGCGTAGTGACGCTTAGTGGTTTCATATTCAACGTGTGCAGTATTGATTGTAATACCGCGTTCTTTTTCTTCTGGAGCTGAGTCAATAGATGCATAGTCTTTAATTGTTGCTAAACCTTGTTTTGCGAATACTGTTGTAATAGCAGCTGTTAAAGTAGTCTTACCATGGTCAACGTGTCCAATTGTACCAACGTTAACATGTGGCTTAGTTCTTAAAAATTTTTGTTTTGCCATTGTAATTTTCCTCCTATATGAGTTTATTTTTATTTTTGTTTTGTTTTACCATACTAATTGTATATGAAAAGATGTGTTTTTGCAAGTGGATTAGTTTGTTCCGCGCTTTTTAATAACATCTTCCATAATTGATTTTGGACACTTTTCATAACGAGCAAATTGCATCATAAATGTTGCGCGTCCTTGGGTATTCGAACGAAGTGATGTAGCATATCCAAACATTTCTGATAGAGGAACGTTTGCACGGATGCTAACAGCGTTTCCACGGCCTTCTTGAGACTCTAGACGACCACGTCTTGATGTTAAATCTCCGATAACATTACCTACATAATCGTTTGGTACTACAACTTCAACGTCCATAATTGGTTCTAATAATACTGGTGAAGCTTTTGTCTTACATTCTTTAAGAGCCATTGATGCAGCAATCTTAAATGCCATTTCTGAGGAGTCGACATCATGGTATGAACCATAATGTAGAGTCGCCTTCACGTCAATTAAAGGATAACCTGCAATAATACCTTGAGGCATTGCTTCTTCAAGTCCTTTTAGAACTGCTGGGATGTATTCTCTTGGAATGACACCACCGACAACCTTATCAACAAATTGGAATCCTTTACCTGGGTTTGGTTCGAATTTGATCACAACGTGACCATATTGTCCTCTACCACCAGACTGACGAACGAACTTACCTTCAATATCGGCTTCTGCTGAAATCGTTTCACGATAAGATACTTGAGGTTCAGCGACATTCGCTTCTACCTTAAATTCTCTTCTCATACGATCAACAATGATTTCTAGGTGAAGTTCACCCATACCAGCAATAATGGTTTGTCCTGTTTCATGATCTGTAAATGTTCTAAATGTTGGGTCTTCTTCAGCAAGTTTTTGTAATGCAATACCCATTTTATCTTGGTCTTGCTTCGTTTTAGGTTCGATTGCAACGTTGATAACTGGTTCTGGGAAGATCATTGTTTCTAGAACAATATCATCTTTCTCAGCTGTT
The DNA here is from genome assembly GCA_018818645.1 of Bacillota bacterium. Lineage (GTDB taxonomy): Bacteria > Bacillota_I > Bacilli_A > Acholeplasmatales > Acholeplasmataceae > Peloplasma. Next base: position 8,595 of record JAHIRQ010000035.1, read on the forward strand.
AGTGTATCACCTGTTGTTGTATCTTTTAATCCAACAACTGCTGCAATATCTCCTGCGAATACTTCCTTGATTTCTTCGCGGTGATTCGCATGCATTTGAAGAACACGACCAAAACGTTCTTTATTATTTTTGTTTGTGTTTAACACGTAGGATCCAGAAGTGATTTGACCTGCATAGACTCTGAAGAACGTTAAACGTCCTACATATGGGTCAGTCATAACCTTGAATGCTAATGCTGTAAACTTTTCATTGTCATCTGGACGACGAGTAACCTCATCACCATTGGAATCATGTCCAATAACATCTGCAACATCAGTTGGAGCTGGAAGGTAGTCAATGACTGCATCAAGCATTTTCTTAACACCCTTGTTTTTGAATGATGATCCACAAATAACTGGGAAAAATTTAACTGCAAGCGTTCCTACACGGATTGCTTTTTTAATTTGTTCTACTGAGACTTCTTCTCCTTCAAGATATTGCATCATGATTTCTTCATCAAAATCTGCAACAGCTTCAATGAGTTGCTCTCTCTTTAATTCAACGATTTCCTTTAAATGCGCTGGGATTGGAATGTCTTTGCTGACTTCCTCCGCATTTCCGTCATAAAGGTAAGCTTTTCTTTCAATGATATCAATGATACCCTTGAAATCTGATTCAGCGCCAATTGGCCATTGAATAGGAAATGCTTTAACACCTAAACGATTTAGGATTGTTTTGATAGCGCGCTCAAAATCTGCACCAATCTTGTCCATCTTATTGATATAAACGATTCTTGGAACTTTATATTCGGTGGCTTGTCTCCAAACAGTTTCTGTTTGTGGTTCAACCCCGGCTTGTGCATCAAGTACGGTAACCGCACCATCTAATACACGAAGTGATCTTGATACTTCAACCGTGAAGTCAACGTGACCTGGGGTGTCAATGACATTGATTTTGTGATCATGCCAATACGCTGTTGTTGCAGCGGATGTGATAGTGATCCCTCTTTCTTGTTCTTGCTCCATCCAGTCCATTGTAGCAGCACCATCGTGAACCTCACCGATCTTATGAATTTTACCAGTATGGAACAAAATTCGTTCAGTCGTCGTTGTTTTACCCGCGTCGATATGGGCCATAATGCCAATATTGCGGACTTTTTTTAATGGGAATACACGAGGCATAGTTTAATCTCCTTACTTACCAGCGATAGTGAGCAAATGCTTTATTTGCTTCAGCCATGCGGTGTACATCTTCACGTTTCTTCACAGCAGCACCTAATCCTTGAGATGCGTCGATGATTTCTTTCGCTAATTTTTCTTCCATAGTCTTCTCATTACGCAAACGTGCGTAATTTATTAACCATCTTAATCCTAATGTTGTTTTTCTTGAGGCTCTAACTTCAGTCGGTACTTGGTAGTTTTGACCACCAATACGGCGTGAACGAACTTCTAGAACAGGCATAATGTTTGATAATGCTTCATTGAAAACATCAATTGGCTCGCGTCCAGTTGCTTCTTTAACGCGGTTGAATGCTCCATATAAAATGCCTTGAGCCGTACCTTTTTTACCGTCTTCCATAATGGTGTTGACGATACGAGTAACTAGCTTTGATTGGTAAATTGGATCTGGTAAAACGTCGCGTTTTACAATATGTCCTTTACGTGGCATGAGTTCACCTTCTTCCTTTCTTTTAAACGATTCTTGTTCGTAATTTTAGTTTTTTGTTTTTTTGTTTTAAAGCTTATCTCTTACCAGCTGGTTTAACAGGTGCTCCTGCCTTGCCTGCCTTTGGACGTTTAGCTCCATATTTAGAACGCGCTTGTTTACGGTTTGCGACGCCTGATGCGTCTAACGTACCGCGAACGATGTGATAACGTACTCCTGGAAGGTCTTTGACACGACCACCACGAATTAACACAACGCTATGTTCTTGCAGTGAATGACCGATACCTGGGATATAAGCAGTCACTTCTGTTTGGTTGCTTAAACGAACACGGGCATACTTACGTAAAGCTGAGTTTGGTTTTTTAGGTGTCATGGTTGTAACACGTGTGCATACTCCTCTTTTTTGAGGTGAAGTATAATCTGATTCACGTTTTAGTAGGCTGTTGAAACCGTAGCCGAGTGCAGGTGATTTAGATTTGTACTTCTTGTCCGTTCTTCCATTTTTTACTAGTTGCGAAATTGTTGGCATTTGTAGATCTCCTTTCTTCTAACACATATCCAAGTGTTTCATTTTGTTGTTTAAAAATTATTTTTGGCTTAATAGAGCCAAAAATGGGGTTAACTTATCGCGTATTTCACGCAGCGTTTTAATTATATAACGAATTGATTATTATGTCAATGTTTTTGTGTTAAAAA
>JAHIRQ010000036.1 GCA_018818645.1 Bacillota bacterium
ATTGATGAAAATAAGATTACCTTTGTTTTCAACAAACTAAAGCTCGCGATTAAGGACATTATTTATCATGTCTTAAGTCAATCTAATGTATTAGATATTGATATCACTGATGACCATCTAGAAAATATTATTAAGGCGATATATAAGCAGGGATTATAATGAACAAAGCGAAAAAGTATTTACCCTTTTTTAGGGCATCGATGATGAACATGTTTATCTATAGAGGTACTATTTGGCTATGGATGTTAGTCGATGTTTTTCAGTTTGCTATGATGGTGTTCCTTTGGAAATCAGTTTATCAGTTTAATGACGTCATCAGTGGTTTTACATTTAAAGAAATGCTTGTCTATTTTCTTTTAACCAATGTATTTTTCGTTTTTACAGAAGTGGATGCAGTATTCGCGATGTCTGAAGAAATCAAAGAAGGAAGAATTAGTCTATACCTAGTCAAACCAATCTCCTATAAGGTTCGACTTTTTGCAGAAACTCTCGGTAGAGCGATTTCAGTCTTATTAATTATGCTACCCATTGCCTTTGGCATGGGACTTGTATTAACCCTAATTTTTGATATTGTTTGGACAATCACGATCGTTCAAGTTTTGGTAGCTGTATTATATCTACCACTCATTTTTTTCTTGATGTTTGAGTTTTCATTTTTCTTTGGTACACTAGTGATTCATACATCCAATGAGTTTGGTCTAGTGATTTTCATGAGTGTTTTTACAAGAGTTGTTTCAGGACAGCTAATTCCTTTATCCTTTTACCCACAATTTTTGTTCAATATCGTAGAATACATCCCCTTTAGATTTATTAGCTATCCACCACTGATTTTATTGGACAAAGTTTCTATCCATGATGCATTCATTGGTTTAATTATTTTAGCAGCTTGGGTTGTTGGTTTTAAAATCATTAATTATTTTGTATATAAAGCCTCCATCAAAAAGATGGTTGTATTCGGAGGTTAATCGATGAGATTCTTAAAGATATATGGTATCTTTCTAAAACAATATATAAAGAGATTAATGGAATATCGTGTTGACTTCCTAATTGGAATGTTCGCGTTTATTTTCACACAAGCTGCAGGGTTACTTTTCCTATATATTATTTTTCAAAATATCAATGCACTTGCTGGATTTTCAATTGATGAGATTTTGTTAATGTATGCAATCTCTTTACTTCCTAGAGGTATTGATCATTTACTCTTTGATAATTTATGGTTGCTACCGAGAACTGTTAGACAAGGTTCGATGGATCGATATTTACTTCGACCAATCAACACACTCTATCAATTCATTATCGAACGTTTTCAACCAGATGCTTTTGGTGAAATCTTTTTGGGTACTGCACTACTTATCGTGACATTAGGAAGACTTGATTTTGCAATCACACTGTATAATATCACGGGGTTGCTCTCTATTGTCTTTGTAGGAACATTCATTTACACAGGATTAAAACTCTTGACATCATCAACATCTTTTTGGTTAAAAAACTCATATCCTTTAATGCAGATTACTTATAACATATCGGATTATACAAAGTATCCAATTTTGATTTATCCAAAGTTTATCAGATTGCTGATGACATTTATCATTCCATTCGCTCTCATTTCGTATTATCCAGCGCTCTATCTTTTAGGTCAAATGGAGTATTTGACTGTCATGGGATATTTGGTTACTGTAACAGGGGTTTTAGTTTTCTTAGGTCTCTTTGTTTGGAAAAAGGGGCTTAAACATTATGAGTCGACTGGTAGTTAATAAATAATAAGAAAACGGGTATCCTTAAGATCCTGTTTTTTTGATAAAAAAACCAAAAAAAATCGAATAATTTATTACAAATGATAATATAACTTGTTATTTATAACAAAGCGTACTAAAATAGATATGCACCTAAAAAATGGAAAGAGGAATTTCATGAAAAAACTATTATTTATACTAAGTATAATACTGCTTGCTACCACACTTTTTTCTTGTACAGAAAGCACGAATTATACAATCGATCGAGTGCTCGATCGAGTCGATGTAATCTACGCAGAAGGCGATGATGTATTTTCAGTCACTACACACGTTACATTACCTGATCGTACTGATTTGAATAAATCAGCTTCTTTATCCTGGGTATCAGACAAACCACTCGTCTTAGATGAATTTGGAACTGTCAATAGACCTGATGAAACCACTGAGGTCACACTCACACTCACAGTTACACTAGACGGTGAGACTAGAGAAAAAAATATCTATTTAATGGTCGTTGGTATATATCAATACTATACAGTAACATTTGAAGCAGATGAAGTTAGTTATGGCTCCATCAAGGTTAAAGATGGAGATAAAGTTGAACCTATCGCTGATCCAGTTATTACAGGATCCAGTTTTAAAGGATGGTTTATTTCAGAAGACGATGTAAATGCATTTGATTTTGACACACCAATTACAGACAATATCAAATTAATAGCAAAATTAGACGTTTTAGTTCTAGCTGATTATCATATTGAATATTACTATCAAAATCTAGCTGATGATGCATACACCTTAGTAGAAACCGAAACATTAAATGGTGAAGTTGGAACCGAAATAGATGCTACAAATGAAATAACAGGTTATTCAATAGATGCTGAGCAAAGCGTATTAACAGGTACAATAGCTGAAAATGATACACTCGTTCTAAAGGTTTATTATGAAAGAAATCTATATACTATTCAGTTTATGTCAGATGGCGTAGAGCTTCAGTCAAATGAACTTAAATTCGGAGCACCGCTGAGTGCTATAACTAATCCCTCAAAAGAAGATCATGTTTTCTTAGGTTGGTCGATCACCAATAATGGAACAACACCTTATGTATTTTCAACAACTGTTGATAGCAGTATTACCTTTTATGCAATTTGGCAGTATGGTGTAGAATATACAGGATATTACGCTTCAATCAATGGAGTCACTGACGCAAATTTAAAAACCGCATTGAGAATGTTGATTTCTCAAATGACAACTTTAGTGTATTCAAACACAAGTAACATGCTTAATGTTTCAGATAGAGACCCAAGTAATCCTAATAATGTTATCCTAGTTTATAATAGACAATCGGTTAACCGTACTTGGGATGGAGGATCAACATGGAATAAAGAACATGTTTGGCCACAATCTAAGTTAGGTACAGCTTCAGCTTCAGATATCCACAATTTAAAGCCTGCAAATCCAGTAGTCAATAGTACAAGAGGTAACCTTCCATTCGCACAGGGTACAAATTCATTTGGTACAGTTTCAGGTGGGTATTTTCCTGGTCATCAAGATAAGGGTGATATCGCAAGAATCGTATTTTATATGCATGTGAGATGGAATTTAATTATCAATACTTCAACCGTTGGTGATTTAGATATGCTTCTTAGATGGCACATCGAAGATCCTGTTGATGATTTTGAAAGAAACAGAAATGATCTTTTGTATGGATATCAAAATAATAGAAATCCATTTATTGATCATCCTGAGTTTGCTGAACGCATTTGGGGTCCTATTACATTAACTGCATCCAATCAAGAAACTTATACAGTTGATATCGATTTTACAAGTATGTTTGATGATATTGATTTTAGTAACTATGATATCATTTATGTAGAGTTCAAAAAGGAATCACAATACTTAATGTAGGAGATGTATAAACATGAACTATAGACAATTTGGTAGTACCGGATTCAAAGTATCTGAAATATCTCTTGGAACTTGGCAATTGGGTTCAAGATGGGGAGATCCTGTAAACAGTGTAGTTGCTCATGAAACCTTGCAATCTGCAATTCATCACGGCATTAACTGTTTTGATACAGCGGATGTCTATCAAGGTGGATTAAGTGAGCGTTTAATTGGCGAACAAATCAAACCATTAAAGGATAAACCATTTGTAATTACCAAAGTAGGGAGAAAGCTTCCAAAACAAGAAAAGTCTTTATATACCAAGCATGCTCTTCTGAAATATATTAATGATTCTAGAAAGAACCTAGATCAAGAAGCACTAGATATGGTATTACTCCATTGTCCACCAACAGATCTTTATTACATGCCAGAAGTATTTAGCTGGATGGATGATTTTAAAAAAGATGGATTGATCAAGCATTACGGAGTCAGTGTCGAACGTATTGAAGAAGGATTGAAGGCTTTAGACTATGAAGGTGTTGAAGCCATTGAAATCATATTTAATATGTTTCGCTTAAAACCAGCAGAATTATTTTTTGAAATGGCAAAGAAAAGAAATGTTGGAGTCATTGTTAGAGTTCCTCTTGCAAGTGGACTTTTAACAGGTAAATATCATGCTAGAACTCAATTTGGAGAAAATGATCATCGAACCTACAATAGAAATGGTGAAAAATTCGATAAAGGAGAAACATTTTCTGGTGTCGATTATCACTTAGGATTAAAGGCTGTTCAAGAATTAAAAAAAGTTTTCAACACAGAAAACATTGCTGCAATTGCACTACGTTGGATCTTAATGTTTGATGCTGTATCAACTGTAATTCCAGGAGCATCTAAACCAGAACAAATTCTTGAAAATGTGAAGGCATCAGAGCTTCCACCACTCACTCAAAAACAGATGGATGAAGTTGAAAAGATTTATAATACCTATATTAAAAATCCAGTGCATTATCTCTGGTAAAGAAAAAAGGCCAAATTGAATTTGGCCTTTTGTTTTCTTTAGTAAGAATTATTCTACGATTTGTGCAACGACAACTTTCTTTCCACGAATATCTAAATAGAAGTTTGCAACACTCATTTGAACATAAGGCATTAAGAAGATAAATCCAATACCGAATGTAAAGATACAAAGAATAAACCAACCAATAAAGCTTAAGTATAATGAGAACAATCTCATCTTGTTTCCTTTCATCATATCTTGGCTTTTTTGGATTGCTGCTAGTGCATCAATATTTGGTTCCTCAGAGATGATGTAAGGTGCCATACTATAAGCAAGTGCTTTGATAATACCAGGAATGATGAATAGAAGTGACCATAAGAAAACGAATATTGAAGATACAAGCCAAGCTAAGAAAGAATTTAAGAAACTCTTTTTGAAGCCTTCAAATAACCATTCAAGTCTGTCACCCTTAGCATCATTTTCAATAATGTCTAATAGATAATAAGATTGACCCACTAATAGCGGACCAGCTAATACAAATCCAACAGCTGCAACTGCAGATGCACTAGGAAGTGCAGCAACAATAAAGACAACAAGGACTACCCACCAAAGACGGGGTTTTAACTGAGCACGTGCTAACGCTCTAAATTCGGAACTATTTTTCATTTTTTATACCCTCCGTTTGTTTTTGTTTATTTCTATTATAGACCTATAATCTTTTGATGTCCACTATTTATGAACCAATCATGATTTTTTTTACCCTCTTTTTAAGTTAGTGGTAAAATATGATTAATAACGAACAATTCATATTCAAAGGAGAGAAAAAAATGCTACAGATTAAAAATGTATCAAAAAGCTATGATGGAGTCAAAAAAGCTTGTGATTCTGTCACACTAACAATTGAAAAAGGAGATTTATTTGGTTTTGTTGGACATAATGGTGCGGGGAAAACTACACTATTAAAATCAATTGCTGGAATCATTAATTTCGATTCCGGAGAAATATTAGTCAATCAGCTTTCCATACAAAAAGATCCTCTAGAAGTCAAAAAGATGATTGCCTATATTCCAGATAATCCAGATATTTATGAATCCTTAACAGGACTACAATATCTAGAGTTTATCGCAGATGTTTTCAAAATTGATCTAGATGCAAGAAAAAGAGAAATTGATCAATATGCAACACTTTTTGAAATCATTGATGTTCTTCAAAATCCAATATCATCCTATTCACACGGGATGAAACAAAAACTTGTGATTATCTCTGCATTAATACATAAGCCCAAATTGATGTTGCTTGATGAACCCTTTGTTGGATTAGATCCTAAGGCAAGCTTTCAATTAAAGGAAATCTTTAAGGAAATGTGTAAGAACGGTACTGCTATATTCTTTTCAACGCATGTCTTAGAAGTTGTTGAAAAGCTATGCAATAAGGTAGCCATTATCAAGCAAGGGAAGATAGTTGCTCAAGGCTTGACACAAGATATTATTTTAAATAAGTCGCTTGAAAATATATTTATGGAAATAGCAAGTGAAGCCTAATGTATACCACTTTAGTAAAGCTATATCTTAAAGAAAGTTTTTCCCTCAAGCGACTATTGGGATTTGATTTAAAAAAGTCTAAAGTAAAAGCGATATTGATTGGACTTGCTATCGTCTACTCCTTGGTAGTATTTATTGGTGCGATAGGATATATGTTTTTTGATCTAGGAAAGATTTTAGATCAAATGGGTCAAACCAAAATACTATTGAGCTTTGTAACAATCTATTCACTCAGTCTATCCATCATTATCGTTTTATTTAGAGCCAGTGGCTCAATATTCTACTATAAGGATTATGATATTACAGCACCACTTCCAATACATCCTAGAACCATTCTTTGGGCGAAGATGACAGTGTTACTCATTGTTTTATATGCATCGAGCTTTGTCTTTACATTACCCATTCTATTTTCATATTTTTATTGGAATGGATTTTCTATTCTAGGATTTTTATTCTACTTAATAGGATTCATATTTTTACCACTCGTACCTGTCTTAGTGATGTCACTCATCTCCTTATTTATTGCGATGATTACAGCTAAATTTAGAAGATCAAAGATTATCAATATCATCTTAATGTTTGTAATCTTTATCGGTATCTTTATGGTTTCATTTTCGTTTAATGATGTTGAAACCAATCCGTTAACTGGTCAAATTGATTTATTTTCTGGAATATCAAATGCATATCCACCATTTGAGTGGTTTATGAATGCAGTACATGACCAACATATACTTAGCCTTCTCTTCTTGGTTGGATCCAACGGAATTTTATTTTTCCTATTCATTTATTTTATCCATGGATTTGTACAAAGAACTAATCAAAGAGGTATTCGAGCAAACATCAAGAAAAACGGAAAGGCAATTATCTATCAAGAGCGTTCTATCATGACCGCTCTCATTCAAAAGGAATTTAAAAAGTTTTTCAGCATTACTTTATATGCAGTCAATGCTGGATTAGGTCCAGTACTATTAACAGTGCTTTCTGTAGCAAGTTTGTTTTATACCTCACAAATTGAAGGCTTTTTAGGAGAAATGATAGGTGTAGGATTAGATGTTGAAATTCTGATTATGGGTTTGGTTGGCTTTAGTGTTGCGATGACCTATACACCAGCTATTAGTCTATCGCTAGAAGGGAAGAACTTCTGGATTATTAAGAGTCTTCCAGTAAAACCAGAAATTGTGATGTTTTCTAAGATTTTATTTAATTTATTACTAATCGTTCCAATTGCTATTGTCAGTATTCTATTATTTGGGTTCTCACTAAGAATCGGAATCGTTAATCAACTCATCCTCATCTTTTTAGTTATAACCTTCGGTGTGCTAATATCTACACTAGATGCTGCAATTAATCTATGGGTACCCAAGTTTGATTTTATCAATGAAGTCGAAGTCATCAAGCAAAGTGCAGGTGCGATGCTAGCAATCTTTGGTGCATTTGGACTAACCGCTTTAAACGGATTACTTTATTATTTCATGAGTTCAAGTATAAATCTAACCAATTCGATGCTAATCATGGTACTACTAAATGGAGTACTTGCAGTTCCAATTGTTTATTATATTTGGAAGAAATCAGCACCACTATTCAATCAGATGAAAGCGTAAAAAAATGCACCTTAATGAGCAATTCGTTAAGGTGCATTTCTATTATAAATCAATGGATTGATCAATTAAATCATCTGGTAGTTTTCGATGACTGATAATAAAGCATGTTTTGCTCGTCAGAGCCTTTATGTTTGAAAATATCTTTTTTTCGGTTTCAGCATCTAGTGCTGAGGTGATTTCATCTAGCAACATGATAGGAGCATTCTTCAGTAATGCACGAGCAATCGCTAGACGCTGTATTTGACCCTCTGATAAGCCTAGACCCTTTTCACCAAGTCTGGTATCCAGTTCA
>JAHIRQ010000037.1 GCA_018818645.1 Bacillota bacterium
AAAGGTTTGGTTGATGAGATTCATTTGTTTGGTAGTAGGTTTTAGTCTATAGACATAACCTTTTATGGTATCACTCACATCATCCACCCCCTTATATCGCGATTTCTATACTTATATTATATCATGTAATGATATAAGAAAGTTAACTTATTTATAGATATTTTAAAGAAAAAAAGTTGGTTTCATTCATCTCCCACTTAATACTTTGAAGAGGGAGTTTTCTGAAACATATTAGATAAAGTCATTGGACTTGGCTCTGGTATTTATTTTGGAGAACACCATCCTAAATTGATGGAGATTGCTGAAAGACTTAATGATCAACAAAGAGTTTTTGTATTTTCGACACGTGGGAATCCTAAACTGGGTAAATATCATGAGACAATCAAGTCTAAGTTGAGTCTTAGAGGTGTGAAGTTATGTGGTGAGTTCTCGACAAAGGGATATGATCGAACTGGACCTTTCGTTATCTTTAATGGTGGAAATAAAGGAAGACCACATGAAGCCGACATGATGAAAGCGGAACGGTTTGTGATGAAGGTACTACCTCAATATGTCTATAATGAGCATGAAACACCAAAGAGCAGAAATGTTTTTGTTCATAGAGAATGTATGGGGTGCGCAAAATGTGTTTCTATTTGTCCTATGAATGTATTTGAAATCAAAAATAACAAGGCAATCGTTAAAAATGAATTAGATTGTACACATTGTAGCTTATGCGTAACCAATTGCCCAAAGCATGCAATTTCAATCAAACATTCGACAAAAGAACTTATTCAGATAGCAATTCGTCATAAAAACAAGGTAGGGTTGTCATAACCTAACTAGATACCTAACTTCGGTTAGGTCCTTTTTGTGGGATAGATTCCTATAATGAATGTGTAAAATGAAATATATTTTTGGGAGGTTTAAAAAATGAAGAAAGTTATGATTAAATTTGTTGCACTCGGTATAGCATTCATTTTGATTACAATGATTACGATATCAATCATGCCAACTTTGACGTTAAGACAAAGAGGAATGGAGTCATATGTTGGTGAATTTGTGCAAGTCTACTATGAAAAAGAAAATGAAGCTGCTTATGATGTATTTGCATGTGCAGAATTAGAAATCACACAGCTTAGCGAAAAGCTTGAAGTGGAGCTAGATCATCCAATCAATATCTATGTTTATGATAAGAAAGAGACATTTCAGACAAAGAAATATGGTTTGTTTGTTCAATGGATTGATTTAGATTGGTATGTTGGTGACAATGTGAAAGATGAAGTTATTCTAACATCACCAGCAAGTGATAAACTCTTATTTACATATGATTCGATGGTGGAAATAACGTTGCATGAATTGGTTCATGCAATGAACTATCAAATCAATCCCAAAATGAGCTTATGGATCAACGAGGGAGTTGCCCTTTATTTAACAAACGGAAATCCTCCTAGATATCTTCTTGACTATTATAATGATACTCCTTCGTTGAAACAAATGCAGACAGCAAACCCAATTGCATTCGCAAATATGGGTGGATATGATTTTTCCTACACCTACATTCGATTTATTGATGAAGCTTACGGTTGGGATTATGTACTGAGTTTAATGCATTTCATGAATTATCAAGAGGTGTTCGGCAAGACTGAGCAAGCTATCTATAATGAATGGATAACGTTCCTTACCATTCACTATACTGAACAAGCAGTACCTGTTAACGATTAAAAAAGAAAAGGAAGTAATAGAATGAAAAGAATCTTCGCAATATGGATGTTGAGTTTACTGATTCTATCTGGTTGTGTTTATGTGGCAGATAGTAAAAAGATATATGATGACAATGAAAAGATTGTTACAGAAGGTGATACCTATACTTTTATAGACCGTATAGGTGATGTATTAGAGGACGAAGCTTCCCTAGAAGTCAAAGGTTTTTATGGGACAGAAACGATTTATACATTTGAGAATATCGAAGAAATAACGATAACGATTACACAGGATGTTAACAAAGGCAGATTCAAGGTTGTTTTAATCAATCCACAAAATGAAATCACAGTTTTGAATGGAACATCAACCATAACGATGTCTGATGGTAAATATAGAATTAAAATCGTTGGCGAGAATGCATTTGCTACTATAGACATAACTATAGAAGACAAATCATAAGAAAATATAAAAATTGGAGACTACAATATGGAAAACTTTATGGATCACTTTCATCAATGGGGAGCAGTTATATTCTTCGTCTTCATTTATGGAATAGCACTTGCATTTCTACCTTTTCGTCAAAAAATGCAACGCAAACCAGCAGCAACTTATTTCGCATTCGTATTAGCATTTGCATTTGAAATGCATGGGATACCTTATTCGATGTATTTGATTGGCTCAATCATCGGAAGATACTTACCAGTAGGTATTCTATGGGGTCATACACTCTACGATTATATTGGTTACCTTGGATTATATTTAAATATAGCATTTGCCATTCTTGGATTGATCATGATTATATTTGGATGGCAAGCAATTTATCACGGTTATTGGAAACACGTTAAAGGCACAGGACACATCGTTTCATCTGGAATTTATAAATATATAAGACATCCACAGTATGCAGGACTTATTATGATTGCTTTTGGTATGTTACTCGGTTGGGCAACCATTCCAACGCTGATCTTATTTCCTTTGATTGTTTACATGTATGTTAGACTTGCAAAAAAAGAAGAGAATGATATGATCAATGAATTTGGTGAGGAATACCGTGCTTATATGAAGAAAACAAAAAGATTTATACCGCTTATTTATTAAGAGAGAGGAATTAAAAAAATGGAGAATTTAAAAAAGATTGTTACAGTTTGTGTATTATGGGTTTTGATTCTTATGATTACCTATTTCACATTCTTTCAAAAGGGATACATCGTATCATGGGTGTTTATGGCATTATTTACGTTATCAATTGCACTGTTAATCATTGCACTTTTACTTACATTGTTTATTTTGATTTTGATGAGTATTACCAATCAAAATAATTATAAGATCAAGAAATATTTAGGATCTCAATTTGTCTGGTTATGTTTTGCAGCTATCGCATTAGGTCTTCAAATTCAATTCAGTGAGTTTTTCACCTATACACCTGATAATGGTGAAACCGCTTTAATTGAATCAGTTGAACTCAATGGAACAACTCAATATATTAGCATTAGAGGAGAAGACTTATCAAATCCAGTTATATTGTTTCTTGCTGGAGGTCCAGGTGGAACTCAAATGGCATCGACTAGAGAATTTCTTAAAGAGTTAGAAAACGAATATACAATTATTAATTGGGATCAGCCAGGTGTAGGGAAAAGCTATAATGCGAGACATTATAAAGATCTTACAGTAGATGTTTATGTAGAGGACGCACATGCTTTAACCACTTATTTAAAACAAAAATTTCAACAAGAAAAAATCTATATTGTTGGCGAGTCATGGGGTAGTTATTTAGGTGTCTTACTTGCAGATATTTATCCAGAAGACTACTATGCATTGATTGGAACAGGTCAAATGGTTGATTTTACTGAAACCGAGATTGCTTGTTATAATCTAGCAATGGAGATAGCTGTTGAAAAAGGAGATCAACGACAAATTGATGCATTAGAAAAAATTGGAGTTCCACCTATTTATGGTGAGAATGTAACCATGGAGCTTGCTACCTATTTGCAGTATCTTCATCAATACATGGGAAGAAATGAAGAAATCAATCATAGTGACTGGGATACACTGGATACATTATTTTCACCTGAATATAGTGTGATGGATTCCGTTAATTTTGCCAGAGGTTTACTCTATACATTCTCACATGTCTATCAACAATTATATGGAACCAACTTAAGAGAAGAACATTATGATTTTGATATACCAGTCTATTTTCTACATGGAAGATATGATATTAATGCACCTGTGTTTTTAGTAGAAGAATATTATGAAGTTGTTCATGCACCGGATAAAGAATTAATCTTTTTTGAACACTCTGGTCATAATCCATGGATTGATGAATCAGAATTGTTTAATGAGACGCTTAGAGCGTTATTTGATTTACACTAATTAAAAAAGAAAGGAGTTGTTCAAGATGAATGAAGTTATGACACCACTAATCACCGTTGATTGGACAGGTAAAAAATGTGAAAGTATGCATTTGTTTGCCTTGGACAACAACAATTCTTGGCCTACCGATAAAGAACTTGAGCATTATTTCAATAAAGATGATCAATCCATTCAAGCGATATATAGCTATATCGTAGAAACTGACAGCGCACTTAGAGCATTTGAAAGATATGAAAGTCCTGTCAGTGATTTATTGAAAGCACATATAGACAACTGTAGTATAAAGGATGTCAATCAATTCATCGTTATTGAAAGATTTGATGTTGATCTCGATGAAGTTCTATCTTTGATGCTACCCATATTAGAGAAGTATCTTTAGGAGGATTGAAATGAAACCATCAAAGCTAAGTATAAGCTTTCAAATCAGTATTAGAATTACTTTTATGCTTGTTTTACAATGGATAACCTATTTGATCCTTATTGGAAGTGATCATGCATTTGAGCAATCTGGGTTTTACTGGGCAACACAACTCACAGTAGTCAATATTTCCTTATTGATATGGATGATATATCAGTTTAAAAAACAAGGGAGTAATTATCTACATCTTTATAAAGGTGTAAATAAAAAAAATACATTCTACTTTTTGAAAATATTCATTCCAATCCTTATCATTTCGATGCTGCCTAACATTTTATTATCATTACTATTTTATCAAGACCCTGAGATTGGAACTACGTTTTTAATTGGGGATATACCTAATATGTTTATGCTTTTCAATTTGATGATCTTCCCACTCTTTCAAGGTTTAGTTGAGATACCATTTTATTTCTTTTACATCTTGCCAAAACTTAAAAGTTTAACTTATAATAAGTACATATATATTGGTTTGCCTGTGCTTTTTCTAAGTATTCAACATGCCTTTATGCCGTTTCGCTTTGACTTGATTTATCTGATTTATAGAAGCTTAGTGTTTCTTCCTTTTGCAGTATTTATAGGATTACTTCTCGATCGGAAAAAAGAAATGTTGCCTTACTTAGTAATCATACACATCTTGATGAATACATCTCTTTTTGTGATGTACTTCATTCATTAGCAATCCATATTCATGAATCTAAAATTTTAAAGGAGTTAATATTATGAATCAATTTTTTAGTCTTCAAAAGAAGAAGTTGTTTTACATGTCATTAATTATTTCTTTTTTGTCAATCATCACCTCTTTAGTTGGGCTATTTTCATCTAGCGATATGGGTACGATACTATTTACATCCATTCGAGGAGATGTCATTGAGACTTATGGAATTGGTATATATTTTAGAGATTCAGTGAGTGTTGCTGCACAAGGTCTTGCATCTGACTTTATTACTTTGATCTTAGCAGTTCCGTTACTTATCACATCCTCTATTTATGCATTAAAAAATTCCAGAAGATCTACTTATATATGGCTAGGAACTCTAGGTTATTTCTTATATACCTATATGTCTTACACCTTCCTATGGATGTATAATCCATTATTTATTATATATGTAATTCTAATGTCACTTAGCCTATTCTCATTTATTATGCTGATGATGAGCTTTAAACTAG
>JAHIRQ010000038.1 GCA_018818645.1 Bacillota bacterium
TGCGTGGAACGGATTTAAAGAAGGTAAATGGATGTCATCAATCGATGTCCGAGATTTTATTGACAAGAACTATACTGAGTATCAAGGGAGTTCATCATTTTTAGTTGGACCAACAGAGAACAGTTTAAAATTAAATCAATTGTTTGAAGGTTATTTGAAGGAAGAAAAGGATAAAGGCGGAGTCATAGAATTAGATACTCATGTTGTTGCATCTATTACTTCTCATGGCCCAGGATATATGGAAAAAGAAATTGAAAAGATCGTCGGTTTACAAACTGATAAGCCTTTTAAACGCGCCTTTCATCCATATGGAGGTATTCAGGTTGCTGTCAAGGCTGCAGAATCCTACGGATATCATGTGGATGATGAACTGAAGCATGTTTTCACAGAGTATAGAAAAACACACAATCAAGGTGTATTTGATGTCTATAACGCAGACATTAGAAAAGCGAGACGCTCTGGAATAGTAACTGGTCTACCTGATGGATACGGTAGAGGTAGAATCATTGGTGATTATAGAAGAGTTGCTCTTTATGGTGTTAATTTTTTAATTGAACAAAAAAAGGTGGAGAAAACAAAGTTTAGCTATCCAATGAATGAGAAAAACATTAGACTACGTGAAGAAATTCAAGAGCAAATAGTAGCATTAGAAATGCTTAAAGAACTAGGAAAATCTTACGGCTTTGATATCTCAAGACCAGCATCTAATGCTAAAGAAGCTGTTCAATGGTTGTACTTTGCATATCTAGCAGCTGTAAAAGAACAAAATGGCGCTGCGATGAGTCTAGGTAGAACAGCAACATTTTTGGATATTTATTTCGAAAGAGATTTTCAAAATGGTTTACTTGATGAAATGGAAGCACAAGAGTTAATAGATCATTTTATTATGAAACTTAGAATGGTTCGCTTTGCGAGAACTCCAGAATATAACGAGCTTTTTACTGGTGATCCAACCTGGGTGACTGAATCTTTAGCAGGCATGAATAATGATGGAAGATCATGGGTGACTAAAAACACATATCGTTACCTACAAACTCTATACAATCTTGGAACCTCAGCTGAACCAAACCTAACAGTTTTATGGAGTGAGGAACTACCACATAACTTTAAAAAGTTTTGTGCAAAGGTTTCAATTGATACATCTTCGATTCAATATGAAAATGATGAACAGATGCGTCCAAATCATACCGATGATTATGGAATTGCATGCTGTGTATCTCCAATGGCACTAGGGAAAGAAATGCAATTTTTTGGAGCGCGTGCTAATTTAGCAAAGGCTTTATTATTTGCCATTAATGGTGGAAAAGATGAATTGACTGGAGATCAAATAGGACCAATTTCTGAAGTGTTAAAAACAGATTATTTAGATTTCGATATCGTCATGGAAAAGTTTGATCAAATGCTAGACTGGTTAGCAAAAACCTATGTTAGCGCACTCAATATCATACATTATATGCATGATAAATATGCTTATGAAAGACTACAAATGGCACTTCATGATGCAGAGGTTGTTAGAAATTTTGCAACCGGCATTGCTGGACTCTCTGTAGTTGCAGATTCATTATCAGCTATTAAATATGGAAAAGTTAAACCTATCTATAGTGAACAAGGTTTGATTGTAGATTTCGAAACGACTGGAGATTTCCCGTTTTATGGCAATAATGATGATCGAGTTGATCAATTGGCTGTTCATGTGGTTGAACAGTTTATGGATAAGATTAAAAATCAGTATACATATCGAGAATCCATACCTACAATGAGTATTCTAACGATTACATCGAATGTGGTTTACGGAAAGAAAACTGGTAATACTCCAGATGGTAGAAAAAAAGGTGAAGCTTTCGCACCAGGAGCAAATCCAATGCATGGAAGAGACAAATCAGGAGCTCTTAAATCTTTAATGTCAGTTTCGAAAATTCCTTGTGAAAGCTGTCAAGACGGAATATCAAATACATTCACTCTTGTTCCACAAGCACTTGGAAATAGTAGTGGACTTGAATCAGCAGATGGATTTACTTACGAAGGAAATATCAAAGTAGAAAATCTTGTCAATATCTTAGACGGATATTTCATGACTGGTGGATATCACCTAAACGTTAACATATTTAACCGTGATATGCTTATTGATGCATACAATCATCCTGAAAAATACCCAAATTTAACTATCAGAGTATCGGGATATGCGGTAAACTTCTCGAATCTGACAAATGAACAGAAAAAAGAAGTGATTTCAAGAACATTCCATGAAAACATGTAATGAGGTTTACGGAAATGTGCATTCAATTGAAACCTTAGGTGCATTTGACGGTCCAGGAATCAGATATGTACTATTCTTACAAGGATGCCCTTTTCAATGTCAATATTGCCATAATCGAGATACTTGGAGTACGAAAGAAAATAAGTTAATGTCAGTATTAGATATTTTAGATGACTACAAAAAGTATAAGCATTTCTATAAAAATGGCGGGATAACTGTTAGTGGTGGAGAACCGCTTCTACAAATGAATTTCTTAATCACTTTATTTAAAGAGGCTAAAGCCCATGGGATTCATACATGTCTTGATACCTCTGCAGCGTGCTATAATGCCAAGCAATCTAGTGATTTTCAATTATTAATGAAATATACCGATCTAGTTTTATTAGACATTAAGCATATCAACAACGAAAAACATATTCTACTCACTGGTAGCTCAAACAAACAGGTCCTAGAATTTGCAGAATACTTAAATGAATTATCCAACCCTGTTATTATTAGACATGTTTTAGTTCCTTCGATTACAGATGGAATTGATGATTTGAATCAACTACGTGCTTATCTTGAAACCTTAAGTAATATTAAAGATATCGAAGTATTACCTTACCACAAGTATGGAATCAGCAAGTGGAAAGAAATGGGATTAGTCTATCCCTTGTCACATATTGAAGAACCAAGTCGAGAAAAAATTGAGTTTGCTAAACATATACTCAAGCACAATTTTCCTTTTCATAAATGAATACTATGATATAATAAAAGTATCTTGAACGAGATGCTTTTATTACATACAAGGGAGAAGAAAATGGAAAAAATTGCTTTACTATGCGAAAAAATGGGAGTCGCTCCTGAAGAGTGCATTCCCTATGGCTTTGATAAGGCCAAAATTGATTTAAAGGTTTTAAGAAGACTTAAGGATCATCAGGATGGCAAATTGATTCTTGTCACAGCGATTACTCCGACACCAGCTGGTGAAGGGAAGACTACAGTATCTATTGGACTTAGTCAAGGTTTGAAATATATTGGTAAAAAGCCGGTGCTTGCACTTCGTGAACCAAGTTTAGGACCTGTTTTTGGACTTAAGGGTGGAGCCACTGGTGGTGGTTTATCAAGTGTTACTCCACAAGATGATATCAACCTACATTTCACAGGCGATATGCATGCAATCACTGCTGCAAACAATCTTTTATCTGCACTTATTGATAATCATATATTTCAAGGAAATGAACTTGAAATTGAAACTGTAACGTGGAAACGTTGCATGGATATGAACGACCGTAGCTTAAGAGATATCGATACACCTATTCGAAAGGATGGTTTCGTTATCACTGCTGCAAGCGAAGTGATGGCAGTCCTCGCATTATCCTCTGATTTAGATGATTTGAAGATGAGATTAAACCTCGTTTTAGTTGGTTATAATAAAGAACAAAAACCAGTTTATGTTAAGGATTTAGGTGGAGCTGATGCAATGGCTTTACTACTTAAGAATGCGATGAACCCAAATTTGGTTCAAACACTAGATGGTGTACCAACATTTGTACACGCAGGTCCATTTGCAAATATTGCTCATGGATGTAATTCAATCGTTGCTACTAAACTCGCGCTTAAGTTGGGTGAATATACAGTTACTGAAGCAGGTTTTGGTGCAGACTTAGGGATGGAGAAATTCTTTGATTTAAAAATGCCATATCTAAGCAAGAAAGTGGATGCAGTTGTAGTAGTCACAACACTTCGTGCACTTAAATCACACGGAAAAGCAGAGGATTTTAGCAAACCAGATTTAGATGCGATGATTAAAGGGCTACCTTTACTAGAAAAACATTTAACGAATGTTCAAAACTTTGGAATGAGATATGTCATTGCAGTCAATCATTTTTATAATGACTCAAAAGAAGAAGTTGATTATATCATGAATTGGGCGAAAGAAAATAATCATCCAATCGCTTTATGCAAAGGATTCGCTGAAGGTGGAATGGGAATGGTTGATCTTGCGAACATCGTTGTTGATCTTGCAGAAAAAGGATCCAATTTCAAACCCATTTATGATAACTCAGATTTACCTAAAGTAAAAATTGAAAAAATTGCTACTAAAATTTATGGTGCTCAATCTGTGGAGTTCTCTAAGAAAGCTCTAGCTCAATTAGAAACCTATAAAGATCTTGGTTGGAATTTGCCAGTTTGTATGGCTAAAACTCCACTATCCTTAACAGGAGATCCAAAAATTGTTGGTCTCCCTGAACCGTTTACATTAAGTATTCAAGAGATTAGACCATCCTTAGGTGCAGGATTCCTAGTCGCTTTAACTAAAGGTATCATGGTTATGCCAGGATTAAACAAAACCCCAAGAGCATTATCAATGTTTATCGACAGTGATGGTAACTTGATTGACAAGGAGTGATGAGTATGATTTTATTAGATGGCTTAAAAGTTGCTACCGAACGAAATCTTCTTCTCAAAGCTAAAATTGATGAAGTCGTAAAAGAAACGAATCGCAAACCAAGTTTATCCATAATTTTAGTTGGAAATAATCCAGCTAGTCTTTCTTATGTTAAGGGCAAAGGAAAAGCATGTGAGCTTGTGGGTATCAGCCATAAACTTTATACTTTGGATGAAAATGTTGAGGAAAAAGACTTAATCAATTTGATTATGAAGCTTAATAATGATGATCAAGTTGATGGCATTTTGCTACAACTACCTATACCTAAGCATTTGAATGATAATATGTTGATTGATTTAATATCAAAGGATAAAGATGCTGACGGCTTTCATGTTGTCAATCAAGGAAATCTATATCAAAAGAAACAAACGATTAAACCAGCAACTCCAAAGGGGATTATGTCACTATTGGAAACATATGACATCAATGTGTCGGGAATGAATGCAGTCATTATCGGTCGTAGTAACATTGTTGGATTTCCTGTCGCAAGACTTTTAATGGATGCGGGAGCAACCATCACAGTATGCCACACAAAAACAAAAGATTTATCATTTCATACGAGACAAGCAGATCTTTTGGTTGTATCAGCTGGGCGTCCAATGGTTGTAACCAAAGATATGGTGAAACCAGGTGCAGTTGTTGTGGATGTCGGTGTTAACCGAGTTGATGGTAAGCTTGTAGGTGATGTTGATTTTGAAGGAATCAAGGAGATTGCTTCATATTTAACACCTGTACCTAAAGGGGTCGGGCCTATGACAATCAATGCATTATTGGAAAATACCTACGAATTGTATCTTAAACATACAGGAAACTTATAATTTTTTTAATCAAAGTTTGATACATAAAAAAACTTAAAAATTCCTTTACAAACAACTTGAGCAACTGCTATAATGGGAATGTATTTAATTATCGTATAGGTTATCTGATTTGGAGATAACGTCTCTACCGTGATGCCAAACATTGCGACTACGATCATTAAACATGTAGGGGTTGTTTGATTTTTCGTAGCCTTTTATATAGGTACTTAAATACAAAAAAAACACATAGGGGATAGGTAGCATCAAAAATACCTTTAATATGTGTCGTGAGAAGACGCCCACTTTCTGGGTGTTTTTTTTATCCATAAATGATAAAATAGAAATGAGCAAAAAAAGGAGCCCGATTATATGAACATTTGGCACGATATTGATAAAAGTAGAATACAGCCTGATCAATTTATAGCATGCATCGAGATTTCTAAGGGCAGTAAGAAAAAGTATGAACTTGATAAAGATACAGGAATGATTATTTTAGATCGTATTTTATTCACTTCAACGCATTATCCTGCAAACTATGGATTCATTCCAAGAACCTATGCAGGAGATAATGACCCACTTGACGTTTTAGTTTTATGTCAAGAGGATATTGAGCCGTTAAGTCTTGTTCAATGTTATCCAATCGGCGTGATGAAAATGATTGATTCAGATGAAATCGATGAAAAAATTATCGCGATTCCATTTGGCGACCCATCACTTACACAGTATAAAGATATTAGCGAGTTGCCTGCGCATCTATTGACTGAAATGGGACATTTCTTTGAGGTTTATAAATCACTTGAAGGAAAGAAAACCTATATTCTAGATATCGAAGGGGCAGAAGCTGCAAAAAAAATCATTCTCCAAAGCATTAAGACATATGAAGAAAAATTTGGTAAATAAAGGAAGAAAATAAATCATGGGAAGAGCATTTGAAGTTAGAAAGGTAGCAATGGGGAAAACCGCTGCTGCAAAAAGTAAAGTATACGCGAAATATGGAAAAGAGATATATATGGCAGCTAAGGCTGGATCTCCAGATCCAGATACAAATCAAGCATTAAAGAGAATTATCGAAAAAGCGAAAAAAGAACAGGTTACTTCCGATGTCATCAAAAGAGCGATTGACAAGGCAAAAGGTGGTTCAGATGAGACATATACTTCAATACGCTATGAAGGTTTTGGTCCAGGAAGCTCGATGATTATTGTCGAATGCTTATCTGATAATGTCAATAGAACCATTGCAGAAGTTAGAAATTGTTTCACGAAAACAGGTGGAAAACTAGGAATCTCAGGCTCAGTCGTGCACCAGTTTACTCATAATGCCGTCTTTACTTTACCTGGAGTTACAGAGGACGAAGTTTTAGAGATACTTGTCAATAACGATTTAGATGTTTCAGATATCGAAACTGATGAAGCAGGGGTTACAATTTATGGTGCTGATACAGACTATAATTTGATTAGAACAGCTATATCTGACACAATGCCCGATCTAGAATTAGATACAGATGAAATTATGTGGTTACCAATCATGGAGACAACCCTAGATTTAGAAGAAGATCAAGAAAAATTCGAAAGACTTTTATCAATGTTAGATGAACTTGATGATGTACAAGAAGTTTATCATAATGTTATCCTTTAAAAAGATTAATTATAAACTTCATAAAAAATAGATAAGAAATCAGAAAAACTTAACTAAAGACAGGGTTCAATTTGATGAAATCTGTCTTTTAATTTGCATCTTATTATGTTATAATAATACGAGGAATAAACGAGGAGGACAGAATGAATTTAATAAATATCGATCCAATCATCGATGAGATTATTCTGAAAGAAAAAAATAGACAGGAAGAACACATCGAGCTGATTGCTTCTGAAAACTTTGTTTCACAAGCGGTATTGGATGCTCAGGGCTCAATTTTTACGAATAAGTATGCCGAAGGATATCCTAAAAAAAGATATTATGGAGGCTGTGAATTTGCAGATGAAATTGAAAGCTTAGCAATTGAAAGATTAAAAAAATTATTTGATGCGAAATTTGTTAATGTTCAACCACATTCTGGATCTCAAGCAAATATGGCTGTTTATATGGGTTTGCTTAACCCAGGAGATGTCATTTTAGGAATGTCACTTGCTGAAGGTGGACATCTTACCCATGGCTTTCATCTAAACTTTTCAGGCAAGATTTATAAATCTGCATTTTATGGAGTAGATCCTAAAACTGAATTGATTGATTATGATAAGGTGCTTGAAATCGCTAAAGAGGTTCAACCTAAATTAATTATTGCTGGAGCTAGTGCTTATTCTAGAATCATAGATTTCAAAAGATTTAGAGAAATAGCAGATGAAGTCGGAGCTTACCTCCACGTTGATATGGCACATATCGCAGGACTAATCGCTGCAGGGCTTCACCCGTCACCACTTCCATATGCGCATGCTGTTACATCAACAACACATAAAACATTAAGAGGACCACGTGGGGGAATTATTTTAACAAATGATGAAGAAATAGCTAAAAAAATAGATAAAGCAGTATTTCCTGGTATGCAAGGTGGCCCATTAATGCATGTGATTGCAGCAAAGGCTGTTGCATTTCATGAAGCTTTACAACCAGAGTTCAAGACATATCAAACTCAAGTCATCAATAATGCGAAAGCATTGGCAGATGAAATGAAAAAATTAGGATACCGCGTCGTAAGTGGTGGAACTGACAATCATCTAATGTTAGTTGATGTTAAAGAAAGACATAATATTACTGGACTGGATGCAGAAAAACTATTGCATAAGGTCAGTATTACTTGCAATAAAAATGGTTTGCCTTTTGATAAAGAGAAACCAGCATATGCAAGTGGAATTCGATTAGGTACTCCCGCTGTGACAACTAGAGGGTTTAAAGAAGATGAAATGAAATTGATTGCTTTATGGATTGATTCTGCTCTTGCAAATAAGAATAATCCTGAGAAATTAGCTGAAATTAATAAAGAAGTCATAGAACTTACTAAAAAATATCCATTATACAAGAAGGGAGTATAACAAATGATAGCAAAAACAAAAAATATTCCAGACGGCAAAAAAGCTTTAAAAGAATTACCCATTCTTCATTATCTTGACGCGGATTATGTTTACTATCCTGTAACGAGTGCGCGTTGCCCAGAAGGGGAAACCTGCGTTAGAGGTGGTCAATTCGTCAATGTTGGAGAAATTGTAGGAACAAGAAAAGGTGCATTTTTTGAACAACCTATGCACGCCACAGTGAGTGGTGAAGTTGTCGGTTATGAAAAGCATATTGATCAAAGCGGAAAAGTTGTTGACTGCTTAATCGTAAAAAATGATAGAAAGTATACGCTTCACGAATCTATTGCTGAAAGATCAGATGAAGAGATTGATGCTCTTACAAAAGAAGAATTCATTGGAATAGTTAAGGATGCTGGTTTAGTGGGTTTAGGAGGAAGCGCATTTCCTACCTATATTAAATTAGAAACGAAAGACACAATTAACGTTGTTATAGCTAATGGTGTTGAGTGTGAACCTAATTTAATAGCTGACTATTCACTGATGATGAATAACCCAAGAGAAGTCATCAAAGGTCTAGTATACGCAATGAAGGCATCTGGAGCACCAAAAGGAATTATCGCAATTAAAAGAAAGTATAAAGAAATTGAGGAGAGACTTAAATTTGCTCTTCAAGAATTTACCGAATATGATATCCATGTTGTCAAAGTAGGGAATTTCTATCCACAAGGATGGGAACTTGCAATGATCAAGAATGCTTTAGGAATCAAAATACCACAGGGTGAATTACTTTCTAAGTATGGGGTTCTCAATTTTAACGTTTCCACTTTACAAAGTATTTATAACGCTGTTAAAAAAAGACTACCAGTCTTAGAACGTTTATTTACAATTAGTGGGGATGGGATTCATAACAAAAACTTTAGAACACGTATCGGTACATTAGTGAGTGATTTAGTTGAACTTGCAGGTGGCTATAAGGATGAAGAAAAATCAAAGGTCATGATTCTAGGTGGACCAATGATGGGAACTAACATCTTGCGTGATGATGTTGTGATGACACACACTACAACAAGCTTGATAGTTATGAATGAAAATGTTGAGAAAGAAGAGCCATGTATTCATTGTGCTTCATGTGTCTATTCTTGTCCAGTTGAAATTCAACCAGTTCAAATTATGAATGCTTATAAAGTAAGAGATAAAGATGCTTTAAAAATGTTAGAGGTCAATAAGTGTATTGAGTGTGGACTATGTTCATTTGTTTGTCCATCAAAGATTCATTTGACAGAGTATATGCGTTCCGGAAAACGCTTTGCTAGTAAATAGGAGGGAAAATATGCAAGCAGTTAAACAAACGAGCCCCTATGTTCGTAAAGATGTAAGTACAAAGCGCATGATGATTGATGTCTTAATCGCGTTAATTCCAGTTGTAGCGTTTGCAATATATCGCTTTGGTTGGGATGCGATTATTCGTATTCTTGTATCTTTAGTGGTCATGATTGGCTTAGAGGCAATTGCATTTGGAATGATGCAAAAGCCATCGAAGAGTGAAAAATGGATTGAGAGATTAAAATCAAGATATGAAAACTACACCATAAATAATATTACTGCATCTGCAGTAAGTGCTGTGATTTTCGCGATGTTAGTACCAAGCAAATTGCCTATTTATGCGGTTATTGCCGGTGCTTCATTTGGTATCATCATTGCTAAAATGCTTTTTGGTGGGTTAGGCTCTAATATATTTAATGTTGCAGCAGCAGGTCGTATCTTTATTGCTTTAGCACTAACGAACATGTTTGCAGGAACTTATGTTGGTGTCGATATGGTTGCTGGAGGAACAGCGTTAACAACACTTAGAAGTGGTTTACTTTTTCCAAGTGCGTTAAATAGCTATTCAATATCTGATCTATTCTTCGGAAATATTCCTGGTGCGATGGGTGAAATTAGTGCTGCAGCAATTTTAATTGGTGCTGCGTATTTATTGATTCGTCGTTCTGCAGATTATAGAGTGATGCTTTCATCAACTCTAACTTTTATGATCTTAATGTTTTTAGTAGGATTAAAACTATATCCTGGACAAGCACTTGATTATACATTGTATCAATTATTTGCAGGTGGATTGATGTTTGGGGTTGTATTTATGATTACTGACCCAGTCACATCACCAGTCACTAGACCTGGTCGTTGGTTATATGGTTTGATGGTTGGGGCATTGGTTGTATTGATTCGTTTATTTGGTGCATATCCTGAAGGATTTGCATTTGCATTGTTATTCTCCAATATGTTTGTTCCATTAATTGATTATCCAAAATGGGCAACCAATAAGATTAAACCAGCGTTCGTTGCAAGTTATGTTGTATTACTTGTGATTTTAGGCTTGGTTGTATTCTTTGGAGTGGGAGGTGCTGTATGATGAAAAAACCTATCGTTCATTACACCTTTGTTTTGGCAGTAGTTGCTATTGTTTGTGGAATTATGATTAGTGCAGTTAACGCCATTACTGCTCCAATTATTGAAAACAACATATTAAAGGCTCAAGCTGCAGCATATCAGTTGGTTTTACCATCAGGTGAAACATTCACTGAAATAGTAAATGAAGAATTTCCTGAAACAGTTTTAACTGTAGTTGAAGCTAAAGCAGGTGCAAATGTAGTTGGATATATTTATACTGCATATACTACAAATAAATTTGGATACATGAGACTAGTAGTTGCTGTGGGACCTACAGGAACAATTCTTGGTGCAGACTTTATTGATATTAATCAAACATATCAAGTGGATGGAACCAGAACGAATTTATCACTTTATGTTGGTTCTCCAATTACAAGCATTGCTCCATCAGGAGACATCGTAACTGGTGCAACAGGAAGTTTAAATAGTTTAAAAGGATTACTTGCTGATGTTGCTACTTCACACGCATTGGTTGTAGTTGCTCCGGCTGATCCATATGAAGCATGGTTTGGAGCAGGTTACTCAATGGAAATTGATGCAACCTTTGTTCCAACAACACAAGTTTTAGAAAAGAGTATTGTTAGAAATGCAAGTGATGAAGTTATTGGTGCATATTATCATTTAAGAGGAACTGCTGAATATAATTCTGAGCAGGGATCTGCAGGAACAGTCAATATGTATGTTGGTATATCATCAACCGGAGAAATCTTAGGTATTGATTTACCAAAGGATGAATACGGACATACAACCTCAAATGCATTCTATCCAAAAGTCATCGCATATGCAAACTCCATTACAGGATCAAATATTGAGTCATTTAGTGGTCAAGGAGATCTTGCTACAGGTGCAACAAACTCTAAGAATTTAATTGATACATTACTCACAGCATTAGGAGGAGTTATAGAATGAAAAAACAAAACTTATTCTTAATGATGAATGCAGTGATTCTATTGGTAATTAGTTTAGTGTTTCTCTTTACATACCAAAATGCAATACCAAAGGATGCAGAAGATAAATTATTTAACCAAATGGTTACTTTAGAAGATGAAGAAATCATAACAAATGTTCCAACTATTGGATTCTACTCAATCGTTCATAAGGTGCAAACTGCATATAACGCGAAGGGTGATAAGGTTGGTACAGTTTATACAGTTATGGCAAAAAATGGGTATAAATTTAATCCAGCAGATGAATTTGGATATATCGAACTTTTAGTTGGAATTGACCTAGATAATAAAGTTTATGTACAGCCATTAAAGATTGAACAGACATCAACTTATGTTGGTGGTATTCAAGATTATGTTTATGAGTATTTCCAAGGATTTTCGTTTGATTATCTATTGTTAATACCTGTAGTTAATGTTGGTGACCTAGAAGCTGGTGCTACTGCATCACAAAGTACAGGTCTTGTGAAAACACTTGTTGCTATGGCAATTGATGCATATAACAATCAATCAGCAAGTTTAAGTGAGGTGAACTTAGGATGACAGAAACTAAAAAGGCTCCAGTAGCTAAAAAGATAGTTGCTGAAGAAAAAGAACCGTCGTTATGGGATATCTTCACTAAGGGTATTTGGAAAGAAAATGGAATCTTTGTAATGGCTCTTGGACTTTGTCCAGCACTAGCAGTTACACGTTCATTTGAAGGTGCGCTTGGAATGGGGATTCTAGTCATGATTGTTCTAACAATGACAAATACTTCCGTTTCATCAATTCGGAAATTAGTCCCTAACACCGTGCGTATTCCAGTATATGTTATTATCATTGCAACAGAAGTTACCATTCTAAAGATGTTAGTTGATGCATTTGCACCAGCATTAGCACAGGAACTTGGGGTCTTCATTGCATTAATTACAGTTAACTGCGTCGTATTTGGTAGAGCAGAAGCATTCGCTTCAAAAAATAAAGTTCCAGCAGCCGCAATTGATGGTATTGGTGTTGCTTTAGGATTCGCATTGGCTTTAACGATGATTGGATTCTTTAGAGAATTTCTTGGAACAGGAACTATCGTATTAGGAAAAACACTTCCACTAGGATTTGAATATACCGTATTTGCAGGTTTAGGATTAAGCCCTTATGCATTTGGTGTTCTAGTTCAACCTCCAGGAGCATTCCTAGTCATTGGTATAATTCTTGCTGTCATTGTTGCTAGAAACCAAAAGAAGGGAGTTAAAAAATAATGAACTTACTCGCAATTTTAATTTCCTCGATGTTGGTTAATAACATCGTCTTAATGCAGTTCTTAGGTTTATGCTCATTCTTTGGTGTTTCTACAAAGATGAAATCAGTTGTAGGAATGGGGATGGCAGTTATCGTTGTTATTTTCTTAGCTGCATTAATCACTTTCCCACTTTATTGGTATGTATTAATTCCTCTAAATATCAAATATATTGATACAATTGCATTCATTTTAGTTATTGCATCACTTGTACAGCTTACTGAACTCGTTATTAAAAGATTTAGCCAAAGTTTATATAAAGCGCTTGGTGTTTATCTACCTTTGATTGCTACAAACTGTGCGGTTTTAGGTGTAGCGCTTACAAACGTTGCAACTCCACAATCTTATCCTGAAGCGATGATGTTTGCTTTAGGTTCAGGATTAGGCTATGCATTAATTATTATTACTTTTACTGCCATTCGTATGAGATTAGACTCAGCGAATGTACCAAAAGCACTTAAAGGTCTTCCTATAGCATTTGTTACTGCAAGCTTAATGGCGATGGCATTTATGGGATTGGCAGGTATTATCTAATGGATATATTAATCATGATTGCTGTATTATCCGGTTTTATAGGATTATACATAGGAACAATGTATTTAAATAATAAAGTTGCAGTTCCAGAAAGCTGTAAGGAAGCATATTTAGAAGCACAATCTTGTGAATCCTGTGCTTCAAGAAGTGGAAAAAGTTGTGGCTTTTCTGACACACTGGAATTCCTGAAGGAGGTCAAACTATGATTGAAATATTATATCCATTCATTGTACTTGGTCTATTAGGGATTGTATTAGGGATTATTCTATCTTTAGCGAATCAGTATTTAACTGTAGAAGAAGATCCAAGAATTGATGATATTGAAAAGTTGCTACCAAACTACAATTGTGGAGCATGTGGAACCCCAGGTTGCCGTGCATTTGCTACAGGTATTGTCAACGGTGAGGTTAAAAATGTATCTCGTTGCAAACCAGGTAAACTTGACAAGCATTTCAATCCAATTTTGGAGTATTTAAAGGATCATCCAAATCCAGATGGATCAAAGGTCGATATAAAGATTTAGGACATTTTATGTCCTTTTCTTTACTTAAGATGCTATAATATAAAGGTAAAAATGACGAGGTGTTAGACATGAAGAAGATTTTCTTTTTTCCAGTTTTGATGATGTTCATTATGTTGCTTTCTGCTTGTACAGATAAAGAAGAGGGCTCAATGTTTTCTGCTGTCTTTTTTCAGATGGATTCGGAAATCAGAATCAATTATATGGCGAATAATCAAGACCAGGCAAATGAGATAAAAGCACACATCGGAGAAGTTTATGCGATGTATCATTCCTTAAGTGATAATTATGCGCCTCTTGAAGAGGACTCACCATATTTAGAAAATATATATACACTGAATTCAAAAATCAATCAAGATGTTGAAATAGATTATGAGTTGTATATGATGCTAGATGAATCTAGTAGAATTAAAGAATTAACTGACGGATATTTCGATATATCGATTGGTAAAATCGTTAAAGCATGGAAAGATGTTATTCTTGATCCTGAATCTAGAGATGATGGTTATGTAATTCCCCAATCGGTCTTTGAAGATCTTCAAGATGAAATTGGTTTGATTGAAGTTCAGGAAAATCCATTTACACTTTCTGAATCTAGTGAGAAATACTATGTACGCATCAATCACATAGATGTTCAACTAGATCTTGGTGCTATCGCTAAAGGCTATGCAACAGAAATTGTGAAAGATTATTTGATTGAAAATGATGTCATTTATTTTGCAATAAACGCAGGTAGCTCAACGATTGCTGTTGGGAAGAATAGTAATCCAGAAAGAAAGAATCAACAATGGAATGTAGAACTCATAGACCCACTTTTTGATAATGAATACTTTGGATTAATAGAACTTAGAGATCAAGCAATAGCAACTAGTGGGAATAATGTTCAATATGCAACCTACAACGGGCTTAGATATCATCATATCGTATCGCCACTGACTAAGTATTCGATGCATTATTATCACTCACTGACAATGATTGGAAATGATGCTGGTCTACTGGATGCATTATCAACAGCATTTTTTTCAATGTCACCTGAAACAATAACATCATGGTTAGCTATTCATCAAGAAGAATTGGGTATCGAAGTCATTTTATACAATTATGATGGAACAATCACCACGCATTTACTAGATACTATATTTGTGGGGTACTAAACCATGGAGACTAAACGATTTAAAAACAAAAGAGATTTCATCTTAATTACTATTCTTGTTATTTTAGTTGGAGCAATCTATATCTCATTTAAGCTCTTTATGTTTACTGAGGACGCAGCTCAAGCACAAGTCTATTACGGCACTTCAACTGAACCGATTGTTACCATTGATTTTGTAAATTATAGGGTGATTAAGAACTATATTCAAAATGTACCTGATGGGTATGATCAAAATTATCCAATCATTGATGAAGAGGCTCAAACCATTACACTTTTAGGTGATTATGAGTTGAACGGAATTCGTCAAATAGTCGTCATAAAATATGAATTCGGAACTGCAAATAGCAAGCCGTCCGTTGAAATTATTCAAGAACAATCACCAAATAATATATGTAGTAGAGAAGGAGTATCGACTGGAAAACCACTCATCTGTTTACCCAATCGAATTCGCGTTGAATTTGATTCTAGCGAAGTGGACTTTACTGTCTAAACATTCATGAGAAAAACGCGTAAAATGACTTTGCTAGCCAATTTCCTTGCGATAGCAATAGTGCTGAATATAATTGAATCTCTCGTACCGGTTATCCCTGTTCCGGGGGCTAAATTGGGGTTCGCGAATATTGTTACACTGATCATTTTATATGTGTATTCTTTTAAGGATAGCGCGACCATTACTATACTTAGAGTACTTCTAGTCTCACTTTTAACAGGAAAGCTGTTAGGACCGGTATTTTATATGAGTTTTAGTGGGGCAATTTTTGCTACATTTGCAATGGGCTTCTTTAAGAAAACAAACCTTTTTGGGGTGTTAGGTGTAAGTGTGATTGGCTCTATTTTCCATTGTATAGGGCAAATTATTGCTGGGATATTTGTTATAGGTAGCAGTGCTGTTATTTTCTACCTCCCTATTATGCTCGTATTAAGTATACCTGCAGGTGTCGTTACAGGATTGATAACTCAAAGATTTTTAGTTATTTGGCAGACATGGCATAATGAGTTTGAGAATTAAAATCAAAAATACGTTGATTTCTCTTGATTAATGAAATATTGAATGATATAATGAATGCGCTAAACTTACTATGACTTCTTGTCATGGCGGAAGGAGAAAAGAAAATGAAACCAGGAATTCACCCAAAATATAACGTATCTAAAGTAAAATGTGCAACATGTGGTCATGAATTTGAAGTAGGTACTACTGCGAATAATTTCCGTATTGATACATGTTCAAATTGTCACCCATTCTACACAGGACAACAAACATTTATTCAAGCAGCTGGACGTGTTGAAAAATTCAATAAGCGTTACGGCATGAACGAGAAGAAGTAACACAACAAATAACGTGATCAATCGTCACGTTTTTTATTAAAAAAATGCATAATAAAGGGGATTTTGCAATGTATCATACTTATAAAAACGGGTTTATTGAAGTTGTTTGTGGACCGATGTTTGCCGGTAAAACTGAAGAATTGATTCGACGCATTAAAAGACTAGAATATGCAAAACAAAATGTTTTAGTATTCAAACCTAAGATAGACACTAGATATGCACTAGAAGAAATCGTATCTCACAATCTGTCTAAAAAACCCTCAATTATTATCGATAAAAGTGTTGAAATTTTGAAATACATCAAGGATGATACAAATGCAGTTGTCATCGATGAAGTACAATTCTTCGATAATGATATTATAGAAATTGCTGAAAATCTAGCAGATCAGGGAATTCGCGTTATTGTTGGTGGATTAGACAGCGATTTTAGAGGTGAGCCATTTGGTCCTATGCCTCAATTGCTAGCAAGAGCTGAGTTTGTAACTAAACTTACAGCTATATGTGTAAAAAGTGGATTGCCAGCTACAAGAACACAACGCATCATCAATGGTAAACCCGCAAATTATCATGATCCAATCATTTTAGTGGGAGCGAACGAATCTTATGAGCCAAGATCTAGACATTACCATGAAGTCCCAGGAAAGCCCAAAAAACTATAAATATATGAAAGCTGCACTCAAGGAAGCTAGAAAAGCTGAACTTGAAAATGAAGTTCCTGTTGGAGCAGTTGTAGTTTACCAGGATAAAATCATTGCTAGAGCATATAATAAAAGAGAACAAATGCAATCCTTTCATGCCCATGCAGAATTTCTTGCAATGATGAAAGCGGCCAAAAAAATAGGTAGTTGGAGATTGGAAGATTGTGATGTTTATGTTACAATGGAACCATGTCAAATGTGTGCTGGTGCGATGATTCAATCTCGCATCAAAAACCTATATTATGGAACTAAAGATCCAAAAGCAGGTGCAGTAGGGAGTGTATTGAATTTATTAGAAACCCCGTTTAACCATCATATCCATGTTGTTTCAGGATTGATGGCCGAAGAAAGCCAAGATTTATTGAAATCATTCTTTAAAAAACTTAGAGAAAAATAAAATAAATTCCCCATCAAGCATCATCACTCAATAGTAACTTGTGAACCTGGTCAGGTCTTGATTGAAGCAGCCATAAGCATTTCTATTATGTGGGTGATGATGCTTGATGGGGATTTTGTTTGTATGTGTGATTTCACATAAACATCGTGTATAATATTATATGATGATATAATAAAAATAATGGAGGAATGACTTATGAAACTAAATCCCAAGGTATATAAACAACTAACTGGAGAGCCTTTTGAAACTCAAAATGCGAACGGAAAAATTATTGAATTTCATTACATGAACGATACACCTTTTTTATTCCAATTTGCATCTCGAGGAAGATTTGCAATCTGGACATCAGATGGGAATAACTACAAAGTTCTTATTGAAGCTAAATATTATGAGGCATTAAATGACTTCTATCAACCAGAGGTTAACTTAATTTGGTTAAACTTTTTGGAAAGAGTTGGATCTATGAGCAAAAAGATTAACATGTGGTTTATTATACCAACATTTTTCTTATATATTATTGTTGCTGGTGTTGCAACCATTGTTTTTCCTGAGCAAACCCTACCAATTTTACTAGGTATGATTGTGTTGGTGGTATTTAGCAATATGATTCAAGGACGTTTGGTCAACAAAAAGGTTCGTGAAGAGAATAAAGTAGCGCAAGATCAAATTAGAGAATTTTTAGGAAACGAACGTTTTGATGGACTTGTTAAATCACAAGAAGATCATTATCAAGAATACTTTAAATTTAATGAAGAACCAGTTGTTAATCAAGAAGAAATTACTGAAGATAATAATACAAGCGAAAATAATAGTGAGGATAAAGATGGAAAAGAAAGCAATTAATGCGATACGCTTCTTAGGAGTAGATGCTATCAATGTTGCAAATAGTGGGCATCCCGGTATTGTACTTGGGTCTGCTCCGATGGCATATAAACTATTTACTGAGCATTTAAATGTAGATGTTAAAGATTCAAAATGGATCAATAGAGACCGTTTTATTTTATCAGCGGGTCACGGATCCATGCTGTTATATGCCTTAAATCATTTATCAGGTTATAAAATCTCAATGGAAGATTTAAAGCGATTCAGACAAATTGGAAATACTCCAGGGCATCCAGAATATGGGCATACTGATGGTGTAGAAACAACCAGTGGTCCACTTGGACAAGGGATTTCTAATGCGGTTGGTATGGCTATTGCAGAAACTCATCTTGCAGCAAGATTTAACAAAGATGGATTCAATATCATTGATCATTTTACATATGTTATATGTGGTGATGGTGATCTTCAAGAAGGTGTCGCTCTTGAATCTATTAGTCTAGCTGGACATCTCGGTTTAGGTAAACTTGTTGTCTTATTTGATTCCAATGATATTCAATTAGACGGAAAAGTTTCAATGGCTTATAGTGAAAATCACAAAAATAAGTTTGAAGCTATGGGATGGCAATACTTAAATGTGGTTGATGGGAATGATTTGTCTTCAATTCAAAAAGCGATTGTCAAAGCTAAGAAAGAATTAAATAAACCAACAATCATTGAAGTTAAAACTACGATTGGTTATGGTACATCACTTGCAGGAACTAGCAAGGTTCATGGTGCTCCAATTGGTTTTGCTGAAGCAGATGAATTAAGAAAAAACTTAAACTGGGAATATAAACCCTTTGAAATTCCAACTGAAATATATGAACACTATAGAAAAAAAGTTACACTACGAGGACAACGTGCTCATAAAAAATGGAATGAGTTATTGAAGTCTTATCAAGCGCAATACCCTCATGAATATGTTTTATTTACTAAATTTATAGAAAATAAAATCTATGTAAATTTAGAAGATTTTGCTTCAGAAGTATCAGCTAGCAAAGATGCAACAAGAAATATTAGCGGTAAAGTGTTGAATAAATTATCAGAGAAGCATTTAAATATAATAGGTGGGTCTGCAGATCTTACAGCTTCAACAAAAGCTAAAGGTGCAGATGGTCATTATAATAAGGATAATAGACTAGCAAGAAATATAAATTTTGGTGTTAGAGAACATGCGATGGGCGCGATTGTAAACGGTATGA
Organism: Bacillota bacterium; assembly: GCA_018818645.1. Lineage (GTDB taxonomy): Bacteria > Bacillota_I > Bacilli_A > Acholeplasmatales > Acholeplasmataceae > Peloplasma. Next base: position 19,848 of record JAHIRQ010000038.1, read on the forward strand.
CTTTACATGGTGGTTTGAAAGTATTTGGTGGGGCATTCTTTGTTTTCAGTGATTACATGAAGCCTGCAATTAGACTTGCTGCAATCATGCAAATACCATCTATCTTTGTATTTTCACATGATACAATAGCAGTGGGTGAAGATGGACCAACACATCAACCAATTGAGCAACTTGCTGGATTGAGAGCAATCCCTCAATTGAATGTGATTCGTCCTGCAGATGCAAATGAAACATTAGCTGCTTGGAAAATTGCAGTTGAATCGACAAACACTCCAACTTCTATCATTTTGACAAGACAAAATGTGAATAATTTGAATACAACTTCGTATGAGGGAGTGATCAAGGGAGCATATGTTGTATCTATGGAAGAAGGAAAATTGGATGGAATTCTTTTAGCCGCTGGTTCAGAAGTTGGTCTAGCAGTTGAAACACAACAACTACTTAAAGAACAAGGTAAACATGTTCGTGTAGTCAGTATGCCTTCACATTATTTATTTGAGAAACAAACATTAAAGTATAAAAAAGAAATTTTACCAAAGAGTGTAAAGACCCTTGCTATTGAGATGGGAAGCAGTCTTTCATGGTATAAATATACACAATTTGTTTATGGAATAGACACATTTGGTGTAAGTGCACCACTAGAACAAGCACTTGAGCACTTTAACTTTAATAAGGAAAAGGTTGCTGAGTACTTTTTGAAAAAGGTTATCTAAAAAGAAGAAGTGATTAAATGACATATGATGGAATTGTCGTTGGTGGAGGGCATGCTGGAATAGAAGCTGCACTTGCTATGGCTCGAATGAATTTAAATACAGTATTAGTTACAGGCAACCTTTCGAAGGTTGCTTCTTTACCTTGTAATCCATCGATTGGGGGACCTGCTAAAGGAATTGTTGTTCGCGAGATTGATGCTTTAGGTGGACAAATGGCAAAAAGTGCTGATGAAGGACAAATACAGATCAAAATGCTCAATGCATCTAAAGGCCCTGCAGTTCGTGCACTTCGTGCACAAATTGACAAAATAAAATATCCAAAAATTATGTTAAGGGTTTTGCAAGAAACAAAAAACTTAACACTTGTTGAAGCGCTAGTTGATCGTATGATTGTTGAAGATAATGAAATTAAAGGAATTATACTTTCCGATGGGAAAGAAATATACGCAAAAACTGTTATTTTAACTACAGGAACTTATCTGAGTAGTAAAATATTAATTGGTAAAGAAAAAACAACTGGCGGTCCTCATGGAGAACCAACAACATTTGGAATTAGTAAGCAATTGAAGGAACTGGGGTTTGATGTTGTTCGCCTTAAAACTGGTACACCACCAAGAGTAGCTAGAGATAGCATTGACTATTCAAAAATGTTAATTCAACCAGGTGATAATGAAGAACAAACATTTAGTTTAGATGGTAGATATTACGATGAAAACCCACATGAATTTTGTTATCTAACACACACATCCCAAGAAACACATCGAATTATTACTTTAAATTTAGATGAATCAGCAATGTATGGTGGAATTGTCGAAGGAGTAGGGCCAAGATATTGTCCATCTATTGAAGATAAGGTAGTTAGATTTTTTGACAAGGAAAGACATCAAATTTTTATTGAACCAGAGAGTATGGAGCTTGACGAAATGTATGTTCAAGGATTTTCAACAAGTCTTCCAAGACACGTTCAAGAAGAAATGATCAAAACCATACCTGGATTAGAGAATGTAAAAATTATTAGATATGCATATGCTATTGAGTATGATGCAATCAACCCTATTCAATTATTTCCTACCCTCGAAACTAAGAAAATTAAGAATTTATATTGTGCTGGTCAGATTAATGGAACCAGTGGTTATGAAGAAGCTGCCGGTCAAGGACTTATGGCAGGAATTAATGCTGCTCTAAAGATAAAAGGTGACAATCCCTTGATTTTACATCGCCATGAGGCTTATATTGGAGTATTGATTGATGATCTAGTTACAAAAGGTACGGTAGAACCCTATCGCTTGCTAACATCTAGAGCAGAACACAGACTACTGCTTAGACATGATAATGCAGACCTTAGACTTAGAGATTATGGCTACAAAATAGGCTTAGTAAATGACGAAACATATCAAAAGTATGTCGATAAAAAACAACAATATAACGAACTTTTTGATTATGTCAGTAAGTGTAGAGTTATGCCTACACCAGATAATAATGCGTATTTAGCGACTATCAACTCGGCACCTATATATGAAGCAATTAGTCTTGCTGACTTATTAAAAAGACCAGAGATAAATAAAGATGTTATCAAACACTTTTTAGAACACCAATTTAATGATGATGCAATGGAACAATTAGAAATCAAAGTTAAGTATGAAGGGTATATCCAAAAGGCAATTAGAGAAGCGGATAAGATGCTACGACTTGAAGACAAAATCATACCAGATATTATCAATTATAATGTGATACGAAATATCTCATCTGAAAGTAGAGAAAAATTGAATAAGATTAGACCAAAGACTTTAGGACAAGCATCAAGAATATCAGGCGTTAATCCTGCTGATATTTCAGTACTACTTGTTTATTTAGAATCGGGGAGTTTTAATCATGATGTTTAAAGATGATATTGAAAAACTGCTGAATATTCAACTTACACTTGAACAGCAAAAAATGTTTGATGTATACTATCAATATCTAATCGAATACAATAAAATTACCAATCTAACGAGAATTGTGGATGAAATCGAAGTTTACTATAAACATTTTTATGATTCACTTACTTTAGCAAAAACAATTAATTTTGACCAAATTCAAACAATTTGCGATATGGGTTCTGGAGCAGGATTTCCTAGTATTCCCTTGAAAATAATGTTTCCTTATTTGAAAATAGCCATTGTAGATTCATTGAATAAAAGAATTATATTTTTGAAAAATCTAATGGAAAAACTAAAATTTATTGATGTTGATTTGGTTCATGATCGTGTTGAATCTTATGCATTACTGAATCAAAATAAGTTTGATTTGGTTACTGCTAGAGCATTAGGACACATGTCGTTGATAACCGAAATGGGCTTGCCGATGGTTAAGAACAGCGGTTATTTTATAGGACTCAAGGCACAAAATTATGAAGAAGAGTTAAAACAATCATTGAATGGGATTAAAATACTTGGTGGTGAAGTCATCGATGTAAAGTCTTTTGAACTTCCATTTAGCTTTGGTCATAGAGTACATATTGTTATAAAAAAGATTAAGCAAGTCAAAGGTTATCCAAGATCATTCGTCATGATGACAAAGAAACCGTTATAAAGTACTAGAATAGGAGAGAAAATGGGAAAGATCATAGCTGTATCCAATCAAAAAGGTGGAGTTGGTAAAACGACAACCAGTGTTAATCTTTCTGCAGCTCTTGCTGAACACAATAAACGGGTTTTGCTCGTAGATTTCGATCCACAAGCAAGTACAACCACGAGTTTAGGTATCAATAGAAGTATGCTTTACTCAACAATTTTTGATGTCTTACTGGGTAACAAAACCATACATGAGACAGTTATACATTTGCATGAAATCAATCTTGATGTCATTCCTGCTACAATTGAATTAGCTCATATAGAGGTTAAATTAGATCATGAAGATAGAGAATACATACTCAGTCATAAATTAAACCAAATTGTTGATGAATATGACTTTATTATCATTGATTGCCCGCCTTCACTAGGGCTTTTGACGTTAAGTGCACTATATGCCTCAAATTCTGTTTTAATTCCTGTACAGTGTCAATTTCTCGCTATAGATGGCTTAACACAACTACTTAACACAATTCGAATTGTCCAAAAAAAGCAAAAGGTTAATAATAAAATGCTTGAAATTGAAGGAGTTCTCCTTACCATGCTAGATAAAAGAACAAAAGCTGGATGGGAAATCGTTCATGAAATCAAGGATTACTTTAAAGAAGGGGTTTTCGATACAATCATAACAAGCAATGTAGCTGCTCAAGTAGCACCAACTTATGGATTACCTGTACTTACATTTGCACCCAAGTCACCAGCAGCTAAGTTGTATAAATCGTTAGCAAAGGAGATTGTGATTAAAAATGAGCGATGAAAAAAAAGCAAGAACGTTTTCTGATTTACTAAGTGAACATCATGTTGACGAAGTTTTAGAAGGAGAAATTATTGAAGATATTTCTTTAGTTTCGATAAAACCGAATCCATTTCAACCACGTCGCATATTTGATGAAGAGAAAATCAATGAACTAGCACAATCTATAAAAGAACATGGCGTGTTTCAGCCAATCATACTAAAAAAAGTCAAACAAGGGTATATTATTGTATCAGGCGAAAGAAGATTTCGAGCAGCTCAAAAAGTAGGATTAAAAACTATCCCTTCTATCGTAAGACAATATGAGGAAGCCAAAGTTGCAGAGATTGCTCTCGCGGAAAATCTTCAGAGGGAAAATCTAACACCCATTGAAGAAGCCGAAGCATATAAAATAGTGATGAATAACCTCAAATTAACTCAAACTGAATTAGCTGCAAAAGTTGGGAAAAGCAGATCACATGTTACAAACACACTGGGATTATTAAATTTACCCCATGAAGTGCAACAAATGTTATTAACTGGTCACATTAGTATGGGACATGCACGTGCTTTAAGTAAACTAGAGGACTCCAAAAAAGTGATAAAGTTGGCACATTCAATTGTTGAAAAACAGTTAAGTGTTAGACAAGTTGAGGAGTTAACCACTACAGAAGAGAAAACGAATAAAATAAAAAGATTAGTACTTCCAAAATATAACGAACAAGAAAAACAATTAACATCAATTTTTGGTCAGAAAGTCAGAATTGATGATAAAAAAATTGTCATCTACTGTAAAGAAGAGAAAGTTTTGGAAACGATTGAAAGGCTACTCAAGAAATGAAGTATAACATTGGTGATCACATTCAAACTAAAAAAAAGCACGTTTGCGGATCAGATGAATGGGAAGTACTTCGAACTGGTGCTGAAATCAAGATAAAATGCATCAAATGCAATAGAGAGATAATGGTTTTTAAAATAGAATTAGATAAGAAAGTCAAAACCCCAAAAGAGGATAAAAATAAGTCTTAAAACTGTAATTTAACTTAGGATAAGGCTAAAAAAGTATGTAGAAATTATCAACTATATACCAGAATTAGCCTTTTATTATAATTGTCGCGCTATTTATATCAGAAAAAGTTGATTTTAAGAGAAAAGTGGTTGCTTTTTTTAAAACGATAAGATAGAATATAAAAGCAAGCCAAAAATGGAGGGGTAGCGAAGTGGCTAAACGCGGTAGACTGTAAATCTACTCCCTACGGGTTCGGCAGTTCGAATCTGCCCCCCTCCACCACTCTATATAATAGACCTTGTATAAAAGAGAACAAAAACTCTCCTAAAGATATTGACAAGGTTGTTTTATAATGATAGAATGATTAAGCACGTCATGTGAGACATGCAAAGAAGGTCTTTGAAAACTGAATGATGATGAGTGTATCAAAAGTAACAAAAAAACAAAAAGAGCTATTAACAAACAAAACATAATTTATGGAGAGTTTGATCCTGGCTCAGGATGAACGCTGGCGGCGTGCCTAA